>JBIKVR010000083.1:0-11873 GCA_044356735.1 Prochlorococcaceae cyanobacterium
TGCCGCAACGGTCGGCCAGCGGCGAGGATGGGCCCCCGTTTGCTCCACCCAGCCGCGGTGATTGCCGCCATCTCCCAGCCCCCGATCCCTGGCGATGCCAGCCAGCAGCGCTGGCCCTGGTGGCCGCTGCTGCCCCTCTATCCCTACGGCCGTCGCCGCAGCCTGGTGCGGGAATTGATCCCCGGCCAGCTGTGGAGCGTGGAGCAGTTGCTGGGGGTGTTCTACGTGGCGGTGCCGATTCGGATGACGGTGCTGCGACTGCGCCAGGGGCTGCTGCTCTACGCGCCGGTGGCCCCCACCGGCGAAGTGCGCGCGGCCCTGGCCGAGCTGGAGCAACTGCATGGCCCGGTGCTCACGATCGTGCTGCCCACCAGCTCGGGGTTGGAGCACAAGTTGCCGGTGCCGGCGATGGCGCGGGCCTTTCCCCGGGCCCAGCTGTGGCTGACACCGGGGCAGTGGAGTTTTCCAATCTCGCTGCCGTCCAGCTGGCTGGGCTTCCCCCGCCAGCGCACCAAGGTGCTGTTTGAGCAGGGTCTGCCCCACGGCGACCAGCTCGACTGGTGCGCCCTGGGCCCCCTGGATTTGGGGGTGGGAAACTTTTTTGAGGCGGCCTGCCTGCACCGGGCCAGCGGCAGTTTGCTGGTAACAGACGCCTTGGTGGCCATCGGCGAGCAACCGCCGACCATATTCAACCTCGATCCGAAGCCGCTGCTATTCCACGCCCGCGAGCGGGCCGATCAGCCGCTGTTGGATTCGGCCGAGCTGAGGCGCCAGGGCTGGTGGCGGCTGGTGCTGTTCGCCTCCTTCCTGCGACCCGAACGACTGGCCCTCCTGGGCCTAGGGGAGCTGCTCCAGCAGGTCTGGAACGCCAGCCGACAACCCGGCGGCGCCGCCAACGCCTTTTATCCCTTCCGCTGGCAGCCGGATTGGCAGCAAGAATTTCGCCAATTGGTACCCCCTGGCGCGCCGGTAATCCAGGTGGCACCGGTGTTGGAGCGGCTGGTGTTCCCCCGCCACCGGCAGCTGCTGATCGACTGGCTGCGGCAGCTTTCCCAGCTGGGGGAGATGCGTCAATTGGTGCCCGCCCACTACGAAGCGCCGGTGCCCTGCACCGCAGCGGATCTAGAAGCGCTGGCAATGGAACTGGGTGAAAGACCCTGGGCAGTGGACCAGCAGAGCTGGCGCTACCTGGCCAGCATCGATCGCAACCTGGTGAAATTAGGGGTGGTGCCCAACCGCGACAGCTGAGCGGCCTGGCCCTTAGAGCCGTAATTCGCCCGGATCAGCATCACTATCGGCCAGGCTGCAGCTGCCGATCAGGCTGGTTTCCAGCTCCATGCGCTGTTCCATCTGGCGCAGGAAGTAACCGGTCATCATCGCTGAACCCAGCAGGCCTGCCAGGTTTTCACGGCTGGTCTGGATCTTCACATCAAACTGCTCGGAGGGCAGCATGCCGAGCAGGCCCTGCACGTTGTGGCGAATGATGTCTTGAATCTCATGACTAGCTGAACGAGCCACCCGCTGCAACACATCCGGAGACTGATCCTGGAGGTACTGGATCAGGGGGTTGCCGCCTATGGCTTCGTTGTCGCTAGTCAGGAACTCCGGGTTGAACATGTCCGGTGTGCGCTAGGTCACGAACTGCACCCTACCCCAGATGTTCAGCGGCCAAAGGTGCGGTTGAAGGGGCGTAGATCCGTATCTCCCTGCGGCTGAGCTGGCGGCTAAGCAGGCCAAAGCGGTTCAGGGGCCAGTAGCGCCAGATCGCCGTGCCGATCAGCTCCTCCTCCGGCAGGGGTCCCCAGAGGTGGGAATCGAGGCTGGCATTGCGGTTATCGCCCAGCACCAGCAGCTGCCCCGCCGCCAGGGTGAAGGGCTGCAGTTGATAGTCCATCGGCGCCGCCGCCCAATCACTCGCCACCGGGGCGCCATTGCGCCACAACAGTCCCTGGCGCACCTCCACCCGGTCGCCGGCCCGGGCCACCACCCGTTTGATCAGCGCCGCCTTGGGGTCGTAGCCGGCGGCCTGCAGCGGCGGCGGCGGCCTGAACACCACCACGGTGCCGATCGGCAGCGGCCGATGCAGCCGCACCCGCAGCTTCTCCACCAGCACCCGATCCTGTTGCCGCAGGGTGGGCAGCATCGAATCGGAGGGAATCCAGCGCGGCTCCACCACCAACCAGCGCAGCGCCAGGGCCAGCAGCAGCCAGGCCAGCACCGGCAGCAGTTGGGCAAGCAGGTCGGCCAGCCGCTGCCGCCAGGGCCGGGGCGAGGCCGTCGGTTCGCTGCTCACTGGCCTGGAGAGAAGATAGGCGCCCCATCCTGCAGCCACCCCGGACGGGAAGGCATCTCTGTTTGGATCGCGCCCAAGCCAACCTGGAGGCTGCCCTCACCCTGCTGCGGGCCCTGATGCGGCGGGGTCTGCGCCAGCTGGTGCTCTGCCCCGGCAGCCGCTCCGGGCCCCTGGCGGTGGCGGCCGGGCTGTTGGAGCGGCAAGGCTTGGCTCTGGTGACGGCCATCGATGAGCGCTCCGCCGCTTTTTTTGCCCTCGGCCATGGCCGCGCCACCGGCCTGCCGGCGGCCGTGATCACCACCTCGGGCACTGCGGTGGCCAACCTGCTGCCGGCCGTGGTGGAGGCCGATTACGGCGCCATTCCGCTGCTGCTGCTCACGGCGGATCGGCCGCCGCGGCTGAAGGGTTGCGGCGCCAACCAAACCGTGAACCAGGAAGACTTCCTGCTCGCCTCGCTGCGCTGGCAGGGGCTGGGCGATGGCCGCGGCCTGCACGCCATGGCCGCGGCCAACCTCGATGAGCTGGCCGCCACCGCCTTCCGGCACTGCCTTGGTCCAGATCAGCCAACCTTGGCCCAGGCAGCTGCCCAAGCAAGGCCCGAACAGGCAACGCCTGCATGGGCGGCGCCCGGGCCGGTGCAGCTGAACCTTCCCATTGATGAGCCCCTCCATGCCGGCTCCACCGCCCTGCTGGCGGTGGCCAGGGCCTGGCCCGCCCATGCCCTGCAGGCGGTGTCCTCAGGGGGAGTTGATTGGCCTGCGGATCAATCCAGCCCGGCGCCGCCGGCGTTGAAGCCGGGCGCGGGAGCGGAGCTGGGGCTCGATCCAGATCGACCCGGCCTGATCGTTGCCGGGCCTTGGCGCGGCAGACCCCAATCCTGGGGCGCCCATCTAACGGCTCTGCGGCAATTGCAGCAACGCACCGGCTGGCCGCTGCTGGCGGATGCCCTCAGTGGCCTGCGGGGCATGGCGGATCTAAACCTGGTGGCCGGCTACGACCTGCTGCTGGCCGCCCCCAAACCCGGGTGGCAGCCTGAGCAGCTGCTGCGACTGGGTCCGCTGCCGGCCAGCCGCAGACTGCAGCAGTGGCTGACCAATTTCAGCGGTCTGCAGGCCCTGATCAGCGAGGCCGAGCCGCGCAATCTCGATGCCCTCGGCACTGCCCAGCAGCGCTGCTGCAGCGGTCTGGCGCCCTGGTGGGCAGCCCTGCCGCAAACGTGGCAAGGGGATCAGCCCCCAGCCGCCAACCTGGCCCTGGCCCAGCGCTGGCAGGCGGCGGAGCAGGCCCTGCAGGCTTGGCTGGACAGCCAGCTGGCGACCCCACCGGCCTCACCTGGGGCAGATGCAAGCAGGGAAGCGTCACTAAGCAAAGCGGTCCTGGGAACAGCCAATGCTGATCTCTGCGAACCAGCCCTGGCCCGCCAGCTGAGCCGGCTATTGCCCGCTGATGTGCCCTTGGTGCTGGCCAACAGTTCGCCGGTGCGGGATTGGGAGAGCTTTGCGGTGGGCGATGGCCCGCCCCGACCGGTGCTGGCCTTTCGGGGCGCCTCTGGCATCGATGGCACCCTGTCGCTGGCCTGCGGGGTGGCCCAGGCCTGCGGCAGAGCCTTGCTGATCAGCGGCGATCTGGCCCTGCTGCACGACGCCAACGGCTGGCTGTGGCGCAGCCAATTGACCGGTCAGCTGACGATCCTGGTGATCGACAACGGCGGCGGCGGCATTTTTGAACAGCTGCCGATTCGGCCCGATCCGGCGGCGGTGATGGATTTCGAACGGCTGTTTGCCATGCCCCAGCCCGTCGATCCGGTGGCCCTGGCGGCCGTCCATGGGGTGCCGGGGCGCCTGTGCGGTGGCTGGGAGGAGCTGGAGCGGGATTTGAGCTGGGCTTTGCAGCGGCCCCTGGCCCTGTTGAGGCTGGTCACCGACCGCCGCCAGGATGCCCTGCTGCGCCAGCGGCTGCGCCAAAACCAGCATTGAGAGCAGCAGCCCTCAAAGCAGCCCAGCAGCCACCGGCTGAGCTGGTTGAGAAGCTGCGACGGGCGCTGCGCAGAATGGCCTCTTTGATGCCGCAGCGGCCGTGATAGAGGTCTTCTCCCCAGCCGATCCACCGCTGCAGTGGCGGCAGCTGGGTAGTTACGAGGACATCATCTTCGAGAGCAGCGACGAGGGCATCGCCCGGATCACGATCAACCGCCCCCGCCGCCGCAATGCCTTCCGGCCGCGCACGGTGATCGAACTCTGCGATGCCTTCACCCGGGTGCGGGAGGACCCCCGGGTGGGCGTGGTGCTGTTCACCGGGGCTGGGCCCGCCGACGACGGGGGCTGGGCTTTCTGCGCCGGTGGCGACCAGAGCGTGCGCGGCGATGGCGGCTACCTCGACGAGCAGGGTGTACCGCGCCTGAATGTGCTCGACCTGCAGCGGTTGATTCGCAGCCTGCCCAAGGTGGTGATCGCCCTGGTGGCGGGCTACGCCATCGGTGGTGGCCAGGTGCTGCATCTGCTCTGTGACCTTTCGCTGGCGGCGGAAAACGCCCGCTTCGGGCAGACGGGGCCAAGGGTGGGCAGTTTTGATGGCGGCTTTGGCGCCAGCTACCTGGCCCGGGTGGTGGGCCAGCGCAAAGCTCGGGAGATCTGGTTCCTCTGCCGTCAATACGGCGCCTCGGAGGCGCTGGAGATGGGACTGGTGAACGCGGTGGTGCCCCTGGAGCAACTGCAGGCGGAGGGGGTGCGCTGGGGCCGGGAGGTAATGGCACACAGTCCCACAGCGATCCGCTGCCTCAAGGCCGCCTTCAATGCCGAAACCGACGGCATGGCGGGGCTGCAGGAGTTGGCCGGCCAGGCCACCCACCTCTTCTACCGAACCGCCGAGGGCCAGGAAGGTCGCAATGCCTTCCTGGAAAAGCGACCACCAAACTTTGCCGACGCCGACTGGCTGCCTTGAGTCTTGCGCAGCAGCCCACCCCGACTCAGGCCCGCAGCACAGACCAGGGGAAGCTGGTCACAACTGGCAGAGCTGGGCACCACTTTGGGGGCTGGACAGAACTTGGTCAGCTGGTCAGCCCTGGACCAGCTGACCAGAGCTCCCCTAGCCCTCAAAGGAACCCTGCCTAAGGCACCTCGAAAATTGGCCATCGGCCACGAGCGCCGCGAGAGGGGTGGGGCGACCAGGCACCGCGACGCCTGCAGCGCCAAGAGATTCGCATCATGGGACCAGTGAGATTTAAAATTTGCGGGGCGCCATTGAGCAGCCCGCTGTTCATCAGCCCGCTGTTCATCTCATCAGAGGCTGCTCAACGGCACCTCGCACTCAGCCGATCTTTACTCAACAACTCTTTCCTCAACAACTTTGCATTCAACAACTCTCAACTCAGGAACCTTACCCGCAAAGACTGCACATCTAGCAACTTTACATTCAAAGGCTCTATTTTCAGCAAGCCTGTATTCAGCAAGCCTGTATTCAATAAGTCTTCACTAAGTCTTCACTAAGCAAGTCTGTACTGAGCCGCTCCGCATCCAGGGAAGCTCTGGAAAATCGTTATTTAGTCGCCTCAGTCAGCTGGCAGCCATTGCCACATCAGCTTTCCATTGGCTGTGGTTCGGTTTTTCAGAGGTTCCCATAGCGCTGTGTATTCAGCAGCACATTTCGCTCAGCAGCACTTTTCGTTCAGCGCTTTACATTCAGCAGCAATTTGCATTATGCAACTCTGCATTCAGCGGGTCCGCATTCAGCAGCTCTGCATTCAGAAAGCCTCTATTCAGCAGCTCCTGTATTCAGCGGCTCTTGTTGCAGCAAACGTGTCTACAGTGAACCTGTGTGCAACAAAGCCGTCTAAAGCAAACCTGCCTGCCGCACGCCTATCTTCTTTATCTGCCAGTTCATCAACTCAGACAACGGCCTACCCCCTCCTCTAAAGATTCTTTCTTTTTGAGCACAGTCCCCATCGCTGTGCTGCCGCCGCACTATGAAAGTTGAGATTTTCTTTGCCGACGCTTCCCGCCCCAATCGAGGTGCTTCGCCAAAGTCTCTGCGGTCAACTCCTCTGCCGGCAACTCCGCTGCCACCCACTTCGCTGCCGCCATCCCTACCAACACCCCTGGTGCCCCGCCTGCCGCCACCGGCGCTTGCCGCTAACGCCCTGAAGAGCGACCTGCAGAGGCCCTGGCCCCTCAGGCTCGGCCTGGCTTTGATCCTGACGACTACCGGCCTGCTGAGCGTCTTCCTCAGCGGCCCCCTGGAGCCCATGCGGGCCCAGCAGATCGCCGGCCCCAGCCCAAGGGATCTCAACCCCCTGGTGAGCGATGCCCAAAGCCAGGAGGATGGCAAAGCTGGCCATGGGAGCGTCCAGGGGCGGGAGCTGGTGTTGGACCGGCGGCGGCGCCTGTTGCTGGTGATCGATAGCGGCCAAGAGCTACGACGCTTTCCGGTGGCGGTGGGCAGGCCGGGTTGGGAGACGCCGGTGGGCCAATTTGAGGTAATTGAGCGGGTGATCAATCCCGTCTGGAAGCATCCCGCCACGGGCCAGCTGGTGCCAGCAGGTCCGGAAAATCCCCTCGGCAGCCGCTGGATCGGCTTCCACCGAGACTGCAAAGGCCGCCGCGGCTTTAATGGCCGATCGGCGCTGACCGTAAAGGGTTGCACCACCATGGGCTTCCATGGCACCCCGAACCGCCGCAGCGTTGGCCAGGCCGTTTCCCACGGCTGTGTGCGGCTCTACGACGAGCAGGTACGCGAGCTGTTTGAGCTGGTGAGCATGGGCACGCCGGTGATCGTTTTGCCCTGAAAAGGCGGCTGGGGCAGACCGGTCGCGGACCACCCGTAAAGTTGCGCCCAGATTTTCCTTCTGACATGCGCATTCTCTTTGCTGCGGCGGAATGCGCGCCGCTGGTCAAGGTGGGCGGCATGGGCGATGTGGTGGGTTCCCTGCCGCCGGCCTTGGCCGCCCTCGGTCACGACGTGCGCGTGATCATGCCCGGCTACGGCAGGCTCTGGAGTCGGCTGCAGATTCCCTCAGAGCCCATCTGGCGGGGCCAGACGATGGGCAACGATTTCGCCATCTTTGAAATCAGCCAGCCAGAGACGGGGCTGCCCCTCTATCTGGTGGGCCATCCGGTCTTCGATGGCGAACGCATCTACGGCGGCGAGGACGAGGACTGGCGCTTCACCTTCTTCGCCAGTGCCGTGGCCGAATTTGCCTGGAACCACTGGAAGCCCCAGGTGTTGCATTGCCATGACTGGCACACCGGCATGATTCCTGTGTGGATGCATCAAGATCCGGAGATCAGCACAGTTTTCACCATTCACAACCTCAAGTACCAGGGCCCCTGGCGCTGGAAGCTGGATCGGATGACCTGGTGCCCCTGGTACATGCAAGGGGACCACACCATGGCGGCGGCACTGCTATATGCCGATCGAGTGAATGCCGTTTCTCCAACCTACGCCGCCGAAATCCGCACTCGCGAGTATGGTGAG
Source organism: Prochlorococcaceae cyanobacterium (assembly GCA_044356735.1). Taxonomy (GTDB): domain Bacteria; phylum Cyanobacteriota; class Cyanobacteriia; order PCC-6307; family Cyanobiaceae; genus UBA5018. Next base: position 7,763 of record JBIKVR010000083.1, read on the forward strand.
CAGCTGGATGGATTGCTTAATTTTATTAGCGGCAAATTGCGGGGCATAGTCAATGGCATTGATACGGAGGCCTGGAACCCGGCCACCGATATCACCCTGCCCGCCAAGTTTTCGGCCACTGACCTGGCTCCAAGGGCGATCAACAAGCGAGCGTTGCAGGAGCGAATGGGGCTGGAGGTAAAGCCCAGAAGCTATCTAATGGGCATGGTCAGTAGGCTGGTGGATCAAAAGGGCGTGGATCTGCTGCTACAGGTGGCCGATCGGGTTTTGGCCTATACCGACAGCCAGATTGTGGTGCTAGGCACTGGAGATCGCACCTATGAATCGGGGCTCTGGCAGATGGCGGCTCGCCACCCCGGCCGCTTCGCTGTCTTCCTCACCTATGACGATGCCCTATCACGGCTGATCTACGCTGGCAGTGATGCCTTCTTAATGCCCAGCCGCTTTGAGCCCTGTGGCATTAGTCAGATGCTGGCCATGCGCTACGGCTCAATTCCGGTGGTGCGCATGGTGGGCGGCTTGGTGGATACGGTGCCGCCCAATGATCCAGCGGCGGAAGGGGGCAAAGGTAGCGGCTGTGGCTATGGCTTTGATCGCTATGAGCCGATCGATTTCTACACCACAATCGTGCGCTCCTGGGAGGCCTATCGCAATCCAACCAGCTGGGCCCAGCTGCAGCAACGCGCCATGTCCGTCGATTTCAGCTGGAGTCGTTCCGCCCTGGCTTATGACGAGATGTATCGCGATGTCTGTGGCGTGAAGGAACCCACCCCTGAAGCGGCCGACGTGCAGCGCTTCTCCCAGGGCCAAGATGCCGACCCCAGCCGACGCGGGCTGTCCAGCCTATGGAGACCGCGCAGTCAAACCTAAAGGGGAGTAAACAGAAAAGGTTTTTCAGCCTCTGCGAGGTCAGGGGGCGATTTTTAGAACTGCCCTTGATGATTAACCAAGCCGCAATGGCTCACAAAGCCGGTATGGCTAACCAAGCGACAACAGCCGTCCAAACCTGTAAGTCTTTACGAACCTGAGTGAACAAACAGACCTGAGCAAGATGGCGGCAGACCCTCCCCGGCTCGGCTATGGCCCTGAGCGGTCCTGGGCTCCGCTACCGGCGCCCTATCAGGATCCCCTCTCCCGCCTGGGAGAGGACCTGAGGGCGGTGCTGGCCAGCCTGCGGCTGCGGTTGCGGGAGTTGTGGCGCCGCAATTGGCAGGGAGATCTGGCCAGGCCTGGCTTCTGGCCGCGGGATCTGGCGCCCCTCTACTGGCCACTGCTGCTCAGTTGCGGCCTGATATTGATAATTTTGTTGCCATGGCAATTGGCCAGGCTGCTGCCCCAGCGCCCCACTCCACCCCCGCAGATTAGCTCATCTACAGCCGATTCGCTCGAATCCGGTTCTACCAAATCAACTGATCTCGCACCTGGCATTCCTGAAGCTGGAGCAGCTGCTTCTGCCACTGATTCCAGCAAGTCTGATTCCAGCAGCTCTGATTCCGGGGCTGTTTCTAGCGGCACCTCCCTGACAGATACGCTCTCGCCAGAAGCAACTACCTCAGGAGCTGAGGGGGCAGCTTCTCCCTCACCAGAGGCAGCCGCAGCAGAGGCCGCAGCAGCAGAGGCGGCGCGGGCGGCAGAAGCGGCCTCGGCTGCCGCAGCAGAGGCGGAAATGCAGTTGCTGGCCGGCTTTGCCCAGCAGGACCCCGGCCGGCTGATCGCCGGTGCCCAGGCAGATGGTGATGGCGTCCTGTTGCGGTTGCGGATGGCAGAGGGCTATGGCCGCCTATCGCGCCAGCGCCGCCAGGCCCAGGCGGAGCGCTGGTGGCAGCGCAGCTTGGAGCTGGGCTACGAGCAGCTGCAACTGCGGGATGGCCTCGGCCGGCTGCTGGCCCGTCAAGCGCGGGTTGGTTCCGGCATGATCCTCCTCGATGCCGGTGATTAGCGCTAATGACGCTGCAATTAGGCGCCCTGCAGCAGCTATGGGGTGCACCGGCCAGCGGTGCCCTCGATCCCGATCAGGCCGAGCTGCGGCTCCGGCAAATTTGCACAGACAGCCGCCAGCTGCAGGCCGGTGATCTCTATGTGCCCCTGATCGGCGAACGCTTCGATGGCCATGGCTTCCTGGAAGCGGCGATCGCCACCGGCTGCCGCGCCCTGCTCGCCCAGCCAGAGCGGCTCACCCCAGCCGCCGCCGGGCAATTGCGGGCCCAGGCCAGCGCCGCCGGCTGCCACCTCTGGTGGGTGGAGGACAGCCAGCTGGCCTATCAACAGCTGGCCACCAGCTGGCGCCGCCAGTTGGCCTTGAAGGTGGTGGCGGTGACCGGCTCCGCCGGCAAGACCACCACCCGCCAATTGATTCAGGCTGCCCTGGCCCCCCTGGGGCCGATTCAGGCCTCCAGCGGCAATCAAAACAACGACATCGGCGTACCGCTCACCCTGCTGAGCAGCAGCGCTGATCACCGGGCGGTGGTGGTGGAGATGGGTATGCGGGGGTTGGGGGAAATCGAGCGCCTCAGCCGCTGCGCCGAACCCGATCTGGCGGTGATCACCAATATCGGCACCGCCCACATCGGCCGGTTGGGCAGTCGCGAGGCGATCGCCCGGGCCAAATGCGAAATCACCGCCCAACTGCACCCCGATGGAGCAGTGGTGATTCCAGCGGGGGATCCGCTGCTGGAGGCAGCCCTGGCCCGGGTGTGGAGTGGCCGGGTGGTGCGCATCGCCCTCGCCGATGAAGCCGGCAGCGCCGGGGCCGATCTGCTGGGAGAGTATCTGGAGGCCGATTCATGCCTGCGGCTGGGCCAGTTATCGCTGGCGCTGCCCCTGCCGGGGCGCCATAACGCCCGCAACCTGCTGTTGGCCCTGGCCGTGGCCGAGCTGCTGGGGGTGCCGCCGCAGCTGCTCACCGCCCTGCAGGTAGACGTACCCGACGGCCGCAACCAGCGGCGCCTGATCGCTGGCATCACCGTGCTGGATGAATCTTATAACGCATCGCCAGAGGCGGTGTTGGCGGCGCTGGAGCTACTTAATAGCCAGCCGGGACGACGCTTTGCCGTGTTGGGCAAGATGCTCGAATTGGGCGACTTGAGCCTGGAGTTGCATCGCCAGGTGGGCAGCCGCGCCGCCGCCCTGGGCCTCGACGGCCTGGTGGTGGTGGCCGAGGGTGCAGAAGGGGAAGCGATGCTGGCAGCCGCCGCCGGCCTACCGCGCTTGGTGGGTGTGGCCAGCCCCGAGCAGGCCGCCGCGCCGCTGGGGCAGTGGCTGCAGCCGGGCGATTGCCTATTGCTCAAGGCAAGTCGCGGGGTGGCCATGGAACGGCTGCTACCGCTACTAGAGCAGCAGTTTGCTGCTGTGGATTAGGGAAGCTCTGAATAATTAGCATCTGCATCATTGCCATCTGCGTCATTGCCATTTGTCTATCCATAGGTTCAATTCTCCGAGCCATTGGGGCCCTTGGTGGCTGGCAGATGGCCGGTCTTTACCCAGATTGTGCAGCCTGTATCGCTCCAAGGGCGGTGAACACTGCCGGGAGGATTGCGCAGCCAGCTGCCCTCCGGATAGCTGCCCAGTTCATCCTGAAATAGCCCATCAAGCACCAGGATTTCTTCGCCACCAGCATGGCGATGGGCTGAAAAAACGGTGCCGGGCTGCCAGCGCACCAGGGCCACCTGCTCCGAGCCAAAATTATGTAACGGCAGCACCTGCAGGCCTGGCACCAGGCCCGGCAACCAATCGGCCTGGCGGGTATCGATCACCAGGCGCCGCTGATCAGCTGGGTGCATCTGATGCAGCTTCACCAGGATCGTGCAGCCTTCGGTGCTAAATGGCGCATGTTGGGAACCGACGGGATTGCGCAGGTAGCTACCGGCTGGATAGTCGCCCTGCTCATCGGAAAAGGTGCCCGTGAGCACCAGGATTTCTTCGCCACCACCATGGCAGTGTCGATCGAAACGGCTGCCGGGGGCATAGCGCACGATCGAGCTGGCGCGGGCCACCTCACCGCCGCAGCGATCCAGCATCCGCCGCTCCACGCCCGCCAGCAGCGATGGGGACCAGGCCAGGCTGGCGGTGTCTAACACCACGCGCTGGCTGAGATCGGCATGCAACTCCATGG
>JBIKVR010000180.1:0-3092 GCA_044356735.1 Prochlorococcaceae cyanobacterium
CAGCCTGCTGCCGCTGGTGCCCCTGCTGGTGTTGGCCGCCTCCGCCCTTGAGCCAGAGCGGCGGCTGGTGATCGCCCTCAGCCCCGGACAGCCGGCCCTCAGCGACCCCTTCCCGCTCACAGTCGGCCCGCTGGGCAGCCCCCTGATCAGCCTGCAGGCCAGGCTTCCCGCCAACAGCTTCCTGGTGCTGGCAGCCGAGCTGCTCGATCCCCGGGGCGCCGTGGCCCTGCAGCTGAACCAGCAGGCCTGGCGCCAAAGCGGCAGCTGGCAGGAGCAGGGCGAAACCGGCAACTGGGAGGAAAACGAAACCGAAGCGCAGCTCTCATTCCGTCCCCAGCGCAGCGGCAGCCACCGCCTGCGGCTCACCGCGACAGAGCTACTAACCGAAGCCAACCAACCGCTGCAAACGATTATTGAAGTTGGGGTCCAGATTCGCCAGCACAGCGTCGATGCACCTCTGCTCTGGTTCACAGCAGGCATAACCCAGGCGATGGTCTTAATCCTGCGCGCCTCCGTCTACGGCGGCCGGCGGCGGAGGCAGGTGTGGATGGGGCCTGAGATGCCGCTGGAGCGCCGCCTGATCCTGGTGCTCACGATCACGGCGGTGGGAGTAGGCACCACCGCCGCAGTCACCCGCCCGCTGCTCTACCGCCTCGGCCAGGAAGGCACCCCCAGCGCCCCCTCCGGAGTGAGCTACGGCGGCTCCTACCGCAGCGGACGCTGGGTGAGCCAGGCCCCCACCCGCGACTGGTCGCGCTTCCAGGGCCGCGGGCCGGGTTCAGCCAAGTGAGCACAACTGAGCAGTGCGCCGGCGGCTCCACACTCACGCCCCTGCAGGTGCGGGTGCTGCTCGCCACGGCGGCCCTCTCCTCCAGCGTGGGGTTGGTGCTGGAGCTGATGCTCGTTACCCAGGCCAGCTACCTGCTCGGCGATGCCGCCCTGGCCACCGGCGTGGTGATCGGCAGCTTCCTCGCCGCCATGGGGCTCGGGGCCTGGCTGAGCCAGTTCATCACCGGTGGCGCCCAGCCGCAACAGGCTCTGCTGCGCAGCTTCCTGCTGGTGGAGCTGTGCCTGGCGCCCCTCTGCCTGCTGGCACCCCTGGCCCTGTTCGCCCTGTTCAGCGCCGATGGCCCCGTTTGGCTGGGCCTGGTGGTGTTCACCCTGCTGGTGGGGGTGCTGGGGGGCATGGAGGTGCCGCTGCTCACCCGCCTGCTGGAAACCCAGCAGCACCTGCGCAAAGCCCTGGCCCGGGTGCTGGCGCTCGACTACTTCGGCGCGCTGGTCGGTTCGCTGATATTTCCGCTGCTGCTGCTGCCCTGGTTCGGGCTGCTGCCCACGGCGGCGCTGCTGGCGTTGATCCCGCTGGCCAACAGCGCCCTGCTCTGCTGGCTGTTTCCCGTCTGCCGCCGCTGGCGCTGGCCGCTCACGCTCGCCTGGCCCCTGGCCGCCCTGGGGGCCTCGCTGGTGGTTCCGCTCGGCGATCGCATCGAGGATTCGCTCTACGACGATCCCGTGGTTGGCCGCCAGCAGACCCGCCACCAGCGGATCGTGCTCACCCGCCGCAGCAACGATCTGCGCCTGTTCCTAGACGGCAACCTCCAGTTCTCCAGCCTCGATGAATACCGCTACCACGAGGCCCTCGTGCACCCGGCCCTGGCCCTGCACCCGCAACCGCGGCGGGTGCTGGTGCTGGGGGCCGGCGATGGGCTGGCGGTGCGGGAGGTGCTGCGCTGGCCGGCGGTAAAGCGCATCGATCTGGTGGAACTAGACGACCAGATGCTGCGGCTCGCCCGCCGCCATCCCTTACTGCGCCGCCTGAACGGCGGCAGCCTCGACAACCCCCGCGTACACGTGCATGTGGGCGATGCCTTCCAGCTGGTGCGCCATCTGGAGGGGCGCTTCGATGTGGTGATCGCCGACTTCCCCGATCCAGCCACCGCAACGCTCGCCCGCCTCTACAGCGTCAGCTTCTACAGGCGGCTGCTGGGGCTACTGGCCCCCGATGGCCTGCTGGTCACCCAGGCCTCCACCCCTTTCTTTGCGCCAAAGGTGATGGCCTCAATCCGGGCCACCCTGGCGGAACTGCATCTGCAAAACCGACCCTACAGCGTGGATGTACCCAGCTTCGGGCCCTGGGGTTTCGTGCTCGCCCATCGCCCGGGCCTCAGCCTGAACGCCCGGGCGCTGCCATTTCAGGGTCGCTGGATCGACGACGCCCAGCTGCAGCGCCTGTTCAGCCTGCCCCGGGATTTGGAGCCCCCAGCGAACCAGGTCGTGCTGCCCAACCGCCTGTCGCGGCCGGTGCTGGCCGACTACCAGCGCCAGGGCATCTGGCGCCAGAATTGAGGCACCACCGATAAGCTGAAACAATGGGCATCCTCTGGCTGCTGCTGCTGCTATTGCTGACGGCCGCCTTGCTACTGCTGTTGAAAGTGCAGCTGCAGCGGCGGCCCCGGCCCGCGTCCCAGGGGGCGGGCCGCAGCCTGTTTGATCTGCGCACCGGCGACATCGTCCAGTTCGAGGGGCGCGACTGGGTGGTGGAAGACCGCCTGATCTACGACGAAGACGGCTTCCAGTGGCTCGAATACCTACTGCGCGACGGGCCCGATAGCCGCTGGCTGGCGGTCTGCGAAGACGACTGGCTGGAGGTGAGTTGGCTGGAGCAGGGCCCTGCGGAATTCTCCCAGCAGCTGAGCGGCAGCGGGGACTTCCCGAAGCGGATCGAGTGGGGCGGCATCAGCTATCGGCTCAAGGAAAAGGGCCGGGCCACGGCTACCGCGAGCTCCCGCACCATGAACCGCCATCTGGCCCAGTGCCGCTACGCGGACTACGAGGCTCCGGAACAGCGGGTGCTGTCGTTAGAGAGCTGGTCGCCGGGCGATCTGCAGCTGACGGTGGGGCGCAAAATCGACCCCGCCGCACCGCAGCTGCTTCCCGGTGATGGCCGCTCGGTGTATCGCCCCTCCAGCTAGGCGGCCGCTGCCGCTAGCAACCGCCTGGCCCAGAACGGATGGCTTGAGAAGCGTTGCGGCCCGGCGTAGGTGGCCTGCAAATGGGCGCGATAGCGGCCGTAAACCGCCTCCAGTTCCGCT
>JBIKVR010000181.1:0-3086 GCA_044356735.1 Prochlorococcaceae cyanobacterium
GGATCAAAGCTGCGGATCTCCACGGCGGCTGGATCGCGGCCACAGGCCTTGGCGGCGGCCGCCACCAGCCCCCGGAAGCTGATCCCCTGCAGCCCTGTGCAGTTGTAGATGCGATTGGTAGCCGCATCCACCTCGATGCAGCGCGCCATCGCCGCCGCTAGATCCTCCACGTGCCCCAGCTGGGTGATCGTGCTGCCATCGCCGGGCAGGGGCACGGGGCGGCCGTGCACAATCCGATCAAAGAACCAGCTCTCCACGGGGTTGTAGTTACCGGGCCCATAGATGTAGGTGGGTCGAAAGCTGGTGAAGGGGATGCCCTGCTGGCGCAACCAGGCTTCTGTATGCAGCTTGCCGGCGTGGCGGCTCTGGGGGTCGGTGGGGCTGTCTTCGTGGAGGGGCCAGAGCTCACTGTCGGCATAGACCCCAGCCGAACTCACATACACAAATCGATGGCTGGGGGCGCCGGTGCAGGCGATCACGGCGCTGGAATCCTCCAGGCTCCTACCAGAGCTGTCAACGATCACATCAAAACGCCGCCCCTGCAGCTGGGCCAAGGCCGCCGGATCGGTGCGATCCCCCACCAGGTGCTCCAACCCGGCCGGCACCGCCTGACGGCCCCGGGTGAACAGGGTGAGGCGATGGCCGCTGGCCTGCAGCTGCGCCACCAAAGGTTTGCCCACAAAGCGCGTGCCGCCCATCACCAGAATGTCCATCCCTGTAGCGGCTCAGCAGCCGAGCAAACTTGGCGCCATTAAACAGGGGCCAGGGCACCTCCATAGCCAGGGGCAGCGGCAAGGCAGGAGCTAAAGACCCGGCTGGAGCAGGCCCCCGAGTGGTCAACTTTGCTAACGCCGGGGGCACGATGGTCTGATGAATTGCATCACAGCTCAGGTGTGCATGCCGCCAACCCTTGCTCCTGGGCCACGGCGGCCAAACGACGGTCCTGGGTCCACAGCCGGCAGTGGCTCAACCGGGCAGAAGCCAACAGGTGAGCATCCATGTAGCCAATGCCCAGGCCCATCAGCCGGTCGCGCTCGATCAGCAGCAGCACTTCCGCATCGCTTGCCACCGTCGCCGCCGGCAGGCCCTGCATCAATTCCAGCACTTGTGATCGGTTGCGCAGATTGCCGCAGGCCAATTCGCCGATCACCCAGGGGTGGATCAGCACCTCCCACTCCTGCAGGTGCGTGGCCAGGCGGGGTAGGCCATGGCGCAGATGCTCCACCCAGACGGACGTGTCGACCAGGATCACGCCGCGCTCTGGCGACGGGGGATCGGCTCCAGTGCGGCTTCGCTGCCGCCCAGGGCCGCCAAGCGCTTGGCGCTTTCGCGCTGCACCAGAGCACGCAGGGCTTCCTTGAGCAGGGCGCTGCGTTCCAGATCTCCGCACAGCAGCTCGGCCTTGGCCAGCAGCTCATCGTCGAGCGTCACGGTGGTGCGCATGGCTTCGCCCAGGGTTCGCATCACCCTAGGCATCAAGCGATGCCCAGGCTGATGCCCCCATTGATGCTTCACATGGCAACCACGGCCCTTGCCAGGCAGCAGTGTCACGGTTGGCAGCAGGAGCTGGGCTGATCCCGCAAGCCGGCGCTGGAGTTGTGCAAGCACTTCTTGCACAAAGAACCAGGCGCCCGACGCAGCCCCGGAGAGGATCGCCCGCCACCGCCAATCGTCCAACAGCCTGATGGAGGTTTCTGCTCCGGTTCCGCCGCCACTAGATTCCGAGCTGGACGCCCTTGAATTCCGAATTGGCCACCTTAAGATTCCGAGTTTTCCGCTGCTAGCTTCCGGAACGTGCGCGCCTCAGCCATGCTCCCGGAAGTGTTCTGGCCCCGCGGCATCGCCAGAAGGCTGCAGGAAGCCCTGGCCGATACGCCCGTAGTGCTGCTCAACGGCCCCCGCCAGAGCGGCAAGACCACGCTGGTGCGGCAATTCGCGAGCGATCAGCGCCCCTACCTCACCCTCGACGACGCCACCACCAGCGCCGCCGCCCGTGAGGATCCCCAGGGCTTCATTCGCCGCCTCGATGGGGCCGTGATCGATGAAGTGCAGCGTGTTCCTGAGCTGCTGCTGGCGATCAAGCTGGCGGTCGATGATCGGCGCCGGCCCGGCCGCTTCTTGCTCACCGGCTCCGCCGATGTGATGGCCCTGCCCCGGGTGGCCGACTCCCTTGCCGGTCGCCTGGAGGTGCTTTCTCTCCTTCCCCTTGCTGCTTCCGAGCTGGCCGGCAACCCCAGCGACTGGCTGGCTGCCCTGTTCGCTTCCCTTGCGGCCGATGCGCCACCGCCCTCAGCATCCGCCGATCAGGCCGCCCTCGAGGTGGGCGAAGCCCTGGAGCGGCGGGTGCTGGCCGGTGGCTACCCCGAGGCGCTGCGGCGCGTCAGAGAAGCCCGCCGCCAGGCTTGGGCGCGTAGCTATCTCAACGCCATTCTTCTGCGCGATGTGCGCGACATCGCCGCCGTGGACAAACTCAGGAGCCTGCCGCAACTGCTCACGGCGATGGCCCAGGTGTGCGGCCAGCTCTGCAACTACACCCAGCTCGGCGCCCGTCTCGGCCTCGATGGCAAGACCGTGAACCGCTATCTCACAGTGCTGGAGCAGCTTTTTCTGATCCGGCGCGTGCCGGCCTGGTCGGCCAATGGCCTGGCGAGGGTGGTGAAGACCCCCAAGCTCCAGTTTCTCGATTCCGGATTGCTCACTGCGTTGCTGGGGCTCAGATTGGCTGGAATCGCCACGAATCGGACCGCCTTCGGCCCAGCACTCGAGTGCTACGTCTACGCCGAATTGCTACGCATGGCCAGCTGGAGTGGGGAGGCCTACGATCTACTGATGTATCGCGACAAAGATCAACTGGAGGTCGATGTCGTGATCGCCAATGAAGTCGGTCAACTTGTTGGCGTGGAGGTCAAGGCTTCCGCCAGCGTTCAGGCTGGCCACCTCGCCGGTCTGCGCCGTTTCGCCAGCCAGGCCGGTGATCGCTTCCTCGGTGGCGTGATCCTCTACGACGGCACCCATGCTTTGCCCCTGGCGACGGTGGCCGGCCGCCCGATCTGGGCCCTGCCGCTCGCCAGCCTCTGGCACGCCCC
>JBIKVR010000091.1:0-10744 GCA_044356735.1 Prochlorococcaceae cyanobacterium
CTGTCTGGAGAAGTTTGGCTTCACCGTGGACAACGTGGTTGCCAAGGCCAAAGCCCTGGTCTGATTCGATTCATAGCAGCCAGCTAGAGACAAACTGGTCAGCCACAAACTGGCCAGCCAAGTTGATCAGTAACAAATTGGTTGCCCATAAATTGGTTAGCCACAAACTGACCAGCCAAGCTGATCAGTCACAAGCTGGTCAAGCCACAAGCTCGCCACCGGTGAATTAGTTGGCAACCAACTAATCTGTTCGCCGATCAATCAACTGATTGTCAAGCCAATCAATATGTGATTGACCAAGCCATAGGCCAATCCATCGGCTAGCTCATTGGTTGGTTCATTTTCAGGCTCATTTTGCAAGCTAATTGTCAAACTTGTTTTCAAGCTCATTGGCAAGCTGATGGTCTAGTTCATCAGTGAGTTTGATTGACCCGGAGCCCTAGGGTTCCGGGTTTTTTATGTGCCCAGCTGCACGGCCCTAGGCAATCGCCATGCCCGCCCCACCAGGGTCTTTGGCTTCAGTCCAGCTCTGGCGCCAAGTCCAGCTCTAGCGCCAGGCTCAGATCCAGCTTCCGGCTCCAGGTCAGGTCCATCCCAGCGGAAATATCCCCCATGCTCCTGCCTGCCTGCCTGTCTGTCTGTCTGATTGCTATCAATTAATTAGTAAATCCCCAGAGATGAATGGGATAGTCCAGGCATTGGCTTTATGGGCGCAGAGTGGCCATGTGGTAGCTGCTGTATTTGCCGCGATTATTGGCTGAAGTCGTAAGCTAGATTAATGGTGCTGGAGCAGTGCTTGAAGTCCGATTTGGTGTAGAATGCCTTGACCGGTGGCTAATTCCATCACCACGCCGATCACAAATCCGAGCATTGCCATCCTTCCGTTCAAGAGTTCGGCCCTGCGGTGGAATCCCCAGGCTCGTTCACTGCCTACAATCTGCATCTTTGGCTCCAGGGGGCGAGGATCGTCAAGCTTGTCTTCATCCGCACACCATCCCTGGCCTTCAGATTCAGAAAAACTGCGCTTATCAAGCCGGGTTGGGCTGTTCATCATTTAACTCCATTGGTGAATTAGATGTTTTAAGCCATGGACATTAAAGCCGAACAAGGAGATTGAATCAAAAGCAGGGGAAGGAGATTAAATCTGTAAAAGCAAGCTGACAATTGAATCATGGCAACTCACCTGGGCCGGGCCGGGCGGGGCTGGGAGTGGGTTGCCAATGCTCATCAGATTAAGCTGTGTTGGCATAGGTGAGCGATTTGCTGGGGGCCTTGGGGGCGGCGTGGGCGGTGATCGGCAGCTGCGCTCGCGCTTGATGATCAGATGTGGACCATTCAGACAGAGTTCGCTGGCTGGTTCCGATGATTTCGCCGACGGTACGCATCAAGCTTGCTAGAAAGGTGATGCCTAGCACCACTATGCCCAGGCTATTGGCATAGATGATCCGGGCAGGCTGATTCATGTGCCAATAATTTACTTGGATACAAGAGCTTAGATTTGGTTGCTTGGCTGGAAGAGATTGGATTTGGTTACTTTGGCAGAAGAGCTTGGATTTGGCCAATCACCCCTTGCCCCGTGAGGAGCTCTGTGGCTATGGCAAGAACGAAGCCAACCATGGCCAGGCGGCCATTGAGCATCTCGGCGGCATCGGTCCAGCCCATGCCACTCAAGCCGGGACTATTCAGCCTTGGTTTATTTGGATTTGGGGTTGGATTTCTGGTTGGATTTCCGATTGGATTTCTGGTGATGTTTTGGGTCATGTTTCTCTTCCTCTGGTTTCACCATCACCATCATCTGCGCTGGGGCGGCTCGCAGCATGCAGAATTTGCATCTATGTATTGCTAATGCAGTAGATATGCGGCATTGCTTGCCTGGCCACTGCCTTGATGCTGGCCACTAATTTACTGCTGGCCATTGCTTTACTATTGCTTTACTACTGCTCGGCCACTGCCTTGCTACTGGTCACTGTTTTACTACTGCTCGGCACTGCCTGGCGGTCGACCGAGCCAGGGGAGTGAGCTGGAGTGAACGGTGGTTACACCCGGGCCAGGGTTACCCGTTCGGGCTGGTGCTGATACTTGCCAGCGCGATCTTGATAGGTGGTTTCGCAGGGATCGCCTTCAAAAAAGAGCAGTTGACAGATCCCCTCGTTGGCATAAATACGACAATCAGCGCCGGAAGAATTGCTGAACTCCAGGGTGAGATGGCCTTCCCAGCTGGCTTCGGCGGGGGTGGTGTTCACGATGATTCCCAGCCTGGCATAGGTGCTCTTGCCCAGGCAGATCACGGTGATCGTCGGCGGCACCCGCAATTTTTCCAGGGCCACCCCTAGGCCGTAGCTATGGGCGGGAAGGATGAAGAATGCGCCATCTTCATCCCGATGTAAGGGTGCTGGATCCAGGTTGGCCGGATTAAACCGCTTCGGGTTCATCACTGTGCCTGGAATATGACGGAAGATCAGAAATTCTTTGGCTGATAGGCGCAGGTCATAGCCATAGGATGAGCAGCCATAGCTGAGCACCGGCTGGGCCGCCTGCTCAGGTTCGAGATGGCGCACCAAATTCGACTCGAAGGGCTGCAGCATGCCAGCCCTGGCCTGTTCGTTAATCCAGAGGTCGTTCTTGAGCATCAGAGACCTCGGCGTAGCTGGGTCACCTGGTCGGCCATGGCCATCAGCACGGCGGGCATGCTGGGACCGGTGAGCATCACGTCTAGATGGGCCGGCCGCCGCTCCAGGCTGGCCACCACCTCATCTAGGGCCACATAGCCCAGCTCGATCGCCAGGCCCAACTCATCGAGCACCATCAAATCTACGGCGCCGCTAAGTAACTGCTCGCGGCTGAAGTTCCATACCTCGGCCACGGCTGCGGCCGCCTCGCCAGCCTCCCTGGCGGGCTGCTCCAGGCAGGCGGCCACGGCCGGGCGCAGCCACTGCAGCCGCCCGCACAGCCACAGGCTGGCCTCCACCCCTTGATCCACTCCTCCCTTGAGAAATTGGCTCACCAGCACGCGGCTGCCCAAGCCAGCGGTGCGCAGGGCCTGGCTAAACACGCCGCCGAAGCTGCCCCTAAACGGGGCGGTGTGCACCTGCAGCATTCCCTCTGGCAAGGTCTGCAGCCGTGGTGGCGGCCCGCTTCGACTGGCAGTAGCAGGCGCCAGCCGGGGGGAATGGCGAGGGGAGATAGCTGCAGGCGGCAGACCCGAGCCGGCCGGGCTGCCAGAGGTGCGGGCAAGACTGGCGGTCATGGGCATCCGGGCACAAGACTGAATGTAGCGGCATCGGGCCCCTTGGGCCAGGGCCGCACACCATCCCTGGTGGCAACAGACATACCAACAACCCTGTTGCGCTCTAGGCCAAAACCAGGGCCGCAGCGCAAACTGTGTGCTTTGCTACTTGGAGCACTAGAAGCGCTCCTTAGCTTCCCGTAAATCGCCCAGTGGCCATGGTCGGCGCTACCAGCGGCTTCAGCCGAACCGCATCGACGCCCTCCACTGGCGCCCCGGGGTCGATCACTGGCATCGGATCTGGTGGCGCCGGAGCGATCACCCTTCAAGAAGTGATTCGTAGTCTCAGCGGCAGCACCGTGGAGACGGTGGAGCGGAGCAAGACAATCTTCTTTCCCGGCGATCCGGCCGAGAAGGTTTATCTGCTGCGCCGCGGCGCGGTGCGCCTGTCGCGCGTTTACGAGAGCGGCGAAGAAATCACGGTGGCCCTGCTACGTGAGAATAGTTTATTTGGCGTTTTATCCCTGTTAACAGGTCAGCGATCTGACCGCTTTTATCATGCAATTGCCTTCACCAGGGTGGAGATGGTAACGGCTCCAGCCACCTCGGTGCGCAGGGCAATAGAGCAGGATGCCAGCATGGGGTTGCTGTTGTTGCAGGGGCTTTCATCTCGCATCCTGCAGACCGAAACCATGATCGAGACGCTTACCCATCGGGACATGAGTTCCCGGCTGGTGAGTTTTTTGTTAGTTCTTTGTCGGGATTTTGGCGTACCCGGTAGTGATGGAATCACCATTGACCTGAGACTCTCCCACCAGGCCATTGCCGAAGCCATCGGCTCCACCCGCGTCACGATTACCCGGCTGCTGGGCGATCTGCGCATCGAAGGACTGGTGACCATCGATCGCAAGAAGATCACCGTGTTCGACCCCATCGCCCTGGCCAAGCGCTTCAGCTGAGCTGGCCAGCGAAAACGCGCCAAGCAGAGCTGCCGCAGCATCACGATCAGCAGCAGCAGCCCTCATCAGCAGCAGCCCTCACCATCCGCAGCATCCCCGGCAGCTCCAGCAGTAAACGCAGCCATCCCAGTCGCAGCAGCAGGATCGGCCCGGGGGATCTTGAGAGATACTGAAGCTCGCTGGAGCTAGTGGTGTCGGGCTGGCTACTGATCCTGGCGCTGCTGGTGCTTGGGGGAGTGCTCTCCACCCTCGGCGACCGGCTTGGCAGTTTGGTGGGCAAGGCCAGGCTGAGCCTGTTCAAGCTGCGCCCTCGCCACACCGCCGTGCTGATCACGGTGCTCACTGGCAGCGTGATCAGCGCCGTATCCCTGGGCCTGATGCTGCTGGTGAGCCAACAGCTGCGGGTGGGACTGTTTGAGCTCGATCAAATTCAGGCCAGGCTCCAGGCCAGCCGTTTCGCCCTGGCCCGCACCAGGGCGGAGCTGGCCAGCGCCGCCGCCGGACGGCGTCAAGCCCAGCAGCTATTGCAGCAAGCCCAGCGGCGCACGGCCAGCCTGCGGCGAGATCTGGCTCCCCTGCAGGCCCAGCGCAACCAATTGGAGGCTGAGCGCAACCAGCTTGCCGCCGAGCGGGATCGTCTCAGCCAGGAGGTGGTGAATCGCGATGCCGACATCCGCCGCAACAAACTCGAATTAGCTCAGGTGCAAAGGCGCATTGAGGCCGGCGCCAGCGAACTGCGCCAGCTGGAGGCCAACATGGTGGCCCTGCGCCGTGGCGATGTGGTGATCGCCAGCGGCCAGCCCTTGGCCAGGGCCAAAGTGAAGCTGGAACAGCCCGGTGAGGCCCGGCCGGTGATCGATGCCCTGCTGCAGCAGGCCAACCGCATGGCCTTCCAGCGAACCCTGCCCGGCCAGCCCGCCAATAGCCAGATCTTGCTGGTGCCCCGCAGCGATATTGCCAAATTGGAGGAGCTGCTCAGCAAGCCCGGCCGCTGGGTGGTGAGCATCCTCTCGGCCGCCAACGTGCTGCGGGGCGAGAAGCAAGTGCTGGCATTCCCAGACCTGCGCCCCAACCGGCTGGTGGTAAGAGGCGGCGAGAGCCTTGCTAGCACGATCATCGAGGCGGATCTACGCAATCCGGAGGGGATCGCCCGGCGCCTCAACCTGCTGATGGCGGCCGCCTACGCCAAGGCCCAACGGCAGGGCACGATCAGCGACGGCTTGCAATTCGACGCCGCCGCCTTCAATCAGCTGGCGAGGGCCCTCGCCGATCGACCCGCCGGCGAGCTGGCCAACCTGGAGGCAGTGGCCCTGCGCGATGCGGAAACCCCCGATCCGATCGGGGTGGAGTTGCGCTGGCTGCAGCTGAATCGGCCTGTCAAATCGCTGCAACGCCCATGACCAGCAACGGCGGTCGCTGGGCGGCTTTGGATCCAGGTCGCAGTAAATGCGGCCTGGTGCGCTGCGATGACCGCTGCAGTCGCGTGATGGCGGCGCTGATCGCACCGGCTGATCAATGCCTGGAACGGCTTAGCGCTTGGCGAACCGATGGCCTGGAGGGGGTGGTGCTGGGCGACGGCACCGGCAGTGGCTCCTGGCCCCGGCAGCTGCGGCGCCTGGGATTGGCCGTCAGCCAGGTGAATGAGGCGGGCAGCACCCTGGCCGCCCGCCACCGCTACTGGCAACTGCAGCCGGCCAGGGGCTGGCGGCTGTTGCTGCCGCCCGGCCTGCGACTGCCCCCGAGGCCCCTGGACGATCTGGCTGCCCAACTGCTGCTGGAGCGGTGGCTGGGGAGCAGCCTGGATCGGGACTCCCACCTGGAAGTCCAGCTGTTGCAGGCCCTCAACCAGGACAAACAGCAGCTCGATCAGAAGCGGGCACGCACTGTGAAGGCGTAGTCGCCGCCGGGCTCCAGCTGATAGTCCACCTTGACCAGGAAGCGCAGCAGCGCATCTTGAATCAAGGCCCGACCCAGGGAGGGTTCCACCGACAGCTGGCCCCGGGCAAAACACCAGCGGAAGGTCCACTGAAAGCCTCCGGCGCTCACCTCGCCCTCCAACAGGCGCTCGCTGAAGCTCTGGCGGAGCACCCGCAGTTGAGCGGTGGTGGCGGGAAGACGGGCCATCGACTCAGCCTGGCGGATCAGCCAGCTGAAAACCGTTCAGGCGGTTACCGGCCCTTTCATAGCCGAGGCGCTGGATCAAAGCGATCCCCGCAGCCACCTCCGTGAGCACGGCAGCTAGCGCCGGCTGTTCGGCCGGCGAGAAGCGCCCCAGCACGTGGCCCACGGTGCGCTGCTTGCGCTCGGCGGGATTTTCCGCCGGCGCACCGATGCCGATGCGCAGCCGAGCAAACTCCTGGCTGCCCAGATGGCTGATGGTGCTGCGCAGGCCATTGTGACCTCCAGCACTGCCGCTCAGCCGCAACCGCAACCTGCCCAAGGGCAGGTCCATGTCGTCGACCACCACCAACAGCTCCTCTGGACTGAAGCCAAACCAATCGAGCGCCGCTCGAATCGAGCGGCCGCTGTCATTCATATAGGTCTGCGGCATCAGCAGGCGCAGCCGGGCCGGGCCCTCGCCCAGCTCCGCCACCAGACCGTGCAGTTTGGCCTGGGAGCGAAAACCACCACCACCAGCACCGGCACCGGCATCGCCAACAAGCTTCTCCAGGGCCATGAAGCCCACGTTGTGACGGGTGCCGGCATACTTCGGGCCTGGATTACCCAGTCCAACCACCAGCTTTAAAGCCACCTGCTCAGGCCAGAGGAGAAACTTCGCCCGCCGGCAAGGCGACCGCTGGATCAGCCGAACCAGAGAGATCGTCGCCGTCAACCGCAGGCGGATGAACCAGCTGGGAATCGGCAACAGGGGCAGCTGCCTGGGCAACAGGAGCTGGCTGGGCTAAACCAGTCGGCTGGGCCACAGCAGTCGGCTGGGCTAGAGAAGCTGCCTGGGCAACAGGAGCTGGCTGGGCTAAACCAGTCGGCTGGGCTAAAGCCGTTGGCTGGGCTAAAGAAGCTGCCTGGGTCAAAGCAGCTGGCTGGGCATTAGGAGCAGCTGCCTGAGCCAGGTAGCGCTCGTCTTCTGGATCTAGATCTGGCGTGACCAGGGAGGCACGGAACTCGCGCTCGAACTCGCTGGAGGCGGATTGAAAGCCCTTGAGGGTGCGGCCCAGGGTCTTACCCAGCTCGGGCAGACGCTTGGGCCCGAACACCAGCAAGCCAATGGCGGCGATCACCGCCAGTTCCGGCAGGCCGATACCAAAAAAGTTCATCTACCTCTGCCCCGCAGCTCAGCCAGCGATTGTGGAATCCCCAACCGTGAAATCACTAGTAGTGGAATCCCCAAAAGTGGCGGGATCAACCGATGCCGTTCCAGTTGACGGTGATGCCCTCAAGCAGCAGCGACTTGTTGTAGAGCTGCAGGATCACCAGCAGGAACACCAGGAACAGCACCATGAACAGCCCCATGACCGGGGTGGTGCCCCAGCCAGGAACGACCTTCCCGTATTCGGAATTGAGCGGGCGCAGCAGGTTTCCCAGAGGGGTGCGTTGAGCCATGGCAGCTTGAGCCTCTCGCACTAGCAATCGTTATGGGTACTGTAATGGCCCCGGCCACCCACCGGGGCGGCCTGACGCCAGTTGTGATGCACTGGCACCACCTAGACGCCCAGAACCCTTGGCGCCCAGGTTCCTCTAGCCCTTCATCCCCAGGCCTGCGGGCCCGCCAAATGAGCCCCTACCGGGCCCCAGTCAGGCGAATTCCAGGCTCCAGCTCAGCCATGGGATCAGGTTCAAGCTCAGCGCAACCCGTAATCCAGCCCAGCCCACCCCCGCTTTTCAACCCATGGAAACCAGCTCTTCACCGGCCCTATCGGTGGCCATCGCCGTGTTGGCGGTGCTGCTGGCCCTCACCGGCTACGGGGTGTACACGGCCTTCGGAGCCCCCTCCAAGGCCCTCTCGGATCCTTTCGACGATCACGACGACTGAGCCAGTCGCCAGAAACCCAGTTGCCAGGGCGCCAACCAGCCGCCCCCCTGCGGGGGAGCATTTTTTTGGTAGCCCTGGTCTCGATCAGGCAGGCGCTGGTCCAGGCCATCGAGTTGTGCAGCCAGGCGCCAGCGGGGGCCGGGATGCCAATGCCGCCGGCAGGGGGTGAGGTTTTGCACGCTCAGCACTGGCCCCTCGGGATCGGGGCGCAAACCGATCATCACCACCCCAGGCGGCAGCGGCGGCAGACCCTGACGGAGCGAATGCTCCAGAGATTTATCAGCCCCTTCTGCCCCGTTGGCCCCGTTTTCTCTGTCGCCCCCGTCTTCTCTGTCGCCCCCGCCTAGTCCGCTGACTGCGTCAATTTCACCAATCCCTTTGGCATGGCGGGCCAAGCAGCTGGCCGGGCGCAGCCACAGCGGTTCCCGCAGCCGCAGCGCCTCGCTGGCCAGGCCGGCCTGGCTCCAGGGTCCGAGATAGGGCATCAGGGCCAGTCGCAGCCGTTGCCAGCCGTTGTCTGCCCCGGGATCTGGCCAGGTGGGAGCCCGCAAAAGCGATACCCCCAGCCGCTCGGCGCTGGCCGAGGCGCCCTGGGGGCCATCCAGCAGCACCGCCAGGCCCCCAGCGGCGCCACCACCGGCCCGCACAGAAGCGAGCCAGCTGACCACCGTCACCTCCCAGCGGGCCTGCTCCCGGGCGCTGCGGGCCTCGGCGGGGCGCTCGATCACGCCGCCGGAGCAATCGGCTGCCCAACGGCTGGCCGGCGCCGCCAGGGGCAATTCCAGCCGCAGTAATTCATGGCGCTGGCGCCAGTCCACCGCCAGGGTCAGTTCCAGCCACGGGCTGCCGGCCAGCAGCCGGCCATCCAGCCTCACCGAGCTGGCACCGCAGCGCCCCCGCCACAGGAAGCGGACGCAGAGCGGCCCTTGCTCCACCAGCTCAGGCAGGCCCTGCCACTGCCAGGGGAGGGGGTGCTGGCGGTAGTCGGCGGCGAGATCCCAGGCATCCCAGAACTCCCCTCGATCGCGATAGCGACACCAGGCCAGCGGCCCGGCCAACTGGGGCTCGCCGCGGTCATTCCAGAGCTGTTCCAGCCCGCCGGCCCCCAGCCGCAGGCTCAACAGCCCGTTATCGAGCAGCCAGCCCTGCTCCTGCCGCTCCAGCCGCACCGGCTGCTGCGGGCCGGCGGCGCTGGCGGTTGGCAACTGGCTGGGAACCACAGGCGCGATCGGCCCCCGTGTCAAGCGCTGGGCCACCACCCCCTCCAAACCTGGCAGCTGCACCCAGCAGCCCCCGCCAGGGGCCGGCTGCTGGGGCAGCTGGCCCAGCTCCAGTTGCCATTGACCCGCCGGTAGCCGCAGGGTGAGCGGCCTGGCCGGCAAAGGCTGCAGCTGGGCCAGCCACCAATCCGTTGCGGTGGCTGGCCCGCTCAGGGGCGCCGCCTCCCCCAGCCAGAGGGCCATGGCCCGATCCCGGGCGGTGCGGGCCTGGCGGCGGGCCCGCCGCCACTGGGGTTCCGCCTGCTCAAACACCTCCGGAATCGCCGTGCCCGGCAGGATGTCGTGGAATTGCTGGAACAGCAGCGGCTCCCAGTTGGGCAGCTCCAACCTGGCCGCCAGCACCTCCGCCAGCACCGCCGCCAGCTCGGCTTCCCGCAGCAGGCGCTCCAGGCTGCGGTTGTGGCGCTTCTGGTCGGGGCGGCTGGTGGCGCAGCCGCGGTGCAGTTCCAAATAGAGCTCATCGCGCCACACCGGCAGATTTGCGCCGCAGGGCTCCAGGCGGGCCAGGTAGTCGCGCAGGCGGCCGTGGCTTTGGGGCAGCGCTTCTGGACGGTCGCGCCAGAGGCGCAGCTGCTCCAGCATTTCGGCAGTGGGGCCGCCGCCGTGGTCGCCCACGCCCGGCAACCAGAGGGCTTCGCTGATGCCACTGGACCGCTGCCAGTCGCGCCAGTAGCTGGCGATGGCCAGGGGATCGCCATCGGTGCCGATCGGAGCTGTGTTCAGGGCCAGCAGCTCGGCGCCACAGCGACTGCGCCAGCGAAACAGTCGATGGGGGAATGGGTTGGTGGCATTCCAGGCCAGCTTGTGGGTGCAGAACCAGCGCACGCCGGTGGCCACCGCCACCGCCGGCAGGCCGCCGCTGAAGCCAAAACTGTCCGGCAGCCAGGCCAGGGCATGGTCCAGGCCGGGGAAAAGCTGCCGACTGCTGCGCTGGCCTTGTTGGAACTGGCGCAACAGCGAGGCGGTGGCGATCAGCAGGCAGTCGGTTTCCACCCAGGGCCCATTGATTGGCTCGAAGCGACCGGCATCCACGGCGGCCAGCAGCCGCTTGAACAGGCTCGGCCGCTGACGTTGCAGCCAGCTGTAGAGGGCGGGAGTGGAGTGGCCGAAGTGGAGCTCTGGGTAGCGCTCGATCAGCTCCAGCACCGAGGCGAAGGTGCGCTCGGCCGCCTGCCAGGTGTCGGCCACCGGCCATAACCAGGCCAAATCCAGGTGGGCGTGGCCCAGCAGATGCACCCTTGGGCCGTCGCCGCTGGCGGCGCTCCGCAGTTGGCCGCTGGCGGCGCTC
>JBIKVR010000041.1:0-21136 GCA_044356735.1 Prochlorococcaceae cyanobacterium
AGTGGCGGAGCCGCTGGTGCAGAAAGTGGCGGAGCCGCTGGTGCAGAAAGTGGCGGAGCCGCTGGTGCAGAAAGTGGCGGAGCCGCTGGTGCAGAAAGCGGCGGAGCCGCTGTTGCAGAAAGCGGCGGAGCCGCTGGCACAGAAAGTTGCGGAGCCGCCAGGCCAATTGACAGCGGAGCCGCCAGGCCAATTGACAGCGGAGCCGCCGGCCAGCGACCCAGGCCTGGAGACCCCTTCTGGTTTGCCTTCACCTGGTTTGCCTGCCAAGGGCTTGCCTGCAACTGGTTTGCCTGGCAAGGGCTTGCCGTCGATTGGTGCCGCTGATCCGTCAAATTCGGCCAATGCTGTACCTCTGGAGATTGGCCTGTCGGCCAACCAGCAGAGCTACGACGCCCAACTGGGCCGGGTGGTGGCCATCGGCCACGCTGCCGCCACCCTGGCCGGCGGCCAGTTGCGGGCGGAGCGAATCGAATACGACCTCAATTCGCGCACCGTCTACGCCTCCGGAGGCGTGCGCTTCCAGCGCGGTCAGCAGTATTTGCAGGCCAGTCGGCTGCGCTACAGCCTGCTGGAAGGGGTGGGTGAGATCGAGGACGTTTACGGCGTTTTGGATCTAGACACCAGCGCCCAGGACTTCGACATCGACCAGCCGCCCTCCCAGCCCCTGGGGCCCGGCGAGCCGATGGCCTGCACCCCCCCCATTCCCCACCTGCCCGATTGGCAGCCCTACCCCTGGGCCGTCACCGCCTGGGGGGGCAAGATGACCAGCGCCGCCCTCGGCGATACCTTCACCTTCAACGGCGAATCCAGGCCCGAGGCCATGATGGGCCTGGGATTGCAGCGGCGGCTGCTCGATGGCGGCCCCCTGAGCATCGAACTGGAAGGCAACCTGATCGGCCATCGGGCCAGCCCTCAGCGGGGCGGGGAGTACAACAAACCAGTGGCCAATGCGGGCGTGCCGGCCCAGAGCTTTGGGGAGATCACCGCCGGTGTTGGTGTGCGGCTGTGGCTGCGCCCCTGGCTCAGCCTGATGGGGGTGGAAGGGGTGAGTTTCAATACCGAGTTGAGCTATTACGAGCAGACTTTCCGCCGCAAAAGTGCTCAGTTTCTCAACTATTTAGCCTTTGAAGTGGAGGCCCTGGTGGATCCCCAGTGGTCGTTGGTGGGCCGCATCCACCATCGCTCGGGGGCCTGGGGCACCTATAGCGGCGTCAAGGAGGGCAGCAACGGCTATCTGCTGGGCATGCGCTACCGCTTTGGCCAGCGGCAGCTGCCCAATCGGGCGATCACCGCCATGGCGCCTGCCCTGGGATGCCCCGGAGTAACAGCTAAATCGCTGCAACCCCGTCGCTCTTTAAATCAGCTGCTGGATGAGGTGGCCTCCGGCAAAGCCAGTGCTCCCGGCAGCCTCGCTTTAGCCAGTTCCCCGGGTATTGCCAGTCGCTCGGGTACAGCCAGTTCCCTTGGCACAGCCGCTGCTTCTGGTCAAGCCAGCGCCGCCGGCCAGGCCGCAACGCCAGTGCCTGGGGCCGATCCCGCCGGCGGCGGCAATGCCTGGCAGCGGGCACAGCGCCAGGAACTGGAGCGCCAGCGGGTAGTTCAGACCATCCCCCAGCGCGTCAGCGACGTGGCCTTCCAGCGCAGCCTCAAGGCGGAGCGCCGCTTTGGCTTCCCCAGTCAGCTGACCACCCCAGACACGGTGAATCAATTCGGCCAGGCGCGGCCCCAGCAACTGCAGTCGCTCACCACCGTGAGCAATACCGAGCTGGTGAAGGGCAGCATCAGCCGCTGGCGGCTCCAAGCCAAGCGGATGACCTTCACCCCCGGCAGCCTGCGGGCCGACAGGGCCGCCTTCACCAATGACCCCTTCACGCCAGCCCAGTCCTGGCTCAATTCGGAAGATGTGGTTGCCACGCTGCAGGCCAACGGCGACACCTTGATCAAGGCCCGCCGCAACAGTTTGATCCTGGACGAACGGCTGCCGATCCCAGTGACGCGGCAGACGCGGATCAAAAAGAAAGAAGATGTGGACAACCGAGTGGTGCTGGGCCAAGACGGCAAGGACCGCGACGGCTTCTTCATCGGCTACAAGGTACCGCCGATTCGCCTCGGCAATGGCAGCGGCAGCCTGGAGCTGCAACCCCAATTCCTGTTGCAACGGGCGATCTCGGGAGAAACGGACAGCTATCCGCTGCCGGGCCAATCCGCCGGCGCCCCTGGTAGCGCACAGCCCACCAGCTCAGGTGACCTGTTTGGCCTGGTGGCCAACCTGCAAGCGCCGCTGTTGGGCTTCCAGGCCGATGCCAACCTGGATATTTCCAGCTTCAATCCTAAAAACATCGCCAACGCCACCCGTAGCTGGGGCGACCTGAGCCGGCCGCTGCGGCTGCCGCTATTGGGGGAGAGCAAGCTCCGCGCCTTCGGGGCCTATCGCTATCGCGTTTGGAACGGCTCCCTAGGGGAACAGGACGTGTATTCCGCCTATGGCGTCCTCATGGAGGGCGCCGGCAATCTGCGGCCCTGGGGATCCCTGACCAGCAATTATTTCTGGCGCACCGGCCTGGGCAACTACCAGGGCAACAGCTTCGAGAGCAGCGACCTCGCCCGGCTATGGCGAGGCAATCTGATCGCTTCGATCAATGGCTCCCTGCCCCTGTGGACGGGCAAGGCCCTAGCCGCCACGCCGGATCAGGCCTACCTCAACTCTGCCGTGCCGGTGGTGCCGGGCCTCACTTTGAACGCCAACCTCACCACCCAGTTGGCTTACTTCGGCGATGGCAGCAATCAAAACACCCTCAGCCTCTCCGGTGGCCCCACCTGGACCCTGGGCCACTTCCAAAAACCCTGGCTGGATTTCACCCAGTTCACTATTACTGGCAGCGGTACATTGCGCCAGGGCGTTAGTCCACTTAGCTTCGATCGGGCCGTGGATCTGGCCACCGTCAACCTGGCACTAACCCAACAAATTGTGGGCCCCCTGCTGCTGAGCGGCGGCATTGGCGTAAACGTGGATGGCAACTCCGGCTTCTATGGCGACGTAACCAATTCCTACGTGGAATTGCGCTGGCAGCGCCGCGCCTACGACATCGGTATTTATTACAGTCCCTACGAGCAACTTGGTGGCATTCGGGTGCGGCTTAACGACTTCAACTTCCAGGGCACGGGCACGCCATTCGTTCCCTACAATCCCAAGCCCAGCCCGATCAGGCTGCCGTTCTGAAGCCAGCCGCCCTGAATCTATTTACTCTGAAGTTACTGCATTCTCAGTTCACTGTATTCTCAATTCACTGCATTTTGAAGCTGCCTCATTCCAAGGCTAATGTATTCTGATTCTACCGTATTATGAAGCCACTGAGATAGGGCAATCGTGCCGCTGTGGCCGTCAATTCGCTATCCCGAGCTAATAGCTGGCCGGTGCCATCCCACTGGCCGCTCACCAGCATCAACTGGGGGCCAGCCGCCAGCTCCAGGTTCCAGCTTTGGCCAGCATTTGGGTCGCCAGCCGTCAGGCTGGCCTGGGCCAGATCGAGGTTGAAGAGGATGGTGGGATCGGCGGCCGCAGCCACCTGAATCGCCAGCATCGTGTCGTGGGGGGCCTGCAGACAGGGGATCCCCAGGGCCAGGCAGTTGCCATAGAAAATCTCGGCAAAACTCTCCCCCACCACCGCCCGAATCCCCCAGCGCATCAGCGCCTGGGGCGCATGCTCGCGACTGGAACCGCAGCCGAAATTGCGATTCACCAGCAGGATCGTCGCATCGCGATGTTCGGGCCGATCGAAGGGGTGGCTGCCGCCCAGCTCGGCGCGATCGTCGGCGAACACCTGCTCGCCCAGTCCATCGAAGGCCACGCACTTGAGAAAGCGGGCCGGAATGATCCGATCGGTGTCGATGTCGTCGCCGCGCAGCACCAAGGCAGGGCCAATGACGCGACTGATCGGACCGGCGGGAAAGGCAGCAGACATCGAAACAGGCCGTAAATGGGGTGGATGCAGAGGGGCGGTGACTGCCAGCTGACGAGCACTAAGACCGCAGCAGCCTGCGCACATCGGTGACCTGGCCGGTGACGGCGGCGGCGGCCACCATCGCCGGACTCATCAGCAGGGTGCGACCGGTGGCGGAACCCTGGCGGCCCTTGAAGTTGCGATTGCTGGAACTGGCGCTGAGCTGGCGCCCCTCGAGGCGATCGGGGTTCATCGCCAGGCACATCGAACAACCCGGTTCGCGCCACTCAAAGCCAGCGGCGCGGAACACTGCATCGAGGCCTTCCGCCTCAGCCGCAGCGGCCACCTGCTCACTGCCGGGCACCACGAAGGCCCTCAGGCCGGGGGCCACCTGGCGGCCCCGGGCCACGGCGGCCGCCGCCCGCAGATCACTGATCCGGCCGTTGGTGCAACTGCCAATGAAGCAGACATCCACGGGTGTGCCGGCAATCGGCTCACCGGCCCGCAGGTCCATGTAGCGATAGGCCTCCTCCGCCAGGGGCCGCTCATCGGCGGGGGTCTGCTCCAGGGTGGGCACTGTCTCGTCGACGGCCATGCCCTGGCCGGGGGTGATGCCCCAGGTCACGGTGGGGGCCAGCAGGCTGGCATCGAAGCGCACCTCGTCGTCGAACTGGGCTTGATCGTCGCTGGCCAGGGAGGTCCACCAGGCCAGCGCCCGTTGCCAGGCCTCGCCAGTGGGGGCGGCGGGTCGGCCCTGGAGATAGGCAAAGGTGGTGGCGTCTGGATTCACGTAGCCGCAGCGGGCGCCGCCCTCGATCGCCATGTTGCAGATGGTCATGCGCTCTTCCATCGAGAGCGCCTCGATCGCCGGTCCGGCGAATTCGTAGGCATGGCCCACGCCGCCCTTCACCCCGAGCACGCGGATCACGTGCAGCACCAGATCCTTGGCATAGACGCCGGGCTGAAAGCTGCCCTCCACCCAGATGCGCCGCACCTTGAGCTTGCCCATCGCCAGGCTCTGGCTGGCCAGCACGTCGCGCACCTGACTGGTGCCAATGCCGAAGGCGATCGCCCCGAAGGCGCCGTGGGTGGAGGTGTGGGAGTCGCCGCAGGCCACCGTCATGCCGGGCTGGGTGAGGCCCAGCTCCGGGGCGATCACGTGCACAATCCCCTGGCGACCGCTGCCAAGGCCATGCAGGGTGATGCCGTGCTCGGCGCAGTTGCGCTCCAGGGTGGCCAGCATCGCTTCTGCCAGCGGGTCGGCGAAGGGGCGGGCCTGGGAGGTGGTGGGCACGATGTGATCCACCGTGGCCACGGTGCGCTCGGGATGGCGCACGCTCAAACCGAGATCCTTGAGCCCGGAGAAGGCCTGGGGGCTGGTCACCTCGTGGATCAGGTGCAGGCCGATGAACAGCTGGGTGGAGCCGCCGGGCAGCTCGGCGACGCGGTGCAGATCCCAGACCTTGTCGTAGAGGGTGCCCGCACTCACGGCGATCCAACCAGGTGAATCGATCAGCCTAAATCCGAGGCCAGGCAGACGAGCTGGGCAGGCCAGGAGACTCGACCAGGGGCGTGGACCAGCGGCGTGGACCAGCGGCGGCGTCCAGGGGCGCTGATCAACAGTACTGACCAGAAGTACTGATCAGAAGTTCTAAGGAGACTTTGGAAAACCCCGGACTAGATCCAAAGGAGCCATGGCGCCGCAATGGTTTTCAGGAGGCAGAATCACAGGAATGCTCCCAGAGTCTCCGAGGCAAGAAAAAATAACCCCCCATTCAAATTAGGCAAATTGCCGCCAACGGAAGACCTGAAAAATGCCAAAAGGCTGGCCTTTGCCCCTGGGATCAATGGCCCATCCAGCATTCCCGGCTTACCGGTTAAGGGTTTCTAAAGACTCCTTAAGGCATCCATAGAGAGCGCGCAAACAGCCCTTAGCCCAGGGTTAATCAATCCTTAGGTTTATGCAAATAATTTCAGTGCTTCGCGAGGCGATTCCCTGGGCGACCGCCAAGGTGTGTGCGTCTGCACTTCAGCTATTTCCAGGGCATGATTTCCTTCAGCAGCTCCTATAGCCAGAATTTCGACAGCCTGGCCAGTAGTGGCGCAGCCCTGAGCTGGAGCAACGATGTGACCCTGGAGGGCTGGTTCCTGTTCCGGCAGCCGGCCACTGGACCCGTAGCGTTAACTAGCTACGCCGTCGACTCGGGCAGCGGCAACTCGGGCAGCTTCTTTAGTTATGGCTCAACAAATGCCAGCGACCGTGCCCTAGGCGGCCTCGGTAGCGGCGGCAACTATTTCGGCTCACCTGGACCTGCCGCTGGTAACGTGGCTGGCTGGATCGCCCTGGCCCTCACCAACAGCTCGGGCACCACGATCAATGCCCTGGATCTGAGCTTCAATGGCGAACAGTGGCGCAATGGAGGTAATGCCAGCGCCCAGTCGATGGTGTTGCAATATGGCTTTGGCAGCACGTTTGCCGCTGTAGCAAACTGGATTGCCCCTGGCGGCAACTTCAACTGGACCTCCCCGGTGGTCAGCGCCACTGCCGCCGCCGTTAATGGCAATGTGGCCGGCAACGGCGGCGGCCGGGTAAGCAACCGAGGCGGCAGCCTCCAAAACCTGGGCTGGCTCGCTAATAGCAACCTGTGGTTCCGCTGGATTGAAAACAACGATGCCGGTAATGACCACGGCTTGGCTTTTGACGATCTTTCGATCAATCTCGGTGCCAGCCTGCCAGTAGTAACGATCAGCAGCCTGGATGCCGCCGCCGCCGAACAGGGCGGCGACCCCGCCAGCTTGCGGATCAGCCGCGACGGCTCCATCGCTGCCGCCCTAACGGTGAATATCAACCTAGCTGGCAGCGCCAGCCTTAACAGCGATTACAGCCTCAGTACCAGCACTGCTGGCGCCAGCATTAGCGGCAGCACGGCCCTGATACCAGAGGGTCAATCCTGGCTGGATGTGATAATCACCCCGATCAACGATGACTTGATTGAAGGTGGCGAAACTGTGCAGCTGAGCCTGGCCAGCTCCAGTAATTACGCCAGCGGCAGTCCGGTGAGCGCCACGGTGAGCATCGCCGACGACGACGAGGGTGCCGGCAGTATTCAGATCACTGAATACATGTACAACGGTGCCGGTGGATTGGGCGAATTCATTGAATTCACCAACCTCTCCAGCAATGCGGTGAACATGGCTGGCTGGAGCTTTGATGACAATAGCCGCACCCCTGGGTCCCAAGATCTGAGTGGCTTTGGCATCATTAATCCAGGTGAATCGGTGATCCTCACCGAAAGCTCTGCCGCCGCATTCCGCAGTGTGTGGAGCCTGGCAGATAACGTGAAAGTGATCGGTGGTTCCACCAATAACCTCGGCCGCAACGATGAGATCAATCTCTATGACGCCTCCGGCGCCCTGGTGGATCGGCTCAGCTACAACGATCAGATTTATGCCGGCACGATTCGCACCGAGAACGCTAGTGGTTGGGCCCCCACGGGCAAGCTGGCCAATTTTGTAATCAGCACTGATTGGAAGCTGGCCAGCATCAACGATGGCCAGAATTCCCGCAGCTCCAGCGGCAGCGACCTCGGCAACCCCGGCCACTTCAATGGCGGTGGCGCCGGGGTGCTGCTGATCCAGTCCGGCGGCAGCAGCAGCCTGGTGGAGGGGGGCGCCACCGACACGATCAGCCTGGCCCTGCGCAGCCAGCCCAGCGCCGATGTGGTGATTGAGCTCAATGGCGGTAGCCAGCTGAGCCCCTCGGTCGCCAGCCTCAGCTTCACCCCAGCCAATTGGTCGACGGCCCAGAGCATCAGCCTCAGCGCCATCGACGACCCGTTCGTGGAGGGCAGCCACAGCGGCAGCCTCAGCTTTGGGATCAGCAGCGCCGATGCCAGCTATGGCGGCTTGGCGATGGCGCCGCTGACGGTGGCCATCGCCGACAACGACCTGATCGGCCCGCCGCCCAGCATTGCCGAGGCCACCGCCCATGGCTGGATCGATTTGCCCGCCACGGGCGGCGGCGGCTGGCTGAGCGGTGTGATCGACGATCCCACCGATCCGGCCCGCAACCTGGGGATCGACTTCTACCTGGCCGATCTGGACACCCCCCTGGCCAATCTGCAACTGAGCGTTAGCAGCAGCAATCAGGCGGTGGTCAGCAACGCCAATTTGATGCTCAGTGGCAGCGGCGCCAACCGCAAGCTGCAGATCACCCCCAGCGGCGCCGGCCTAACCACGATCACAGTCACGGTGGCTGACGGCACTAGTAGCGCCATTTATGAATTTAGTTATGGCGCCTCGGCCGCCTCGGCGCTGCCAGCCAGCAGCCGCTTCCACACCGGCGCCAGCGACGCCTCCAGCGCCAGCGCCATCGATGCCAACTGGATGCTGGTGGCCGACGACGAGGATCAAATCCTGCGGCTCTACAGCCGCCAGCAATCGGGCCTGGCCCAGGCGGGCTTTGATTTCAGCAGCTCCCTGGGCCTGGCCGGCGGCAGTGAGGTGGACCTGGAGGCCTCCACTCGTATCGGCAACACCATCTACTGGCTGGGTTCCCACGGCAACAACACCAGCGGCGCCGACCGTCCCAACCGCGAGCGCCTGTTCGCCACCGCCCTCAGCGGCTCTGGCAGCGACACCAGCCTCAGCTTTGTGGGCGATTACCGCTACCTGGAAGACGACCTACTCGCCTGGGATGCCGCCAACGGCAATGCCCTGGGGCTGGCCGCCAGCGCCGCCGCCGGGGTGTTGCCCGAGCAGGCGGCTGGTTTCAACATCGAGGGCCTTTGCATCGCTCCAGACGGCAGCAGCGCCTACCTGGCCTTCCGCGCCCCCAACATCACCAGCGGCGCCAACCAGCGGGCTTTGATTATTCCGGTTACCAATTTCACCAGCCTGGTGGCGATCGGCGGCGGCAGCCCGGGTGCGGCCCAGTTCGGCAGCCCGATCAGCCTGGATCTGGGCGGCCGCGGCATCCGCAGCATCGAGGCCAATGCCAGCGGCGAATACCTGATCGTCGCCGGCCCCTCCGGCGCCGCCACTGGCGTTGCCCCAGCCGATTTCCGGCTATTCAGCTGGAGTGGCAACGCCGCCGACGCCCCAGTGTTGCGCCAGGCGGACCTCAGCGCCCTGCTCAGCGGCGGCAGCTTCGAGGCGATTGTTGAGGTGCCCAATGCGCTTAACGCCGGCAGCTCCCTGCAGCTGCTCAGCGACAACGGCGACACGGTTTGGTACGGCAATGGCGTGATCTCAAAAGATCTGGAAATCGGGGCCGGTTTTGGTAAACCACTGCAAAAGTTCCGCAGCGATTGGCTCAGCCTCGGCCCTGCGGTGATCCCCACCGGCAGCATCGCCCTTAGCAGCTCCTACAGCCAGAATTTCAACAGTTTGATCAATTCTGCAAGCGCCAGCTGGAGCGATAATCAAATACCCGGCTGGTATGCCGCCCGCAGCGGCACAGGCACCACGATCGTGGCTGGTAGCGGCAGCAGCAACTCCGGCAATCTCTATAGTTTTGGTATAGATGGCTCCAGCGATCGGGCCCTGGGATCGGTGGGCTCGGGCAGTGCCGGCAATTTCTTCTGGGGAGCGCGCTTTTATAACGACACCGGCCGCAGCCTCGACACCCTCTATCTCAGCTATCGCGGCGAGCAGTGGCGCAACAGTGCTGCCACCACCAGCCAAGGCCTGGAGCTGCAATGGCGCATCGGTGGTAATGGCATCGGTGGCAGTGGCATCGCTAATACAGGTTGGACAACTGCTCCCCAGCTGGGTTTCAGCGCCCCGGTGAGCGGCGGCAGCGCCGGAGCCCTCAATGGCAACCTGGCCGCCAACAGCCGTCAGCTCTCCGGCAGCCTCACTGGCCTGGGCCTGGCGGCGGGTCAAGACCTGTGGCTGCGCTGGTCCGACCCGGACCACAGCGGCGCCGACCATGGTCTTGCTATCGACGACCTGGTGGTCTCCAGCAGCCCTCTACCGGCGGTGCGAATCATCCCCAGCGGAGCTGACACCAGCGTTAGTGAAACCGGCCCCAGCAGCGACAGCATCGACCTGGCCCTGAACACCATTCCCAGCAGCCCGGTGAGCGTCACCCTGACGTCCGACAGCCAGGTGCAAATCAGCGCCGATGGCAGCAACTTCAGCTCCAGCCTCACCCTGGTGCTGAGCGACACCAATCCCCGCAGCGTCACGGTAAGGGCCATCGACGATGAGCTGCTGGAAACTGCGATTCACGCCGGCACGATTCGGGCCCAGGTGAGCAGCGCCGATCCCGCCTACGACGGAATGGTGGTGAGCGACCTGGGCGTGCAGGTAACCGATAACGAGCAGCTCGCAGTGGTTACCGCCATCCACAGCATCCAGGGCAGCGGCGCCAGCAGCCCAATGCTGGGCCAGAGCAAAACGGTGGAGGGTGTGGTGGTGGCCAGCTTCCCCGGCAGCAATGGCCTCAATGGCTTCTACCTGCAGGAGGAGGACGCCGATGCCGATGCCGATCCCACCAGCTCCGAGGGAATTTTTGTATCTGACCCCAACGGCCTGTTTAGTGGCGTGGTGGGCAGCCGCCTGCGCCTTACCGGCACCGTGGCGGAATACAGCTCTTCAGCATCGGCAATCACCGGCACCACGATCACTAGCAGCCTCACCCAGCTCACCAATATCAGTGGTCTTAATTACCTCGGCAGCGCAGCTTTGCCCAGCATCACCAGGGTGACCCTGCCGGTGGCTGATGCGGCCGCACTGGAGCGCTATGAGGGTATGCGGCTACAGATCGCCGCCGCCAGTGGCGATCTAGTGGTAACCGACACCTTTGGCCTGGGGCGCTATGGCGAGGTGGGCCTTTCTGCCGGCGGTCGGCTCACCAACTACACCCAAAACAATAACCCCAGTGTTAGCGGTTATGCCGCTTATCGCAACGATCTACTCGATAATTACATCACCCTAGATGACGGCAGCAGCGTCCAGAATCCAGCCACGGTGATCCACGGCCGTGGCGGCAATCCCCTCAGCGCCAGCAATACCCTGCGGGGGGGAGACACTATCGCCACCATTGCCGGTGTGCTCGATGAGCGCTTTGATGGCTATCGCATCCAAACCAGCACTGGTGCTGATTTCAGCGCCACCAACCCCCGCAGCGACGCCCCTGCCAGCCTGGGCGGCAGCCTGCGGGTGGCCAGCTTCAATTTACTCAATTTCTTTAACGGCAACGGCAGTGGCGGTGGGTTCCCCACCTCCCGTGGCGCCGACTCCGCCTACGAATACACGCGCCAGTTCGATAAAACCCTGGAGGCGATCCTCGGTTTTGATGCCGATATCCTCGGCTACAACGAAATCGAGAATGATGGCTATGGCGCCAATAGTGCCGTGGCGGCCATCGTAAATGGCTTGAACAATGTACTCGGCGCCAATCTGTATGGCTACGTAATTCCCAGGTCTGCCGATTTAAATCTGAGCGGCGGCTTTGGTGGCGATGAAATCACCGTGGGATTTCTTTATCGCACCGACAGGGTGCGCCTGGCTGCCGGCAGCCAAGTGGCGACCCTGCAAACCGGAAGTTTTAGTCAAGCTGCCGATCGAGTGCAGCGGCCAGCCCTGGCGGCCAGCTTCGAGCGCATCGCGGCCGGGGCCGCCACCGGCGAACAATTCACCGCCGTGGTTACCCATTTGAAATCCAAGGGCTCCAGTGCTGGCGGAGCTGGCGATGCCGATGCCGGCGACGGCCAGGGCCTTTCTAATGGCAGCCGCAGCCGCGCCGCCAGCGAAATGGCCGATTGGCTTGCCAGCTCCCCCACCGGCAGCAGCGACCCAGATGTGCTGATTCTTGGCGATCTGAATAGCTATCTTCAAGAGGATCCTATTCGCATCCTGGAAAGCAGGGGTTATCGCAGCTTGTTTGACGCCGATTCCTACTCCTATCAATTCAATGGTCAGTGGGGGTCTCTGGATCACATGCTCGCCAGCGATAGCCTCTATGGCCAGGTCAGCGGCAGCGGCAAGTGGCATATCAATGCCGATGAACCGATCATTCTTGATTACAACATAGAATTTAAATCTGTCGCCCAGCAAACAAGTTTTTACAACGCCGATCCATTTAGAACTTCGGATCACGATCCCCTGTTGGCTGGATTCAGCCTCACCCCCACCAACCGCCCACCCACCAATATCAGCATTTCCACCAGTAGCTTTGACGAGAATATTACCGCCGGCAGCAGCATTGCTATCCTCTCCAGCAGCGATCCTGATTCTGGCAACAGCTTTGCCTACACCCTGGTGGCAGGTGGTGGCGCTACCGACAACAACAGCTTCTCGATTTCCGGCAGCAACCTTATTATCAATAGCTCGCCTAATTATGAGGCAAAATCCTCCTACTCCCTGCGGCTGCGCAGCACAGACCAAGGGGGCTTATTCACCGAGAAAGAATTCACATTCCTGGTAAATAACCTGATCGAAGAAATCAGTTCTGATGCCTCGACAACCCTGCCCAGTGACCACGAAAACCTGATCCTAACGGGCAACTCAAATATCAATGGCACCGGTAATTCTTCCGATAACTCACTCACTGGAAATGCAGGCCAAAACTCCCTATATGGCCTAGCTGGCAATGACCGGCTATATGGCTCCGGTGGCAATGACACGCTAGATGGTGGTCTTGGTGATGACACCATGAATGGCGGCGCAGGTAACGACACCTTCTATGTAAACTCTATCGACGACTTTTGCTATGACGCCCCTGGCCAGGGAATTGACACGGTGATTAGCAGCATCGGCTGGGCCCTGGACAACTATATTGAAAATCTCACCCTTGCCGGGGATGCAGATATCAATGCATGGGGCAACGAATGGAATAATCTTTTGATTGGCAACAGCGGCAATAATGTGCTCAATGGCAATGGGGGCATTGATACGATGATTGGCGGCCTTGGCGACGACAAGTATGTTGTCGATAACATCGCTGACATAGTTACAGAGGATATAGGCGGAGGCTTGGACTGGGTGGAGTCATCGGTGAATTGGAATATGGGCTCAAATCTGGAAAATCTCATCCTCACAGGTGGGGCCAATCTCAGTGGCACAGGCAACGCTCTCGACAACAGAATTAAGGGAAATATTGGCGATAATATCCTCGATGGTGGCCAAGGGCGCGACAATCTGATCGGCGATGCCGGCGCTGATATATTTAAATTTAGCAACTTGCCCAGCTATGGCGCTGGCAACGCTGATCGAATTCTCGATTTCAGCGGCAGCTCTGGTGATCGCCTCTTGATCAGCAAAGCTGCCTTTGGCATCACCAACGCCTCGGCGAGCCTAATCAACACCAATAGCACAGATCTAGCAAATGCCCTGAAAACCAATAACTTATTCGTGTATAACACCAGCAATGGCCATCTCTACCACAATGCCAACGGCAGCGCTGGCTCCTTTGGCAATGGCGGCATCTTTGCTGTGTTTACCAATGCTGCTGCGCTGCAGACTGGCTGGATTAGCTTGTATTAAGGGCTTTCATAATCAGCCGGATACAACTGGTAGGCTTGTTGAAAATATAAATAATATTATTTAAGCTGGCGGCGGCCACTATCTCCTGTCGGCCCTACTGTTTCTGAGAAGCCTTGTGGCTTATACAAGTGGTTCAGCAGGCTGTGCAGGAATGCACCGTGCAGAAGCTGTTCTAGTCAGCCCAGCTCTCGGTGCGACGCCAAAAGCAGCGCTGAGCAGCTGAATAAGCCGTATCGCAATGGACTTGCATTTCTCAGGGATTACCATCCAAATTAAACATAATAAGCATCACTTGGCAGAATTGGTGATGATTAACTACCGGTCTGGTATATATAGATGCTCGAGAGCTAAAGGAATGTAAATCATATGCACTTGCTGCATATGCTGGGGCAATTTGTAGGGCATGGCCTCCAGGATTGATAAGCAAGCCTAATGACATCTCTTGCTAAAAGCCATAAGTTGGCTACCGATGCTAATGATTAAGAGCTGTTGTTTGGATGTAATCTCAAAGACGCTGCTCTGTCTATAGTGCCAGGGCGTCAGTCCTTGCAACCCTTCTTAGAGGTGAATCCCTTGGCATGCCACAGCACCCCCAGCGAACTGCTCACGTCGCTGCTTGCCGATTGGCAGCTGTTGCTTCAGGGTTGGTCTACCAGTGGTCGCCTCACTGCTGCCGCCCAGGAGGCTTTGTTGCTGGGTGGGGTGCCGCAGGCACTTGAGGAGCTGGTGGCGCAGTGGTCCGCGGGTGTTTTCACAGGGATTCCGCCGATCGTGTTGATGCCAGCGAGCGCCATGCCGGGAGCCGCTGGGGCTTATGCCATCAGCACTGGCAATATCTATTTGAACCAAGACTGGCTGGCTGGGGCCAGTGCGGCTCAGGTGATTGCTGTGCTCACGGAGGAGCTGGGGCATCATTTGGATGGGTTATTGAATGTGGAAGATACGCCGGGGGATGAGGGGGAGTGGTTTTCCAGACTTCTTACTGACAATAACCTTGACACAAATGCAATATTTGCACTGAAGAATCAGACGGATGTAAGTCGAATCTCAGTCAGCGGGGCATTGCTGACAGCTGAGCTTGCCGCGGCTCCTAATGTGGGTGTGAGCCCTACTGCAAGTGCGAATCTCATAGTTGTCGATGGCAAGAACACTACTCTATCAATTGAGCTAGACATCTCCGAAGCATCTGGGTTTGGCGATGATGGCTATGGATTTATAGGTGGGATTAATCTTGCTGGTCCCAGCGGGCAAAGTATTTATCTTGGACTTAGCAAGACGGATATTGTTGCCCAAGTTAATAATACAGCAACATTCAAGAAGGTGATCGAGTTGGGCATTGCCACTCAAGGCGGGAAATGGTATATATCTGGAATAAATTTAACGGATAAGCATGGCAATCGCAGAGATGCTTGGCTTCAAGGGGCTTTCGAAGGCGGCACACCCACCCATAGTGATATCCAGAACTACCTTCAAGCCCTGGGGCTTTCATCTTTTGACCCTGCAGTTACCGTTGTAAATACAGGGTCTCTTGTAGATACCAGTAGCCCCACTATTCTTTCGTTGCGCACTTCAGCCCCTGTAGTCAATGTCACCAATGGCAATTCTGCTCTATCAATTGAACTAGACATCTCCGAAGCATCTGGGTTTGGCGATGATGGCTATGGATTTATAGGTGGGATTAATCTTGCTGGTCCCAGCGGGCAAAGTGTTTATCTTGGCCTTGGCAAGACGGATATTATTGCCCAAGTCAATAATACAGCAACATTCAGGAAGACGATTGAGCTGGGTGTTGCCACTCCAGGCGGGAAATGGTACATAGCGGGAATAAATCTAACTGATAAGTACGGCAATCGCAGGGACGCTTACCTTCAGGGAGTTTATGGAGGTGGTACCCCCACACAGGGTGATGTCCAGGATTACCTGCGAGCCCTAGGGCTTCCATCTTTTGACCCTGCAGTTACCGTTGTAAATACAGGGTCTCTTGTAGATACCAGTAGCCCCACTATTCTTTCGTTGCGCACTTCAGCCCCTGCAATCAATGTCACCAACGGTAATTCTGCCCTATCAATTGAACTAGACGTCTCCGAAGTATCTGGGTTTGACGATGATGGCTATGGAGTTATAGGTGGGATTAATCTTGCTGGTCCCAGCGGGCAAAGCATTTATCTTGGCCTTGGCAAGGCGGATATTATTGCCCAAGTCAATAATACAGCAACATTCAGGAAGACGATTGAGCTAGGCGTTGCCACTCCAGGCGGGAAATGGTACATATCAGGAATTAATTTAACAGATAAGTATGGCAATCGCAGGGACGCTTACCTTCAGGGATTTTATGGAGGCGGCACCCCCACCCAGGGTGATATCCAGGATTATTTGCGAGCACTAGGGCTTTCATCTGTTGACCCTTCGTTTACCGTTGTTAATGCAGGGACCCTTATCGATGCGAATAGTCCCACGGTTGCTGCATTCCGTATATCGTCAGACAATGCATCTCTTCCGTATGTCGTCCTCGCTCTCTCGCCCAGCTCTGCAACGGAATACGGCAGTGCCAATCTACTTTATACATTTTCCCGCACTGGTGACACCGTCAACCCCTTAACCGTTAACTACAGCATCGCCGGAACAGCCGATGCTTTTGACTATGCCGGTGCCACGCCTGGAGCAGGCAAATTCATAACTTTTGCAGCAGGTTCAGCTACAGCCATCCTCACCATTGATCCCACGGCTGATACCAGCATCGAGACCGATGAAACCGTCGCCTTGACGCTGGCTGCCGGCACGGGTTACACCGTTGGCACCACGGCTACGGTTGTAGGTAGAATCCTCAATAGTAGTTCAGCTCCGGGCAGCGGGCCCGACACCCTCGCCCCCACCATCCAAGGATTTTCGCTTAACTCCTCCAGCTTTAATCCCTCCCAGCCGGGTGGTGCTTACATCTCTGGAGCCCTGAGGTTCTCAGACAATCTTTCCGGCTTTGATTACGGATATATCAACTTCCGATCTATGTCCTCTGGACAGATCCGGAGCGGTTATTTCGGTAAATATAGCCTTCAAGGAACCACACTAGCTGGTACATCCTATGCCTCCGCGAAACTTGATCTCTTCACCGCTCCTGGCAGCTGGGCCCTCGACTCTATTGAACTCTATGATAGTGCAGGCAACGGCTTTAGCAAAAATAGCAACAATTCCGACTGGAATGCCTTCCTTGGCTCCAGCGGTATCACTCAAGCCTCCTTTCAGGTCGACTACGGGCCTAATCCAGCTCCGGGTATCGGGTCTGACACCCTCGCCCCCACTATCCAAGGCTTTTCGCTCAACTCTGCCAGCCTTGATCCCTCCCAGCCGGGTGGTGCTTACATCTCTGGAGCCCTGAGGTTCTCAGACAATCTTTCCGGTTTTGATTACGGATCTATCAGCTTCCGATCTACCTCCTCTGGCGAGACCCGGGTTGGTTTTTTCGATATATACAATCTTCAAGGAACCACCCTGGCAGGCACGCTCTATGCCTCCGCGAAACTTGATCCCTTCACCGCTGCGGGCAGCTGGGTCCTCAACTCTATTGATTTGTATGACAAAGCAGGTAATAAACTTAACAAAAATAGCGGCAACTCCGACTGGAACACTTTCCTCAGCTCCAGCGGCATCACCCAAACCTCCTTTCAGGTCTCCTATGGGCCCAATCCAACTCCGGGCAGCGAGACTGACAACCTCGCTCCCACCATCCAAGGCTTTTCGCTCGACTCCTCCAGCTTTGATCCCGCCCAGCCGGGCGGCGCCTTCCTCTCAGGTAGATTGAGCTTCAGAGACAATGCATCTGGCTATAGCTATGGATCGCTTGGATTCAGTTCGGACTCAGGGCAGTCAATCTATCTCAGATTCAGTAGCAGCAATATCATTTCTGGTACGGAGCTTAGTGGCGTCGCCTTCGCCAGCATTC
This sequence comes from Prochlorococcaceae cyanobacterium, assembly GCA_044356735.1. Classification (GTDB taxonomy): domain Bacteria; phylum Cyanobacteriota; class Cyanobacteriia; order PCC-6307; family Cyanobiaceae; genus UBA5018. The sequence continues at coordinate 17,371 of JBIKVR010000041.1, forward strand.
CCCTAAATGCCTATGCCGCCACTGGAACCTGGAGGCTCACCAGCGTCTCCCTAAGCGATCAGGCAGACAATAATCTGTACAAGTCCACTTTCTCCTCCGACTGGAACAGCTTCCTTAGCTCCAGCGGCATCACGCAAACTTCTTTTCAGGTGGCCTATGGGCCTAATCCTGCTCCGGGCACCGTTTCCGACACCCTCGCCCCCACGATCCAAAGCTTTTCGCTCGACTCCTCCAGCTTTGATCCCTCCCAGCCAGGCGGCGCCTTCCTCTCAGGCAGATTAAGCTTCAGAGACAACCTATCTGGCTATAGCTATGGATCACTCACATTTTCCTCCGAGTCTGGACAGTCCTCTACTAGCGTTTTCATAGAATCTATTATCTCCGGTACGGAGCTTAGTGGCGTTGCCTTCGGCAGCACTCAACTCAATCCCAATGCCGCCGCTGGCACCTGGAGGCTCACCAGCGTTTCCCTCACGGATAACGCTAACAACACTTTTTACAAATACTCCTCCTCCTCCGACTGGAACAGCTTCCTCAGCTCCAGCGGCATCACGCAGACCTCCTTTCAGGTGGCCTACGGATCTGTCACCGATGTGAACCAACCGCCAACCGCCCTGGCCTTCGCCAACGCCACCAGCTCCCTGGCGGAAAACAGCAGCACCTCGGTGCGGATAAAGGTGGCAGATATCATCATTACTGACGATGCTCTCGGCACTGAAGTTATTAGTATTTCCGGTGCCGATGCAGGTAGCTTTGAACTAGATGGCAATAGCCTCTATCTCAAGGCCGGCACGGTGCTCAATTACGAGGCGAAGTCTACCTTTGCCATCAGCGTATCGGCCAGGGATCTTAGCTTGCCCGGTAGCACCCCCGTTTCTGCTGCTTTCAACCTCTCCGTTGCCAATGTCAATGAGGTGCCAGGCACCACCGTTGTCACCACAGTGGCATCCATCGCAACGCCAACAGGTGTAACAAGGCAGATCCCTGTAACTATCAGCGGTGGTTCTTTGTCTTTGGGTACCGAGCTGGCGATTGTCCCTGTTTCGGGAATCAATCAGGAAAGCCTTGCGAAATTGAATCAGAGTGGCGTAACTCGTAATTCCACCGCTGTGGACTTCGTTATTGATATTGCTCCAGGCCAGGATCGTGCTTCTCTTGCTGCTTCGTTGGATCTTGTAGCTGCAGATCTTCTGCCCCAACTCGGCGATGCATCTGGTCGCTTGTCTAGTCGTAAACTTCTCTATTATGCTTTAAATTCTAACACGGGCACCGCTTCTCCACTCACCTACGACCCGATCACCGGCGCCGGTGCTCGTTTTTACGACCTAACCAATGATGGCACCCCTGATTTCTTTGCTCTCAGTTTGATTGATGGCGGCCATGGTGACAAGGATGGAGCCGTAAACGGTAAAATTTATGATTCATCCTTCGCTGGATTTGTAGATCTTTCAAATATCGGTTTCAGCAGCCCAGCTGCCGGCTTGCTCACCGTTGCTCAGTCGGGGAATGCAGCCCCTGGAGCTGTGAGTCTGCGGGCTAATCTCAGCGGCCGCTCCAGCACTTCTAATCATATTGGTTATGTTGTGCTCACTCCGGATGAGTTAACTGACTCGGCAAATCTGCTGAACGATTTCAACTGGTTGCGCGGCCGGGCCAAGACTCTTTTCTCGAGCCTAGAAAGCACCGATGTCACCCTTCCTGTCAACACCAGCTTCGATCGGGACATCCTGTTGATTAACGGCCAGAGCCTGAGGTTCTTCGAGGTTCAAGATGCCAGTCTTGATCAAATCACCAGCCTTGGCGACAGTCGTTTTCGCTACCTCAACCCGGCTAGTTTTGGCAATGGTCAGGCGTCCTTCTCTTCCAGCAGCGGCGTAGGTTTTTCCCTTGGCATTTTGCCTGGGGATCCCGGACTCAATGCCCTGATTGGCGAGGCCCAGGCACAAGCACCGGTGCTAGACCTCAGTGCCCTTACAGCTGCCCAGAGTCTTCAAGGTGCTGTTGCTATGGGCAGAGAAGCTGAATACAATTCTGTTGTTGGTTTTTACCGTACCCTGGATGCCCAGGGCACAATTGTGGCTGCCGATGGCCTCACGCGCCTGCGGCCCGGGGATCTTGACTATGGGGCGGCGGCATTGCGCGCCGACAACCTTGTAAACCAACTCGGCAATCTTAGTGCGGCCAACAATCAAACCAGCAGCCGTAGCTTTGTTGATCTTACCGGCGGTAGCTTCCTGGCTCCCTACGCCCTGGTGAATGGCAATACCTTTTTTGCCTATGGTGCCGCCAACGGCGATGGCATCAGCCATTTCCGCTCCCTGGGCAATAATCTTTTCGGCCTGGAGGATCTTTATGGTGGTGGCGACCTCGACTATGACGACCTGGTAATTAGCTTTAATTTTGCGTCGCTTATTTAGCCGCTTATTGCTATCGCTTAGGCTCCTGTTATGCCGCCTGCGATATCCTGATGGGAGAGGCCTCCTGCCAGGGCATCACCCCCATCCGCAACGGCGCTACCCGTCTCGCCGATCAGCCCAAATTCCCGCAGCGCCGCCGGCAGGTTGCGATGTTCATGGCCTGGATGGCTGAGCTTTACCAGGGCAAAACGTTGCAATTCATTCAGCTGTTGCCAGGCGGTGGTGGGCAATGGCAGCTGCAGTTGGCGGCAGGAGGCCTCCAGGAGTGCCGGCAGCTGATCAGCCTGTTGCCAGTCGGCAGTTACTGCGGCTGGCAGCGGTTTTGCTGGGCCATCGGCCATGGCGGCAGTGCGCTCCAGCAGCCATTGGCGCAGCTGCTCGATCGCCTGGCTGTCATCGGGCCATTGCACCAGTCGCTGGCGCTCGGGGCCCGCCAGGGCACCCCAGTGGCTCAACTTGAGCTTCACGCCGGCGAGATCCAGCTTGCGGCGCACGGCCATGGGAATGCAGCGCAGATCGCTGGTGAAATCCGCCTCAAAATCAAAGCTGTGACTATGCAAATCCGTCATTTGGGCACAGGTGGGGGCGAGGGGCGAGAAAGGGATCGGTGGGCTGGCAGCCAAATGCCCATAAGCGGCACCACTGGCTCAACTGGTGCCGGGGAAACTGGCACCAATCCAGCTAGGCAGATGCCCGATGGCCATGGGGACGTCGGCGAAGGGGCCACCGGGGAGATAGCTAGGGCTATGGGGCTGGCGGCGAGCTGTCGGTCAGGAAGGCCCCCTTGCCGGGGAGCTGGCAATCGGTAGCAAAAGTGACAAGGGCGGGGCGAGGTCTGGATCCACGATGGCTAATCCAATCTTGCCGATCCAGGCTTCTCAGCATGGCCATGGAGTCTGCGACCAAACTGAGCAAGATTGAGCAGGCCAAGTCCGAGTTCTGCGGTTTGGATCTGGCTCCTCGCCTGGCGGAGCTGGCCGCTCACGGCTGGCAGAGCCTGGATGAGGCGACCCTCACCATCCATCTCAAGTGGCTGGGGATCTTCTTCCGCCCGGTCACCCCGGGGCGTTTCATGGTGCGGCTGCGGCTGCCCAGCGGCGTGATCCAGGCGGAGCAGCTGGAGCTGCTGGCCGACTGCGTCGATCGCTGTGGCGACCAGGGCAGCGCCGACCTCACCACCCGCCAAAACATCCAGCTGCGCGGTCTGCTGCTGGAAGACATGGCACCGCTGCTCGCCGGCCTGGAGAGGCTGGGTCTCACCAGCCGCCAATCCGGCCACGACAACCCCCGCAACATCACCGCCAATCCCCTGGCCGGCATCGATCCGGAGGAATTCCTCGACACCCGCC
>JBIKVR010000151.1:0-4896 GCA_044356735.1 Prochlorococcaceae cyanobacterium
GGTGGCCAGATGCACGCACACCTGGGCGATGTCGGCGGCGTGGATGAAGTGGAAGCTGGCATCGGCCCGCAGCCACCTGGCCAGCCACAGCCAGCGGCTGCCCTCCGCCAGCCCTGCGGTGAGGTAACTGGTGGGAAACGGTCCGCTGCCATCCACCCGGCCACCAAACACCAGCGTGGGGAACACCGCCACGATCCGCTCCGCCAGCGGGTGCCGCTCCAGCTGCTGCAGGCAGAGGGCCTTGGTTTGGATGTATTCAGTGCCGTATTCAGCCGCCTCCGGCAGCAGCTGTAATTGCCGATCCAAAATGCTGGCGGTGGAGAAGTAGATCACCTGCTCCAACACCGCTGGATCGGTGGCCGCCAACATCTCCTTCACCGCCACCACATTCACCTGCTGGGCCCTTTCCGGATCCCCCCAGGCGGTGGCGGTGTGGATGATCCTTTGGGCGCTGGCGATCTGCTGGCGGTGGGGCTCCACCTGGCGCAGGTCGCCCACCAACAGCTCAATGCGCGGATCATCGGCGGGTACGGCCGTGAGTTTGGCCGGATCCCGCAACCACAGCAACAGCTGCGCATCGCTGTGGCGATACAACAAGCTGGCGATGTGCTGGCCCACGCAACCGCTGGCGCCAGTGATCAAAATCCGCTGCCGCCCAGGCACCCGGGCCGTCAAACGGCAGCTCCCAGCAGCTCATTCACCGCCTTGCCCGTCTCAAAAAACACCCGGGCGTTCTCCTCTGGCGTGCCCGGCAGGATGCCATGGCCCAGGTTGAGGATGTGCTTGCGGCCCCTGGCCTTGCGCACCGTATCCAAAATCCGCTCGCGAATCGCCTCCGGGGTGCCAAACAACAAACCCGGATCCACATTGCCCTGCACCCCCACCTGCTCGGGCAGCCGCGCGATGCCCTCCGCCATGTCCACCGTCCAATCCAGCGACACAAAATCCACGCCAGTGCCACCCATCCGCTCCAACACCCCAGCGCTGCCGGAGATGTAAAGAATAAGCGGTGTATCCGGGTGGGTTTCCTTCACCTGATCGATCACACGCTTTTGATAGGGGGCCGCGAACATGTCGTAATCGCAGGGGCTCAACTGGCCGGCCCAGGAATCAAACAGCTGCACCACCTGGGCGCCGCTATCAATTTGATAGCGCACATAGGTGGCGATCGAATCGGCCAGGTGGCCCAGCAACTGATGCAGCAGCGCCGGCTCCCGGAAGGCCATCTGCTTGATCACCGCATAGGTCTTGGAGCTCTTGCCCTCCACCGCATAGGCGGCCAGGGTCCAGGGGGCACCCACAAAACCGAGCACGGCGGCTGCATTGCCCACATCCTGGCGCAAACGGCCCAGCACCTCGCCCACAAAGGGCAGCGCCTCGGCCGGATTAAGAGGCCTCAGGGCATCCACCTGGGCCTGGCTGCGAATGGCGGCCTCAATGATTGGCCCCTTGCTCTCGACGATGTCGAAGTCGATCCCCAGGCCCGGCAGGGGCGTGAGGATGTCGGAGAACAGGATCACGCCATCGGGTTGGAAGGCGCGGAAGGGCTGCATCGAAATCTCATAGGAGAGATCGGCGTTTTCGGATCGCTCGCGAAAACCGGGGTGACGATCGCGCAAGTCGCGATACACCTTCATGTAGCGGCCCGCCTGGCGCATCATCCACACCGGAGGCCGCTCCACCTGCTCCCCTCGGGCAGCGCGCAGCAGCAGGGGCAGGGACTCGGCCATGGGGCGGCACAGAACGGCAATTCGGCAACCTAGCTGAGCTCCCCTGAACTTCCCGGGGTGGCTGTCATCCTTGTAATGGCACTCCATAGGATCGAACCCCCTCCCCCTCGGGCCGATGCCGACGAGCCAAGCCGCCATGCCCTCGCCGCCAGCCTCGGCAGCAGGTGCCAGCGCCGCCAGCTTGGCCCTGCCGGCCGGCGCCAGCCTGCGGGGTCAGGTGCGGGTGCCGGGCGATAAGTCGATCTCCCACCGGGCCCTGTTGTTTGGCGCCATCGCCGAGGGCGAAACCCGCATCGAAGGCCTCCTGCCTGCGGAGGATCCCCTCAGTACGGCGGCCTGTCTGCGGGCGATGGGGGTGGAGGTGTCGCCGATCCGAGCCGGCGAATCGGTGCTGGTGCGCGGCGTGGGCCTCGATGGCTTCCAGGAACCGGCCGACATCCTCGATTGCGGCAACTCAGGCACCACCATGCGCTTGATGCTTGGCCTTTTGGCCGGCCGCCAGGGGCGCCATTTTGTGCTCAGCGGTGACGCCTCCCTGCGGGGTAGGCCCATGGCCCGAGTCGCAAAACCCCTGGCCCAGATGGGGGCTCAGATCCATGGCCGCAGCGGCGGCAATCTGGCCCCCCTGGCGGTGTTGGGTCAGCAGCTCCAGGGGGCCAACATCGCCACGCCGGTGGCCTCCGCCCAGGTGAAGAGCGCCATCCTGCTGGCGGCCCTCACCGCCTCGGGCCCCACCACCGTGGTGGAACCAGCCCAGAGCCGCGACCACAGCGAGCGCATGCTGCGGGCCTTCGGGGCCAATTTGATGGTGGGGGGCGATAACAACACCAGGGTCACCCTCACCCCCGGCGCCAAATTGCACGGCCAGCAGGTGGTGGTGCCGGGCGATATCAGCTCGGCGGCCTTCTGGCTGGTGGCCGCTGCCATCACCCCGGGGGCCGAATTAACCGTGGAAAACGTGGGTCTCAACCCCAGCCGCACCGGCGTTCTCGATGTGCTCGAACAGATGGGGGCCCGGATCAGCGTTGTGAACCAGCGCGATGTGGCCGGCGAACCGGTGGGCGACCTGCAGGTGAGCCACGGCCCCCTGCGGGCCTTCAGCATCGACGGCGAAATCATTCCCCGCCTGGTGGATGAAATCCCCGTGTTGGCCGTGGCGGCCTGCTGCGCCGAAGGCGTCAGCCGCATTGCCGGCGCCGCCGAACTGCGCGTGAAGGAAACCGATCGCCTGGCGGTGATGGCGCGTCAATTGCGGGCGATGGGGGCCCAACTGGAGGAATTGGCAGACGGCATGACCATCAACGGCGGCGGGCAATTGCACGGTGCCCAGCTAGATAGCGAAACCGATCACCGGGTGGCGATGAGCCTGGCGGTGGCCTCCCTGGTGGCCAAGGGAGACAGCAGCTTGGCCCGGGCCGATGCCGCCGCCGTCTCCTACCCCAACTTCTGGCAAGACCTTGAACGCCTGCGAGCCTGAAGAATTTCCCCAGCCAGAACCTCTACAGCCAGAACTGCTGCGGCCCAGCTGGGGCGGTGATGGCAGTTTCAGTCTTTGGAGCGGCGAATTTCAACAGGGTTTTCATAGCGGCCGCGGCGCCCTGCGGGAGGCCCGCGAAACCTTCGTGGATCCAGCCCAGTTGGAGCGATTAGCCCCGGGCAGCACGGTGGTGGCCCTCGACTTGTGCGTCGGCACCGGCAGCAACACCGCCGCCCTGCTGGAGCGCTGCGCGGCGCTCAGATTGCAGCTGCGCTGGTGGGGCATCGAGCTGGATCGCCAACCGCTGCAACTGGCCCTGGCCGACGCAAAATTCCAAAGCCAGTGGCCACAGCAGGCGATCGAGCCCCTGCGCCAACTCAGCCAGGGCGACCGCTGGCACAGCCCCCTGGGCCAGGGCCAGATGTTTTGGGGAGATGCCCGAGAGCGGCTGCCGGAATTGCTCGCCCTTGCCGCCGGCAGCTGTCACCTGGTGATGCACGACGCCTTCTCACCCCAACGCTGCCCGCAGCTGTGGAGCCTCGAATTATTGAAAGGCCTGGCCCAACTGCTGCTCCCAGGTGGCCGCCTGCTCACCTACAGCTCGGCGGCGGCGGTGCGGCGCAGCCTGAAACTAGTGGGGCTGCAGCTGGCGGCGATCCGCCACCACGAACCGGCAAAGCAGAGCCCTGGCGCCTGGAGCGGCGGCACCGCCGCCAGCCCCACACCGCTGGCCAGTTGCAAATTTCTGCGCCCATTGGCGGCGATGGAATGGGAGCACCTGGCCACCAATGCGGCGGAGCCCTACCGCGATCCCGATGGCCGGGCGTCAGCCGCAACGATCCTCGCCAGTCGCGCCAGGCGGCAGCACAACCGAGGCGCCCAGGGCGACGTGGAATCCACCAGCGCCTGGCGCAAGCGCTGGGGCCTGGAGGCGAACCCCAGCGCCTCCAGGCCCCCCGCAAGAGAGCGCCTAGATTCCCGCCAAGCCACTGCCGTCTCGATGCTCGCCATTGCCGTGTTGGCCGCCGGGAAGGGCACCCGCATGAAGAGCCAGCTGCCCAAGGTGCTCCAGCCCCTGGCCGGTGCCACCCTGATCGAGCGGGTGCTGGCTAGCTGCACCAGCTTGCAGCCGCAGCGCAAGCTGCTGATCGTTGGCCACCAGGCCGAGCTGGTGCGCGAATCGCTGGCGGCCATCGATGGCCTGGAATTTGTATTGCAACAGCCCCAAAAAGGCACCGGCCACGCCCTGCAGCAACTGCTGGCACCGCTGCAGGGATTCCAGGGCAATTTGTTGGTGCTCAATGGCGATGTGCCGCTGCTGCGTCCCGAAACCCTGGAGCGGTTGCTGGAGCGCCACAGCAGCAGTGGCGCTGCCGTCACCCTGCTGACAGCCCGCCTGCCAGATCCCAGCGGCTATGGGCGCGTGGTGGTGGCTGAAAACGGCGCGGTAACGGCGATCGTGGAACATCGCGATTGCAGCCCGGCGGAACTGGAAATTTCGCTGATCAATGCCGGCATCTACTGCTTCAACTGGCCGCAGTTGGCAGAGGTGTTGCCCCAGCTCAGCTCAGATAACGACCAGGGGGAGCTCTACCTCACCGATACGGTGGCGATGCTCGCTTCTGCCGCGCACCTTGAGGTGAGTGATGCCAGTGAAATTGGCGGCATCAACGACCGCATTCAACTGGC
>JBIKVR010000122.1:0-7143 GCA_044356735.1 Prochlorococcaceae cyanobacterium
CACCATGCAGCTGCGGCATGTGATCAACCTCCATAAGGGATTAACGCCCTTTTTTATTGGTGCGCTGATGGTTGCCTACGGCAATTCATCCCTGGGGGCTTGGGTGTATCTGGCCCTCCATGGCGGCTATGGCATGCTCTGGCTGCTGAAGGAATCGATCTTCCCCGACCGCCAGTGGCAGCAGCCGGTGGGTTGGCCCAAAGCGGTGGTGGGGTTCCTGGTGCTGGCTCTCTACTGGCTGGCCCCATTCCTGCTGATTTCCTCCGGAGTGGTGCCGCCCCTGCCGCTGGTGGCCGTCGCCATCGCCCTCAATTCGCTGGGAGTGTTTTTGCATTTCGGTAGCGATGCCCAAAAGCACTTCGTGCTCAAGCTGCAACCAGGGCTAATTGAGGACGGCTTTTTCGCCCGCTGCCGCAACACCAACTACCTGGGGGAGCTGCTCATCTATCTCTCCTTCGCTTTGGTGGCGATGCACTGGCTGCCCTATGGGGTGCTGGCCAGCTTTGGCCTGGGGGTGTTTCTTCCCAACATGCGCAAGAAGGATGAATCCCTGGCCCGCTATCCCGGCTTTGCCGCCTACCGCGAGCGTTCCGGGCTGTTGCTGCCGAGCTTCCAGCCGGGTTCAGGGGTTTAGGCAAGCTCAGGGGTTTAAGCATTGCTCCGCCCAGCCGCTCTCCAACCGCCAGAGGCGGCGGCTATGGGGATGCCCCTTGAGTTCCAGCAGTTCCACTTGGCTGAGCGCCAGGCGCAGCAGCAGGAAATGATCCGGCATGGCCGCGTCATCGGCTATGGCCTGCGGGAAGGCCGCCCCGAGATCGAGCGGCTCGCCGGGGGAAGGCCAGCCCCACAGAGCTCTGCCGCCGGGGGTGAGGGCCCGCCAGTGGCGCTGCCGCTCCCTTTGCTCCAGCTCCGGCGCCAGGGTTTGGCGCCTCCCCCGCAGGCGGAACTGGCAGCGGGCCCGCGGCAGCAACCAGCAGAGCTCCACCGCCGCTTGCTGGGCCAACTCTGCCGGTTTGGCGCTGCGGCCGTCGGTGAGCAGATCGAGGGCAGCGCCCTCAGCCCAGCCGCGAAATACCAGGGTGCGCACCCGCGGCGTGCCGTCGGCGGCCACGGTGGCCAGCTGCAACCAGCGAGCCGCTGCTGAGCTGCCCTCCCGCTCTCGGGCGGCGCTGAGCAGCGGCCGCCAGGGCGGCAGGGTGGTCACGCCGCCTGCCCTTGGCGGCGGTTCAGGGCGAAGGCCAAGCCGCCGAGGGCCGCCAGGCCGAGGGGGCCGGCGACGGCCAGAAACAGGAGTGTTTGCAGGGCCAGCAGCGTCAACCCCAGCGCCGAGGCCGCCTTGATCTGCACCCTGGCCTTGATCAGCAGGGTGAGCAGCAGCAACACCGTGGCCTGCAGGCCAGCAATTTTGGCGGTCTTAAGGAGACAAAAAGGACTGGGGGGCAGCATGGCGAGAACTCGAAACTCCAATCCTGGCGAGGTTAGGGAGCGGCTGCGCTGAGCGCTCCTGGATCAGCTCCAGCGGCAACGTCGCCCACCTGGACACTGGCATGCAGCTCTACGCGAATCGCTTGTGAGCGAACACTGGTGCGGATCGATCGGATCTAGAGCCTCCGGGCGGAACTGCGGCCCGGGGTTGCAGCGAGGCGGGCAGCGATACCAGCGAGCCTCACCTCCATGAAGGCCAGCTGCTGGCAGAATCCCCAGCGGCTCCCCCTGGTCCATAGCGCCCATTAACAGCCTTGGCGCTAGGCACTCCGCCACGTTGACTGCCAGCCTCGATTCCGATCAAGTCAACTTATCAGGCCGATTGGCAATCCTGAGGCGGAAATCCAGCCACACTCCCGATCAGATGATTAGTCTTTCAGCACCTGATCGCCTTTTGGTGGTGGTGAGGGTACGGCTGCCGCCAACCTTTGCGGGGGTGGACCCGGAGGCCCAGGTGTCAGCCAGGATGCGACACGCCCAATGAGACAGCAAACAGGGCAGGCATCTCCTCAATGGGGCTTGCCTGGAGCCCTGCATTGCCAGCATTTCGCCACAGGCAGACCCAACCAGCCAGGCCCATGGCCCAGCGGCTCTCATCAAGGGCGCAATCGTTCGTTACAATCGTACGAACTTCGCAACAGTCCCAGCATGGGTGAGCTGATCGTCCTGGATTCCGGCCTTGATGTCCCGGCCCTGGTCTCCGCCCTGGTGAGCCTGCTGGCCCTGGGCATCTATGCCCTCAACCAGGCAGACAAGGAAAATAATGACGACGACGACTCCAGTCCCGGTGGCGGCCTGATGCAGCCAACCTCCTGAATCAGCCCAGAGCTGGAAAGCAGAAGTTGAGACCAGCGCTGGGCAGCCAAGCTGGGCAACAAAACTGGGGCAGAGAAATGCTGGCCCAGGTTCTCTGCTCCAGTTATCTAAGCTCCAGTTCACTCGGCTAAATAGCTGCTCAGCTTCCGCCCACTCATCTGCATGGCCGTTAGCTCCTTGCCCGCTCGGCCTCCAGTTGCTGGCGATAGCTGGCGGGCACCATCACTAGAAATAGCCACCACCACAGCAGCACGACACAGCTCAGCGGCGCCGTAATCCACAGGCGGTGCAACGCCAGCCAGCTGGCAAAAATGATCGCCGCACCGGTGAGCAGGATGCTCCAGGGTTGACACCACCAGGGTTTTAGCTGCCAAATCGAGCCACCAGCTGACGCTTGCTCACCTGGATACTTTCCAGCTTGATAGTTTCCTGCTGGATAATTGCCCACTTGATCACTGCCAACTGGGTCGCTGCCAGAGGGATCGCGGCCTATTTGGTCGCTTTTAGTTTGATCCATGACCCATCAGTGCATCAACTTGCTGACCCTGTTCGTCATTTTGGCCCCCGGGAGCCGGGGATGCCTCCGGTCACCAGGAAACCGCTGATCGCCAGCAGCAGCACGCTCACGCAGAAATAGGCCAGGGAGGAGCCGTCCTTGATCTGAAAGCTCAGCATCGCCTTGAACGCCGCCACGATCAGGGCGACGATGATCACCTTGACCAGCTTCTCCTTGAGGCCATCGAGGCTGCGGATGTCCAACAAACCGCCGCTGTTCTGATCGCTGCCTCGGGCCGCTTCGATATCGGAGATCAGCAGTTCATAGACGCCGTAGCCAAAGATCAGCAGGGCGATGCCGATCAGGTAGAGATCCACGCCGGAGACCAATTCGGCCAACAGCTTGGCCTCCCCCTTCGGTTCGATCTGGCCGCTAAAGATCTTGTTCAGGGCCTTGAAGATCTCGCCGGTTCCCAGCACGAAGGAGGCGGCCGTGCTGACCAAGCTCATCACCACGGGCACAATCGCGATCAGGCGTACACGCCATAGCCAGCGCTCGAACCGTTGCTCAAAGCGCTTGCGGGAGGTGGTGGGATAAGTCATGGCGCGACCTTAGGGGGTTGTGCCGCTAAAGCCGACGAGGCTGGAAACCCAGCCTCCGGCGTGACCTGAGGCTGGCCACTTCTGGGCCCATGCCTGTAAGCAGCTAGTTAGGGGGCTGTCTCCAGGGATCGGGTGGTGGCAGGCAGGGCTGCGGGGAGATTGGCGCTGGTGGGGCTAAAGGTATTTTGTAGGCGATTAGCGGTTTGCAACTGCTTGAGCAGGGTGGTTTCTGCCACCCGGTATTGGCTGTCATTACGGGTGCCGAGATCTTCCCGCTTTAGCTGCTTAGCTTCCTGCTCGCTCATCTTCACGGACACATCTGGGTCGATACCGTGCTTGTGGATGTCTCGCCCTCTGGGGGTTAGGTATTTGGCGATCGTCACGGTCATGCCGGAACCATCCGACAGCCCCCGCACCGACTGCACCAGACCCTTGCCAAAGGTCTTTTGACCCACCAAAACCGCCCGGCTGTTGTCCTGCAGGGCACCGGAGAGAATCTCACTGGCACTGGCCGAACCCTCATTCACCAGCACCACCAGGGGCTTGGCGGTGATGGCATGGCCATTGGCGCGCTTGACATCCTGAATGCCATCGCGGGTTTTGGTGGAAACAATTGTGCCTTCATTCAGCCACTGACGCGCTATCTCCACACTGGCCATCAACAGGCCGCCTGGATTACTGCGCAGGTCCAGCACATAGCCCTGGGCACCCTTGGCCTCCAGATCCTGCAGCGCCAGGCGCATGTCCTTGGTGGCGGTGGCGGTGAATTGCTTGAGGCGGATATAACCCACCTTGGCGCCATTGGGGGAGGTGTTCAGCTTGTGCTCCACCGCGTGCAGCTCGATCCGTTCGCGGGTGAGCTTTACCTCAATGGATTGACCATTACGCTTTAGGGTTAAATTTACACTTGTTCCCGCCTGCCCACGAATCAATTTCACCGCTTCTTCTGTGCTCATGCCCTTGGTGGGCTGGGAGTCGATGGCGATGATTATGTCTTTAGGCATCACACCCGCCCGGGAGGCTGGCGAGCCATCGAGGGGGCTTACCACCACTAGATCTTTGGTCTGCTTGTCGATACTCAGTTGAATGCCAACCCCGGATAGTTCACCGGAGGTGTCAATCTGCATCTCCTTGAATTCCCGTGGATCCAAGAAGCGGGTGTAGGGATCATCAAGGGTGGCGAGCATACCACGAATAGCCTCATAGGCATCCTTGGGAGTGCCATAGCTCTTAGCTAAAATATCCCGGCGTAAGTGACGCCAATGATCAGGGGTGTATTTGCCATTGATATCTAGATAGTCTCTGAATACGATCTGCCAGGCCTGATCCATCACCTCCTTGGGGCTGTCGGTGATCTGGGTGGTGCCCCCAAAGGGAGTGGGCATGTCCTTGGCAAGCACCGCGGCCGTGGCGGCACAGGCTCCCAAGCTGATCAGCACCAAAATGCTGGCCCGACCTCTGGTCATATGTGCCAGCCCCCGCTTTTCGATGAATATTTTCCAGGCTAGCGGGGTAATAGGCGCCAATCACAGGCAGGAGAACCGATCAACTCGGTTTAAGCACAACCCCAAGACGGCTCGGCTCAGCTCAGCTCAGGGATCCAGCCAGCGCCCATCCTCCTTGATCAGAGCGATCAGGGCCTCTACTCCCTCCTGTTCCGGTACGCGACGGATCTCCTCGCGGCCGCGATAAAGCGAGATCGTGCCTGGGATCTTGCCCACGTAGCCGTAGTCGGCATCGGCCATCTCGCCAGGGCCATTGACGATGCAACCCATAACGGCGATATCCAGACCGGTGAGGTGGGCCGTGGCCGCCCGCACCTTATGCAGCACCTCCTCCAGGTTGAACAGGGTGCGACCGCAGCTGGGGCAGGCCACGTACTCCACCATCGTCTTGCGCAGCCCCAGGGCCTGCAGGATCGAGTAGCAGACAGGAATTTCCCGCTCCGGCGCCTCCGTCAGCGAGACGCGAATGGTGTCGCCGAGGCCCTCGGCCAGCAGGGTGGCGATACCGGCGGTGCTCTTGATCCGCCCGTAGTCGCCGTCACCAGCTTCGGTAACGCCCAGGTGCAGCGGGTAGGGAAAACCCTCGGCATCCAAGCGATCGGCCATCAACCGGTAGGCGGCCAGCATCACTGGCGCCCGCGAGGCCTTCATCGACACCACGATGTTGTGAAAATCGAGGCGGTCGCAGATGTGGATGAACTCCATCGCCGACTGCACCATGCCCAGGGGCGTATCGCCGTAGGTAAACAACATTCGCTCCGCCAGGGAGCCGTGATTGACACCGATGCGCAGCGCCTTGTCCTGGGACTTGAGCAGGCTCACCAGCGGTTCGAGCGTTACGGTGATGCGGGCGACGATGGCGGCGATCTCCTCCTCAGCGAAGCCTGTGCGGCTTGGGTCGGGCTTGTCGAAGACGTAGAGGCCCGGGTTGATGCGCACCTTGTCGACGTGCTGGGCCACCTCCAGGGCAATTTTCATGCCGTTGTGGTGCACATCCGCCACCAGGGGCACGGGACGGTAGCTGTCCTCCAGCCGGCGGCGAATTTCGCCCACCGCCTTGGCATGGGCAAGGGAGGGCACGGTGAGTCGCACGATCTCGCAACCGGCTTCGTGCAGACGGCGAATGCCGGCGGTGGAGCCCTCCACATCGAGGGTGTCCTCGTTGATCATCGACTGCACCACCACCGGGTGTTCGCTGCCCACCCAGATGTCCCCCACACGCACGCTGCGGGTTTTGCGACGCCGAATCAAGGTGTCGTAGCGGGGATTGTCGGCCCAGTCGGGGATGGCGGCAGCGGCGGCGTCAGCACGGGCCGGGGCGGCGGTCATCGCGGCAGAGATCACAGATCTGCCGCAAACCATGGCACAGCCCTGGCCTCAGCTGACGACTGCCGCTGATTCTGACGACTGCGGCTCATGCTGAAGATTGCGGCTCATCCTGAACAGTGCCGCTAATTCTGAAGAGTGCGGCTCAAGCGAGCGGCCGATCAAGCCAGCGGTCGCTCCAGCTGATCCAGCCGGCGGCGCACCTCCTGGAGGTCTTGGTCGGTGAGCCAGCGGGGACCGCCCTGCCGCGGGGAGGGATTGCGCAATAGATAGGAGGGATGAAACAGGGGCATCAACCAGCGCCCCGCCAGGGCCTCGCCGCTGCCCTGCCGCCACTGCCCCCGCAGTTTGGTGATCCCACCTCTGATGCCAAGCACGCCCTCCAGCGCCGAGGCGCCCGCCAGGAGGATCAGCGGCGGATTCACCAGGGAGATCTGCCGCTCCAGCCAGGGCCGACAGGCGGCCATCTCGGCGGCGGTGGGCTTGCGGTTGTTGGCGGGGCGACACTTGACCACGTTGCAGATGAACAGATCTCGGTTGGAGTCGAGCTTGGCGCCAGCCAGCAATTGATCCAGCAACTGGCCGGCACGACCGACAAATGGCTGGCCGCTGGCATCCTCCTGGGCGCCGGGAGCCTCACCGATCAGCATCAACCGGGCCCCGGGGTCGCCGCGGCTGACCACCACACGCTGTCGCCCCTGCCACAGGCCGCAGCGGCGACAATCGCCGCAGGCTGCCGCCAAGCCCTCCAGATCGTCTTTGCTGGCGGCCAATTTGCTGGCATGCAACCTGTTGGCATTCAAATGGCCTGGCATTCAAATGGGCTGGCATTCAAATTGCCTTGCCGCGACCGCTGGGATCGGGCAAGCCTTGATGAGACAAGCTTTGATCGGGCAAGCCTTGATGAGGCAAG
>JBIKVR010000032.1:0-23271 GCA_044356735.1 Prochlorococcaceae cyanobacterium
GGCTCAAGCATGGTGCACTATGGGATTTAAGTGTTAGCTGGCCGCAGCGATGCTCTCTGCCCGGGCCAAAGCGCTGCGCCCCTCCCTCACCCTGGCCATTGCAGCCAAGGCCAAACAGCTCAAGGCCGAAGGCTGCGATATCTGCAGTCTCAGCGCCGGCGAGCCTGATTTCGAGACCCCCGCCTTCATCCGGGCCGCCGCCGCCGCCGCCCTGGAGACGGGTCACACCCGCTACGGCCCCGCCGCGGGCGAACCGGCCCTGCGCCAGGCGATCGCCGCCAAGCTCAGCCACGAAAACCTGGTGCCCACCAAAGCCGACCAGGTGCTGGTGACCAACGGAGGCAAGCAGGCGCTCTACAACCTGTTTCAGGTGCTGCTGGAGCCCGGCGACAGCCTGCTGCTGCCAGCCCCCTACTGGCTGAGCTACCCGGACATGGCCCGCTTGGCCGGGGCCAGCGTCACCACCATCCCCTGCGGCGCCGACCAGGGCTTCCACCTCGATGCCGCAGCCCTGGAAGCGGCGATCACCCCCGCCAGCAAATTGCTGGTGCTCAACAGTCCTGGCAATCCCACCGGCGCGGTGCTCACTCGCCAGGAGCTGGAGAGCATCGCCGCCGTGTTGCGCCGCCATCCCCAGCTGGCGGTGGTCTGCGATGAGATCTATGAATATCTGGTGGCCCCGGGCCACCAGCACCACAGCCTGGCGGCCCTGGCCCCGGATCTGTCCGATCGCATCTTCATCGTTGGAGGCTGCGCCAAGGGCTGGGCGATGACCGGCTGGCGCATCGGCTGGTTGGCGGGCAACTCGGCCGTAATGGCGGCTGCCATCGCCCTGCAGAGTCAGAGCACCAGCAATGTGTGCAGCTTCGCCCAATACGGCGCCCTGGCGGCGTTGCAGGGCCCCCGAGACTGCGTGCGAGAGATGGCCGCCAGCTTCGATGTGCGGCGGGAGCGACTCTGCCAGGGACTGCTGCAACTGCCAGGCGTGAGCCTGCAGCCCCCGGAGGGGGCCTTTTATGCCTTCCCCGACCTGAGCGCCTACGGCTTGGACTCCATGACCCTGTGCAACCGACTGCTCGATCAGGTGGGTTTGGCGGTGGTGCCCGGGGTGGCCTTCGGAGAAGACCGCTGCATCCGCCTATCCTGCGCCGCGGCCACAGAAGCCATCGACGATGGCCTCGAACGGTTGCGAGTGTTTTTGGCGTCGCTCTAGCGGTTAGCCAAGGCCCAGGGGCCTTGCTTAGCCCCTAGAAATGTGGCCGCCTGCGCAAAACCCCTGGCCCTGGCCCAAATCCATGGCTTTGGGCAATGCTCCGCTGCTCAAGGCCATGCTCCGGCCCTCCCCCCTGGGCCCTGCCTCTCCTTACAAGCATTTTCATTCCCACCCATTTCCCCCCACCCAATTCCCCTCCCTACAACTGCCATGCACCTGCGCGCCCTGCTGCCCTTACGCCAGTTGAAATCAAGCGAATTAAATCCCAATCAGTCAACAGTTGGCCAGCTAAACTCTAGTCGGTTAAACTCTAGCCAATCAAACTATACGCAGCTAAATTCTAGTCAATTAAATTCCAATCATTTCAGCTCTAATCAGTTAGGCTCTAACCAGTTAAACCCTAACCAGTTAAGCTCTAGTCAGTTAACTAGCGGCCAACCGATTAAACCGCGAGCCCTGCGGCTCAGGGGCTTGCTGGCGGGGATCTCCTTGACCCTGTTGGCGCTGGTGCTGCCCCAGAGCCTGCCCGGTGCCAAGCCTGGCCCTTGGCTGGCCGCTGCCCAGGCCCAGGCGACCAAGGATCAGCCTCTGCTGCGCATCGGCGCCATCCCAGATCAAAACCCTGAGAAACTGAACCGCCTCTACGGCCTGGTGGCCGCCGCCTTGGAGCGCCAACTGGGGGTAAAGGTGAAGTATTTGCCGGTGACGGACTACGCGGCGGCGGTAACCGCCTTTCGCACTGGCGATCTCGATCTGGTGTGGTTCGGGGGGCTCACCGGCGTGCAAGCCAAATTGCAAAAACCAGGGGCCAAGATGCTGGCCCAACGAGATATTGATGCACAGTTTTATAGCGTATTCATCGCCAATACCGCCAGTGGCATACAGCCAATTCGCTCCCAGCAAGGCCTGAAAAGCCTGCAGGGCAAGCGCTTCACCTTCGGCTCGGAGAGTTCCACCTCCGGCCGGTTGATGCCCCAATATTTCCTGCAACAGGCCGGCCTGAAGCTGAAGGATTTTGCCGGCGGTGCCCCTGGATTCAGCGGCAGCCATGACGCCACCATCGCCCTGGTGCAGAGCGGCGCCTACAACGCCGGAGCCGTTAATGAACAGGTGTGGAAAACATCCCTGCGCAATGGCAAAGTCAACCGGGCCAAGGTGATCCAAATCTGGCGCACTCCCCCCTACCCCGACTACCTCTGGCTGGCCCAGCCGAACCTGGATCAACGCTTTGGCCCTGGCTTCACCACCAAGCTGCAGAAGGTAATCATCGGCTGGCGGCCGAGCGATCCCCAACAGAAAACGATCCTGGGCCTGTTTGGCGCCCAGCAGTTCACCGTGGTCAATCCAGCCCCCTATAGCCAAATCGAGAAGGTGGGACGCGAAATCGGCAAAATCCGCTAATTTACCTTGAACTATTACATATAAGCCATTACATCGGGCTTCAGCCGTCCAATATCACGCCACCGATTCAACCCCTGAGAGGCTCACCTAGCCATGACCGCGGTGCTACAGCTCGATGGGGTGACGGTGGCAGGGAGGCGGCAACCCCGCCTTGATGGCATCAATTTGCGGCTGGAGCCGGGCGAAAGGGTGGCCCTGATCGGCGCCAGCGGTGCCGGCAAGAGCACCCTGTTGGCGGTGGCCAATGGCCTGATCGCCCCCCATCGGGGCCAGGTGCACTGGCTGGGGGAGCCCCAGGCCCGCTCCCGGCGCCAACGGCGGCTGCAGCAGGCCCGCATCGGCACCCTCTGGCAAGACCTGCGCCTGGTCGAAGAACTGAGCGTGCAACAAAACCTCAACGCTGCCTGCCTAGCGCGCTGGGGCTGGCCCCGGGCCCTGCTCAACCTGCTGATTTCCCTGGACAGCCAGGCCTGCGCCCAATTGTTACGGCGTCTGGATCTGGAGGTGGGCCTGCTCAATCAGCCGGTTTCCTGCCTCTCGGGCGGCCAGCGCCAAAGGGTGGCGATCGCCCGACTGCTGCGTCAACAGCCCCAACTGGTGCTGGCCGACGAACCCCTGGCCAGCCTGGATCCCCGCCTGGCGGAGGAGCTGTTGAACCTGCTGCTGTCCCTCAGCGAGGCCCCCCGGGCCCTGCTGCTCAGCCTGCATCGCCCAGATCTGCTGGCGGGCTTCGATCGGGTGATCGGCCTGCGCGGCGGTCGGATCGCCTTTGATAGCCCACCGGCAGCGCTTACCGCCAGCCAGCTCAATGCGCTCTATGCCGGCACTGACCCGAACAGCGCTAATGCGGACTGCACCGGCTATGCCGGCACCGGCTACGCCGGCACTGGAGCGGACGGCACTCAGGCGGACGGCACTGGGGACGAGCGGCCATCGGCCAGGCCCGGATCATGAGCCAAGCCCAGATAACTGGCCAAGCCAAAACCAATGGCCAAGCCAAAACCAATGGCCAAGCCAAGAGTGGGCGGTGGCTGCCGCGGCCGGCCGCGCCCCTCTGGTTGTTGGCGCCGGCCCTGGTGCTGCTGCCGTTGCTGCTGTTGCTGCCGGGTCTGGCCCATGGTGGCGGCTGGGAGTTGATCTGCCAGTTCGCCACGGCTGCCTTTAGCCCCAGCCTGGAGCGATCGCTGCTGGATTCGGTGGCGGCCGGCCTGGCGATCACCCTGGGCATCGCCCTGTGGGGCTGGGCCAGCAGCCTGCTGCTGGGCCTGGTGCTGGGGGTGATCAGCTCCCGCACCGTCTGGCGCACCATCGCCGGCACGGCCCTGCCGGCGGAGCTGATCCGGCGGCTGCTGGCCCTGCCCCGCTCGATCCACGAACTGCTCTGGGGCCTGCTGCTGCTGCAGCTGCTGGGCTTGCAGCCCGCGGTGGCCGTAATGGCGATCGCCATCCCCTACGGCGCCCTGGTGGCCCGGATGGTGAGCGACCTGCTCGACGCCCTGCCCTGCGCCAATCTCGCCGCCCTGCGCTGCGCTGGGGCCGGCCCGCTGGCGGCCCTGATCACGGCCCAGGGCCCACCGCTGCTGCCCCAGGTGATCAGCTACGGGGGCTACCGGCTGGAATGCGCCCTGCGCAGCGCCACCATGCTGGGGGTATTTGGCCTGGGGGGGCTGGGGGCGGAATTGCGGCTCAGCCTGCAATCGCTCGCCTTCCACGAGCTCTGGACGGGCCTGTGGGTGCTTTTGGCGGCAATGCTGAGCCTGGAAACGCTCACCGCGGCTCTGCGGCGGCGCTGGGCCATGCCCGGGCGCTTCGGGCTTGGCTCTGGGGGGGTGGGCCAGGGCGGGCGCGAAATCCTGCTGGCGGGCCTGGCTCTGCTGCCGCTGCTGGCCATAACCGCCCAGGGGCTGCAGATCGAACCGTCGGCATTGCTGCGCTGGCAGCCCCTGCCACCGCTGGCGCCCGCCGATTGGCCGGCGCTGCTGGCCCTGCCCTGGAGCCAGCTGATCGGCCAAACGATCTTGCTCACCGTCACCGCCGCCTGCCTGGCGGTGGGCACCGCTCCGCTGCTGCTATTGATCGTGTGGCCCTGGCCCTGGGGGCGGCTGCTATTGCGGCTTCTCTGGGCCCTGGGCCGGCTCTGGCCGCCACCGCTAACGGCGCTGTTGCTGCTGTTCCTGCTGCAACCCGGGCTGCTCACCGGTGCCCTGGCCCTGGGCCTGCACAACCTCGGCATCCTGGGCCGGCTGCTGTTGGAGGCGGTGGAAACCAACGGCGGTGGCTGCGAACAGGCCCTGGCGGTGAGCGGCAGTGGCCAGCGGCTGGCCCTGCTCTATGGCCGCTTCAGCGGCTTGGCCCGCAGTTACCTGGCCTACGGGGCCTACCGGGCCGATGTGATCCTGCGGGAGTCGGTGGTGGTGGGGCTGGTGGGGGCCACCGGCCTGGGTAGCCAGTTGCTGGAGGCGCTGAGTTCCTTCGCCTGGGACCAGCTGGCGGCCCTGGTGTTGGCCTATGCCGCCCTCACCCTGGTGGGAGAAGATCTCAGCGACCGTGCCCGTCGCCACTGGCTGGCGACCCCCGATGCGCTCTCCAATGCCGTTCGGACAGCCTGAACTGATCCGAATCCCGAAAAAGCTGGTGGTGCTGGGGGACAGCGGCGTCTACGGCTGGGGGGATCCCGACCAGGGGGGCTGGTGTGAGCGGCTGAAGCGCCACTGGATGGAGGTGCCGGCTGGACCGGTGCTCTACAACCTCGGCGTGCGGGGCGATGGCCTGGAGCGGGTGGCCGCTCGATTAGCCGCGGAGGTGGGCTGTCGCGGCGAATTGCGGCGCCAATTACCCCAAGGCATTTTGCTGGGGGTGGGCCTCAACGACCTCGCCCGCGTCGGACGTGTCAGTGGCCGGCAGCAGCTGGCGCCGGACGCCTTCCTGTTCGGGCTGCAGCAACTACTGCGCCAGGCCGCCAAGTTGGCGCCAGTGATGGTGTTGGGTCTCACTCCGGTGCTGGAAGAGCAGATGCCCTTCGCCGAACTGCTCTGGTACCAGCTGGCCGATGTCCAGGCCTACGAAGCACTGTTGGCCGAGGCCTGCCTGGAGGCCGATGTGCCGTTTTTGCCGCTTTTGCACAGCCTCACGGCCGATAGCCACTGGCCGGAGCTGCTGTGCACGGACGGCCTGCATCTAAATGGCGAGGGGCACCAGCGGGTTTACGAGCTGTTGCGCAGCTGGCCGGCACTGCTGGCCTGGGCTGGCCTGGAACCCCTATCTGTTTGTACACCCATGGCCCTCTAGGGAAGCTCTGGCAAACCCGAGCTAAGCCCCAGGAACCGCTGACATCACAGTGGGTCTCAGCTTTCAGCTGACCATTAATGACGATTTTCCAGAGTCCTCCGAGGGCCCACTGATTAATTGGGCCGCTGATTAATAGTGGCGCCGATTGATGGTGCTGCCGATTGGTGCATCTTAGCGATTCTGGGTAATTCAGCATCGCAATAAAGCATTTCTGCCTATCGCCTGGACGGTGGCTGCAACAGGCATTGCTGAGGGGCGGCGGATAAGCAGGCGCAATGAGTTTGCGTAGGGGTCGGCGGATAAGGAAGCGCAAAGAGTTTGCGCGGAGGGGGCTGAGCGGTATGCAGATCTGACATAGGTGCGAATGGTCTCAAAAAACGCAGCTATCACGGAGCGGTGGCGCAGCCATTACAGCTGCAGACAGGGCCATTACCGCCTGCTCCGACGCCACTGCCTTGCCGGCGGGCATACCACTTGCCGGCGGGCATACCACTTGCCGGCGGGCATATCACTTGAACTCTGGCCTACCCCTTGCCGGCGGACCTACCCATTGCCCGCTTACCTACCCAATTCCCCCTTGCCGTGCCGTTTCCGCCAACTTGCCCCACCTGGCTAGCGCATGAGCCTGCTCCCTCAACGCCGCTTGATTACCCCACCGACACCGCAGATTTGCCCGCTGATCTCCAAGCTGCCCCCTCGACGCCGCTGGCCTGCCCGCTGGCTTACTGCTTGCCCGCTGGCCTAGCCAATTCCGCTGACCTATGCAATTCCGCTGCTGTGCCTTTTCCTCCAACTCTGATGCCCGGCTGCCCCAGCTGGGTGGCGCTTGAGCTTTACAACTCGCTGTGATCAAGTTGCGCTTCTGCAATCCTTTCCCTCCTCTGGCCAGTTTGGGTGGGCGTTGATGGTGCCCCCCCCCTCACCAACCCGCGACAGCTGCCGCCGGGAGGGCAATTCCCAACTATTGCGCTCCCTGGCGGATTGCCGTGAAGCCCTGGCCCAGCTGCACTGGCGCCAGGCCTTGGTGGTCAACAACATGGCACTTGTGCAGCGCATCGCCACTCGCTACCTGCGCAGCAGCGGCAGCCGCGGTGGTGCCGACGGCGATGATCTGGTGTCTGCTGGCACCTTGGGCCTGATCCGGGCGGTGGAGCGCTTCTCCCTGGCCGGCTCCAACCGCTTGGCCAGTTATGCCGTGCCGTTCATCGCGGGCGCCATCCGCCAACATCTCCGCGATCACTGGCAGCCGATCCACACCCCCAGACGACTGCGGGAATTGCAGCAAAAAGCTCGTCGGCTGCAGGAGCAAAGGCGCGGCCGCGGCTGGCGGCCCCTGGGGGAAACGGAGCTGGCCATAGAACTGGGCTGCCCGCCAGAACGACTGGCCGAGGCCCAGGCGGTCTGGCGGGCGCTGCAGGTGGCCAGCCTGGATCAGCCCCTTGGCCTGGGGCAGGGATCCGATGGGGCTCCAGACCAGGGCACCCTGCTAGACCAACTGGCCAGCGATCCCCCTGCTGCCAGTTCTTGCACCAATTCTGGTGCCACTGATAATGCCAGTGGTAATGCCAGTGGTAATGCCATAGCTGCCGCCAGCAACCTGTGCAGCACCGACCAGCCCCAGGCCGATCCCCAGCTGGCCTGGCTATGGCAAAAGTTAAGGCAGCTGCCCGCCAACGATCGCCTGCTGGTGGTGGAGCTGGAAATCCATGGCAGGGGGCTCAAGCCTGTGGCCAGCCTGCTGGGCCTCAGCCCCCGGGCCGCTCGCCAGCGCTGCAATTTACTGGTGGCTCAACTCAAGCAGATGGCCAATAAAGCGGCGATGGAAGTTTGAAGGGCATTTACTAGTTCGTTGCTCAGCCAAGCCCAGCGCTGCTGAGCCAGTGCGCCGATATAACTCTCGATCAAGGTGGCAACAAGGGCCACCAAACTGACCAACAGCCAGCTGCTCCCCCCCTCAATCAAACCCAGCATCCACATCAAAGAGGCCATGGCCAAGCCCCCGGCCAAGCTGGCGGCGGTGCCCTCCAGGCTGATCGCCCCCTCGCTGCCTGGGGCCACGGGCCGCAGGCTGGTGATCAAGACGGTGTGACGTCCCCAGCGCTTACCAATCTCGCTGCCGCAGGTATCGGCCAGCTTGGCGCTGAAGCTGGCGGCAAACCCCAACAAAAGCTTGGGGGCCGCGGCTGCGGGTAACAGCGGCACCAGCAGCGCCAGGGCGGCGCCGGTGGCCGCCGAACCCCAGACGTTCTCCGGGCCGCGGCGACCGCCCCGCGCTTCTGCCAGGCCCAGAGCCTGCTTCTGGCGCAGGCCGAGACGGGTCACCAGCGAACCGAGCAGCAGGTAAAGCACCACCGCCAGCCAACCGCGCCAACCGAGGCAGCCCCAGAGCAGCGTGCCGAGGGCGGCGGCATGGACCCAGCCGGCTGGGGTAAGCAGGGGGGCCCGCTGGGCCAAACCAATCAATAAGCCATTCAGCGCCAGGGCCCACAGCCAGTGGCCAGCACTCTGGTCAGGCAGCTGAGCCTGGACGATGGCGAAAAAATTCATCGCAAACCGGCGGCGGTCCAGAAGCTGGAGCGCCTCTGAAGCGGATCCACTTTGTGGCATGCCTGGCCCTGAATCCGCTCAGGGATGGGCCCACAAACTGAGCTGTGTTGCACCGCATTGCGGGCAAGGGGTCAGCTGGGATCGGAGCAGCGGATAATCCGGCTAGGTAATCGCCTACGGGCTCCCGGCCGCCATGGTGTTCAAACGCAAGGAAACCTTCTTCCTGGATCTGGGCAGCGAAGGCAGCAAGCCGGTAAAAGTGGCTGTGGCCGAGAGCAAGCCCGCTGCCCAAAAGCCAGCGGCCAAGGGCAAGCCTGAGGCCAAAGCCAGCCAGCCCGCAGCTCCTGTTGCTACCGCAGCGCCTGTTGCTACGGCTGCTCCTGAAGCAACAGCCGTGGCCAGCGGCCCCGTGCTCACCACCGCCGAAGCGATCGCCGCCGAGCTGCGCGCCGCCCAGGAGGCCCGGCCGGCGACTGTGGAGGCCACCTTCGCGCCGGATTGCCTCAATCCCGCCAACGCCGTGCCCAGCCGTCGTCGCCGGGCCGGAGCAAACTTGGCTGGCTTCAAGGCGATGGCTGCGAGCATGGTTGGCAAGTGAGTCGCCAGCGGCTGAGCAGAGCCGCGGCTGCCACCGCCGCCGTACTCACCCGCAGGATCGAGGCCCCCAAGCTCACCGCCTGCCAGCCAGCCGCCAGCGCCAACTTCTCCTCTTCGCTGGTCCAGCCCCCCTCCGGCCCGATCGCCAGCAGCACTGAGCCGCCTGAGCTGAGTGAATCGGCTGATCTGAATGAGCCGCTAAAGCGGGCGGAGTCGCCTGAGTTGGCGGCTTGCCAGTGATTGAGAGCCTGATCCAGCGACGGCAAATCCGCCTGGCGGGTGGTAGCCAGCAGACCGATGCCAGCCGGTGGGGTGGCCAGCAATTGGCAGGCCTGCTGGGGTAGTTCGAGCCGGGGCTGCCACAGCCGCTCTGACTGCTCGCAGGCCTCCCTCAAAATCGCCGCAGCCCGCTCCCTGGCCAGGCCCTCGCCGGCGACACTGCGGGCGGCCACTAGGGGCAGAAACGAATCGATACCCAGTTCACAGGCCATCCGCAACAGCACATCTGCATCACGGCGTGGCATCGCCACAGCTAAGGCAAGGCTTGGCTGGGGTTGCGGTTGCCATTGCAGCGGCCTCGCCAGGGGCTGCTCCAACCTGGCCACCAGGGGCTGCTCGGCCGGGGCTCGGCCACGGCGCTCCACCAGGGGCTCCGCCAGCTGCTCCGCCAAGGCCAGCCCAGCCGTCCACAGCCGGCCGGCCCCATCCACCAGGGCGAACCTGTCCCCCGGTCGCAGTCGCAGCACCCGCAGCAGATAGTGGAGCTCCGCAGCCTCCAGCCGCAGTTCACCATCGGCCAGCTCCAGCCGCTGGGGGTCGATCAGTAGACGGCGCAACTCTCGACCCATACAACTACGTCAATTTCCAAGATAAATCGATAATTTACTTATCTTTTTGACAACAGTTTGTCATTGATCAGCTGCTGGTTTCAAGGTAGATTCTTTTCAGGGCAGACCCTTTTCATGGCAATTCGTCGAGGGCAAACATGGAGTCTTCCTGGTCATCCAGTGGCCAGTCGTCATTTTGGCCGCCGATCACCAGCTCGACAATTTCCACCACATCGCGATCCAATTGGCTGAGGGCATTGATCAGCACATCGAGGGCGATGGCGTCGCTGGTGCCCAGATCCACCCAGCAGCGTGCCCATTCCGCCTGGTAGGAAAAGGAGGTGAGGTTATGCATCAATGCCGGCAGGGCCCGCTCCGCCTCGTCGCCGTCATAGGCCATCCAGCTCAACTCAGCGCCAGCCTCATGGGCCTGCAGGTTTTCGGCATTGAAGCCGCCTAGCTTGCCCAGCACGAACCAGCTGTCGAATACCGCTTCCACGTAGTTGCGCTCCCCCTGGCCAGGGGGGTGGGCAAAGCGCAGCCAAATCCAGCAGTCGAATGGATCCACATCGCGAAATCGCACCTCCATGGCGGCCTGTGGAGGCCGGCAAGGCCCCTGGGAAACGGCTTCCATCAAACACGCCCATCGCCACAGGCGCCAGGGATGGCGGCTCCTGATCGCTGCCGGGCCGCCATGCTGGGAACCTGCCCCGCCCCTGATGCTCGAAGTCGTTGGCCTCCAATACCAGCCCTCCACAGCTGCGCAGCCGCTGCTGAGCAACATTGATCTGCGCCTGACGGCCGGGCGGCCGGCGCTGGTGGCCGGCCGCAGCGGCTCCGGCAAAACCACGCTGCTGGAGCTGATCGGCGGCCTGGCAGAAGCCAACCGGGGCCAAATCCTCTGGAACGGCCAGCCCCTAAACAGCCGTCAACGCCGCTGGCTCTGTGGCCTGGTGTTCCAATTTCCCGAGCGCCACTTCCTCGGGCTCACGGTGGGCCAGGAATTGAAGCTGGGCCAAAGGCGCCTGGGCAACACCGAGGCCGAAGCCGTATTGGCCAGGGTGGGCCTGCGGGGCTTGAGCCTGCAACAGGCGCCGGAACGGCTCAGCGGCGGCCAGCAACGGCGCCTGGCCCTGGCCGTTCAGCTGCTCAGGGATCCCAAGCTGCTGCTGCTGGATGAACCCACCGCCGGCCTCGATTGGGCCATGCGTTCAGACATTTTGGCTTTGTTGGCCGATTTGGCCCGGGAGCGGGCCCTGTTGGTGGTTACCCATGAAGCGGAACTGTTCGCCCCGATCGCCGGTGATTGCTGGCGACTGGAGCAGGGCCGGCTCGAACAGCTGCAGCCAACGGCACTCCGTAACATGCAGCTCACCAATAGGGCCTAGTGATGAGCGACCAGTTGCTACGCGCCACGGCCGCCGGCGGTGGCATCCGCCTAGTCGCAGTCACCACCACCGACACCCTGAGCCAGGCTCGCCAGCGCCATGGACTCTCCTTCCTGACCACCGCCCTGCTGGGCCGGGCCATGTCAGCGGGCCTGCTGCTGGCCAGCTCGATGAAAGTGCGGCACGGCCGGGTCAACCTGCGCATTCGGGCCGATGGGCCCCTGGGCGGCCTGATGGTGGATGCCGGTCGCGACGGTCAGGTGCGCGGCTACGTGGGCGATCCCAGCCTGGAGCTCGACCTGGTGAGCAATGCCGACGAGAGCCCCTACTTCGATTTCCGCCGGGCCTGCGGTACGGGCTACCTGCATGTGGTTCGCGATCTCGGCGAAGGCGAACCCTTTAGCTCCACGGTGGAGCTGGTAAGTGGCGGCATTGGCGAAGACATTGCCTCTTACCTGCTGCACTCGGAGCAGACCCCCTCAGCTGTGTTTGTAGGCGAAAAAATAGATAGCCAGGGAGTGCGCTGTTGTGGCGGCCTACTGGTGCAGATACTCCCCAAGGCTGCTGAGGAGCCCGCCCTGGTGGCCCTGCTAGAGGAACGCTGCCAAGAAATTCGCGGCTTCAGTGAACAGCTGGCGGCGAACATGGACAACCTCGAGGCGCTGCTGGTGAGCGTGTTTCCAGATCTCGACCCCCACTCCCTGACAGGCACAGACGCCACTCAAAATGTGCGGTTTCACTGCCAGTGCAGCCGCAGCCGCAGTATCAGCGCTTTAAAGCTGTTGGGCCGTGATGAACTAAGCGAAATCCTGGAGGAGGAGGGTCACGCCGAACTGACCTGCCATTTTTGCAACGAGCATTATCACGTGGAAGCACTAGAATTACAGGAGTTAATCGCCGAACTCGCCTACGCCTGATCCCTTAACTGTTTAGGCAACCAACAGCCCACCGAGCAGCAGCAGCAACCAAGCGGGCAGGCTTTGCAGCTGTTCGTTATTCAAGTAAGGCATAGTCGGCAGCTGTGCTGCCATCAGGCCGCCCAGCAACAGTCCCAGGCTCAGCAAGGCCAGGCTCCAGCCCAGGGCTGGCAACAATCGGCCGCTGCGGCGCTGCAGATTGATCAGGCAGACGCCCGTGGCCAGGGCCATTACCAACTCGGCAGAGCTGGGCAAGGCCAGTAAAAACAGCAGCAGGGCACCACTGGCCGCCAGGGGAAACCAGAACTCGCGGCCCTGGGCCAGGGCCAGCTGGGGCAGGGCCAGCTGCGGCAGGGGCTGCAGTTTTAGTTTTGGTAAGGAAACCTGGGGCAGGTTGGCCAAAGCTGGTTGCTTGGGCGCCTGGGGGGCAGCCTGTTCGCGGTTTGATGCCGTGCGAGCTGCGGTGCTCACCTTTCCCTGTTGGCGCTCCTTGAGCCGCTCCATCAGCACGGCGTCATAGGCGGCCTCCACCCGGGCCCTGGCGATGGCATCGTCGCCAACCTGGTCGAGGAGGGTCTGCTTGGCGGCCTGCACGACATCAAAGCTGGCGTCAGCCGAAATCCCAAGCCGCTCATAGGGCGTGGAGCCGGAGGGGAGATCTGGTGTTTGGGTCATGGCTAGCAGCGTATCGGCAGTTCAGATCAGCAGCTTTAAATGCGGCGGTTTTTAAAACAGCGGTTCACTACTGAGGAAGCCATCCTCCAGCTGCAGCTGACGCCGGCAGCGTTCAGCTTCGTCGGCCGCCAGACGATGGCGGCGCTTCAACAGGGGCATCTGGGGCGGCAGATGGCTGCCTTCTCGCATCTCCACCACACCCCCGGCAGCAGTGAGCTGAAAGCTCACGTAATCCCAGCCCCCGTCTGAGCGGGGACGCACCAGCCAGAGCGGCTTGGGCATCGCTGTAAAGCTTCGTTACGGTGATTCTGGCGCCTCCTCCTCGCTTTCGGGAGGCGCCATGTCCGGTTAAGCAGGGGGAAAGTGCAGCCGTTCTGCAGCAAAAGGGGTCGTTTGCAGACTTGAGCTTGGCCGCTGTGCCCAAGTTGACTGGCGCGAAAGTTGGTGACTGGCGCGAAAGTTGGTGACTGGCGCGAAAGTTGGTGACTGGCGCGGAAGTTGGTGACTGGCTCGAAAATCCTGCTGGTCTCGAAAAATGAGAGAGCGATCGGCAGCTGGTGGACTCGAAAACTCAGAGAGCGATCGGTTCAACGCCACTGACCACCGGAGCAACGGCACTGAGTTCGAGATCGGGGTGATCTTCGTGGAGTTGATTCAGGTTCCAAGTATTTTTAAATAACAGCACCGGTCGATCCCAGGCATCGCGCACGGTCTTGCAATTGAAAATCCTGCCCACCCGCTCCAGGGCAGGCCAGCCACCACTGACCCAGCGGGCCACCGAGAAGCCCATGGGCTCCAGGCGGGTCTGCACGCCATATTCATTCTCAAGCCGGTACTGAACAACCTCTAGCTGCAGCTGTCCCACCGCCGCCAGGATTGGGTCGCGTTTGCTCTGATCTGTGTCATAGAGAATTTGGACTGCACCCTCTTCCCTCAATTCGTTAACCCCCTTACGGAAACTCTTAAATGCCGAGGGATTGGGATTACGTAGCCACGAAAAGATTTCAGGGCTAAAGCAGGGAATGCCCTCATATTCCACCCTCGGCCCCAGGTAAAGAGTATCTCCGATCGCGAACATGCCTGGGTTGTTTAGACCGATAACATCGCCTGGGTAGGCATCCTCAACAACTTCGCGATCCTGGCCGAACAACTTTTGAGGTCTAGACAAACGTATAGCCTTGCCCGTACGGGCATGCTGCACGGTCATATCCTTCTCAAACTTGCCGCTACACACCCGAACAAAGGCGACTCTGTCCCGATGGCGAGGGTCCATATTTGCCTGGAGCTTAAACACAAAACCACTAAATCCCTCCCTAATTGGATCTATAGCTCCAGAGCTAGACTGGCGGGCGATTGGTCGCTGAGCCAACTCAAGGAAAGCATCCAGGAATGGCCGCACGCCGAAGTTAGTCATGGCCGAGCCAAAAAATACGGGACTGAGATCACCGGCATGCACCAGCTCCAGATCCAGTTCAGCGCCTGCCCCATCGAGCAGCTCCAACTCCTCCAGGGCCGTTGCCAGCAGCTCCGGCTCCACCAAACCACTGAGTTTGGCCTGCTCCACCGTTAGCCGCCGCTCCTCACTCTGGCGACCGCGCTCGGCCCGCTCAAACAGCACCACCTGCTGGCTGCGGCGATCAATCACGCCCCGGAAGCGATCACCACTGCCGATCGGCCAATTCACCGGCCAACAAACCAGGCCCAGCTCCTGCTCCAGTTCATCGAGCAGTTCCAGGGGTTCCCGACCCGGCCGGTCCATTTTGTTGATAAAGGTGAAAATCGGAATGCGCCGCAAGCGACAAACCTCAAACAGCTTGCGGGTCTGGGGCTCTAGTCCCTTGGCGGCATCTTCCAACATCACCGCGTTATCTGCGGCAGCCAGGGTGCGGTAGGTGTCTTCTGAAAAGTCCTGGTGGCCAGGAGTATCCAGCAGATTTATTGTGCTATCGGCATAGTCAAACTGCAGCACTGTCGAGGTGATGGAGATGCCGCGTTGCTTCTCCAATTCCATCCAATCGGATGTCACCTTGCGCTGTTCGCCCTTGGCCTTTACGGCACCGGCTTGCTGAATTGCGCCTCCGTAAAGGAGCAGTTTTTCGGTGAGGGTGGTCTTGCCGGCATCCGGGTGGGAAATGATCGCAAAGTTGCGGCGCCGTGCCACTGCGGCCGCCAAGGCGGCGTGCTCGGCAACTACGGCTGATTCGCTCGCCTGCAGGCTGCCGCGGCCTGGGCCGCCGGAGATTTGATCACTGGTCATCAACCCAGCCTGACAGGTGGCCTGGTGGGAGTGAGCTGGGTCGAAGTGAGCTGGCCTGAGTGGCCTGGCCTGAGTGAGCCAACTGGAACTGACCTGAGCGCAACAACTGACTTGACCGTCACAACTGGCCTGCCCGAAACAGGGGTGCCCACCAGGCCAGCCCTAGGCCCATGCCCCCCTGGAGCCCTGGTCGAGGCGTTGGTGAAATCTGCAAACGCAACCTTGGCGATGGGCTAAAGGGGCCAGGCTTGCCGCTTCTGCGAGCCGCTCCAGGGGCCAGCCGCCCCAGCCAGGAGCTTCCGGCCAGCCAACCGATCCAGCCAGCAAGCCGCTCCAGACCAGTAAGTCAAGCCAGCTAGTTCTGGCCTGCCAGGCTTGCCGCTCAGCCCCAGCATCCGTTGGTTTCATCGTCGACGCGACAGCAGGCCAGGGCCGAACAGGTGGAAGATCAGGCGTTGCTGAATCCACTCGGCCCCGCTGTGGAATCTGCCGCTTAAACGCGGCTGGTGAATAACGCGCTTAGCGGCCAGGGCGGCGGAGTGGGTAGGCAGCGCAGCCGACAACTGCTGGCTGGGGCGCCAAACGGAGGCGGTGCTCATCATTAAATTCCGCAAAGCCTTCGCCCCATCCAGCAGGGTGAGCAGGCTCAACACCAACAGCAACACCAGCTCCTCGGAACTGCCCTGGCCGCCGGCCAACCGGTTGGCTGGCAGCTCCTGACTGTGGGGCACTTGGCCGGGGGGAAGCTGGGGAAATGCCGGATTGGGGGCGATGCCCTCGTCTAGGTGAGCCCCTGCGGCAGCTTGCAGGATCTGGAGCGGGCCGATCGGCGGGAGCTGCGGCTGGTTTTGGTGGAGCTGCGACTGGTTTGGTTGGGCCAGAGCCTGGTTTGGTTGGGCCAGAGCAATTGACTTAGCCAGTGGCTCAGGGGAAACCTCCACAGCCGCTTCCGCCGACACCCGGGCGGCTTCCAGACAGAGCAAAGCCGTGGGCAGCTCCTGGGACACCTGCCAGGGAATGCGGATGTGGCGAGGGGAGTAGCACTCGTAGGCCCGCCGCCGCAACCGTTCGGAGAGGGTTGGCACCATAGGTTTCTCTATTGGCATGGCCACTGGCTTGATCCTGCCGCGTCGCGCCTTGGCAATCAAGCTGCCGATCGTGGATAGGGCCAAAGTGACCCCGACTTCCCTCAGGCCGCACCCACCAGGGCAGGGGCTAAACGCCAGGGTTGGCGTTGGATCTGGCCGCTGCCCCGCACTCTCACCCGATAGGCCACGTGGGCGGCGCCAAATCGCTGGATCAGGGCTTCGCGGGCCTCATGCTCCAGTTCCTCGCGAGAATCGGCCTTCACCCAGAGCGGCGGGGTGAGGCTGCGGGCCTCAACGTGGCCCGGCTGCTCATTGGTGATTCGGAAGCTGATCTCACGCATGGTTATGACAAGCCCTGCACTGGATACATGTTGATGCGGTTTGGCCAACTCAGACGGCATCGCCGAATACGGGGAAGCGTTTCAGTCAACACCTGGCCAGCCGCGCCGGCGGCGGCACGGAGCTGTTCTCAATACCAACTACTATTGAGAAGTAGGCCGGGAGAGAGCCGCTCCGAGCTGCAGCAACAGCCAATTTCAGCAACAGCCAAGCCCAGCAACAGCCAACTTCAGCATCAGCGAATTGCTGCGCCACAGAAGTGCAGCTGCACAGAACTTCCACTACAGACAACTGCAGCACCATCGACCTGAGCCCCCATTGGGCTAAAGCGATATTGAGCTGAAGATCCATGGGGCTAAAGCCCCGAGAGCCAACGCGACATGGGGCTGGAGCGAGCCAGAGCCGATGCCCCCAAGAGCCTTAACCACCCGAAGCTTTCCTGGCCCAGAGCCCAGTTCCCTAGAGCCCAGATCCCCAGATCTCCATTGGCCAAACCCACTTCCACCAGCCCCACCCGCAGTGCCGATGGCCTGCGCAGTTCACTGCACCACCGCGGCCAGCGGGTAACTCCCCAGCGGCAGCGCGTACTGAATCTGTTTGAGCGCCTGGGCGAAGGCAGCCACCTCAGCGCCGAGGAGGTGCATCAGTGCCTGTTGCGAGCAGAAGAAAGGGTATCTCTGGCCACCGTGTATCGCACCCTGCGCCTACTCAGCGCCATGGGATTATTGCAGGAATTAGAGTTACCAGAAGGTGGTCGCCGCTTTGAATTAGCTAGCGATCACCATCGCCAGCACCATCACCTGGTGTGCGTTCGTTGTGGTCGTACGGAGGAATTTGAGAACGCCGCAGTGCTGGCGGCTGGTCAAGCCGCCGCCAGCATGCTGGGATTCAGCTTGCTGGAGTGCGTGCTGAATGTGCGGGCTCTATGCCCGAGTTGTACTCAGGCCGAGCCATAGGCCACCTGGCAAGCAGCATTCAGCAGTTCAGCTTCCTGGACCGATTGGGGTTGCTGACCATTTATCAGTCCCTGATTACAGTCTGCGGTGAGTTGATAACTGTTGCCATCGGCCTGCACCACGAAGCTCACCGATGAACTGCCAGAAGGCTGCACTGTGCCATACAGCAACTGATAGTTGGTATTCGGCACCACGATCACTTCCACATGATCGTCGATGGCTGAATTCACCGCGCTGTTAATCACCGCTGCGGTGGTCAGGGTGGCGACGCCCCACACAGCTGCTCTGGCCCCCCACCAGCCCCAGCTGGGGCTGGCCCAACCGCCATACCAACCGGTGGCCCAGGGGCGGGCCACCCCCCAACCGGGACGAGCCCAGCCGGGATTGGCATTCCAATTGCGGTTAACCGTTGGACTCCAATTGCGATTCACCTGACGGTTGACATTCACCCCGCCATTGATATTTACACCACGATTACCCGCTCTATTTCCAGCGTTCACATCGCGATTACCCAGGCCATTACCCAGGTTATCGCCTAGGCCATCTCCCACTCGATTGCCAGAATTAAAATCACGATTACCCGTGCGATTGCCGGCATTGATATCACGGTTACCGCCATTGGGCCGGGCTTGCTGAATATTGCTGGGTCGGTTCAGGGAAGGGCCAGCGCCGGCCCCCGGGTTGGTGCGATTGCTCCAGCCACCGGTGGGAGGACTGCTGCCGCGATCGAGTCCACCGCCAGCCTGGCCAAATCCGCTCTGGCCGCGATTAACGGCGCCAGCGCCGCCGCCAGAAAAACCTCCCCCCGTACGGTTAGCGCCACCGCCAAAGCTGCCACCGCCACCGAAGCTGCCACCACCGCCCCTAGCGCCGCCGCCGCCGAAGCTGCCGCCGCCGCCTCTTGATCCACCACCGCCCCCACCGAAGCTGCCGCCACCGCCGCCACCCCTAGCGCCGCCACCGCCCATACCGCCACCGCCTCTACCGCCGCCGCCACCTCTGGCCAGCAAATCAGGCTGGGAACTATCGGCAGCATGGCGTGCCACAGACGCCTGGGCCGCCAGCAGCGAAGGCATGGGCAGGCTGGCGATCAAGAACAAACCCAAGCCTCCAGCGGCAGCGATCCTCATGGCTTCACCTCTTGGCAGCCGCTGTCAAAGCAGCTGAGGTTGATCCGGCCCTGCTGATCGAAGCGCACCTCCACTAAATCCCGGCCAGCCGTGGCGTCGGGGCTCTTTTCGCGCACGCTGTTGAGGTAATTGGCGTTCACCACACAGAGCTCGCGACCGTTGAAGCAGATCGTGTTGGTGGAGAAACGAGCGGCTGCCCTGCTAAGCGGTTGCCAGCGCTTGCTGGCCTGCTGCCAAAGGCTCATGGTCACCGGCTTGTCGGTGATGCGAATGGTGCTGGTGGTGGCCCCAATCTGATGGCGATAGAGCGTGGCTGACTGCTCGTTGGCCGCCTCTACTGCACAGGCCTGGGCCGGTCCGCCATTGAGGCTGCAGCTGGTGGAAAGCTTGTAGAGAATTTCGCTGCGAGCGGCGCCAGCGAGAGTTACCTGGGGAGCCAGCAGCAGCGCGGTGGCCATCGCCAACCGCAGGCCAGCCCGGCTCAGGGTCCCTGGCCCTGCAGCCGGCCATGGGGAAGAGCGGGTAGATGGGCTTGCAGATGGGCTTGCGGATGGGCTTGCGGATGGGCCTGTAGATGGGCGCATTGATATCGCGCAGCTCATAGGGGGGATGGGGGCACAGGGGCTGGACAGGAGCCAGCTGGCTGGCTAACCCCGATTGCCCCATGCTGCCGCATCGCCTGCAGCTAGAAAGACCTTGAAGGAAAATTAGACAACAATGGTGCCGATGAGCAGCAAGATGAGCCTTGGCTGGATAACAGCTAAGCAGTTGAATCTAGAGTTGGATCTAGCGTTGACGACGCACCGGCACAGGCACCAGCACCGGCTGCATCAGGCCGCCGCCGCCGTTGTCGTCATCGGAATCGGCATCGATAACCAGCCAAATGCCGAGGGTGAGCAGGGCGATCACTCCGGTGAACAGAATTAGTTCGGCCATCGCCCCACCAGCACTCAGCCAACGTTAGCGGCATCCACCAGCAATGCTGTAGCGACGATGCCAGAGCCGCATTGGGGGGAAACCGACTTTTGAGCCCAGGAGGCTGCATACCTGGAGCCTCAAGCCCTGGAAAGCTGCAGCCCTGAAGCCTCAAGCCCTGGAGGCTGCGGCCCTAGCGGCAAAACCGGACCAGTGATAGGCATGGTTTGCTTTCGCGCGTCGCCCCAGTGGTCCAGCCCCTCCAGCCCCTATTGGTGGGGTACTACGGCGAGCACAACCTGGGGGACGACGCCCTCTTGGAGGTATTGCTCAGCCAGCTGCCGCCAGGTTGCCGGCCCACCGTGACCGCCCATGACCAGGCGCTGGTGGCTGATCGGTTTGGCTTGGCCAGCGTCGATCGCCGCCAGCTGGGAGCAGTACTTGCAGCCCTGGGGCGCAGTGAGGCGCTAGTGCTCGGCGGCGGCAGCCTGCTGCAAGACGCCACCAGCTTTGCCAGCCTGCTCTACTATACCACCTTGATCCTTGCCGCCAGGATCCAGGCCAAGCCCGTGCTGCTCTGGGCCCAGGGGCTGGGACCGCTCAGACGCCGCCGCAGTCGCCTGCTAGTGCGAGGGCTGCTGGCGCTGGTGACCGCCTGCAGCTGGCGCGATCAGGCCTCCGCCCAGCTGGCCGCATCGCTCGGCTGGCAGGAGGTGCAGGAAAATGTGGCGGCCGATCCGGTTTGGAGCCTGGCGGCCCCGAGCTGGCGGGGCCCGGGCGGACCGATCGTGCTCTGTTTTCGGCCCACCAGCCAACTGCAAGGCGCGGCCTGGCAACCCTGGCTAGGGGCCCTGGAGCAACTGGCACCGGATCGGGAGCTGATCTGGCTGCCATTTCACGCCCACCAAGACCGGGGACTGCTCGATTCGCTAAGGCAGCAGGGTTTGCTCAACACCTCCCTGCTCAACCGCAGCCGGGAGTTGCTGGTGGAGCGACCAGTCGAGGCGATGGAGCTATGCGCCAGCGCCGGCCTGGTGTTGGCGATGCGGCTGCACGGCCTGATCCTGGCGGCCAACTGCGGTGCCCCCACCGCCGCCCTCAGTTACGACCCGAAGGTGAATGCCGCGGCAGCGGATCTGGGCTGCCTCTGCACATCCCTGGACAATCCGGCACCGGTCAACCTGACGGCCCAGTGGCAGCGCTGTTTAGACAAGCCACCATCGCTGCCCAGGTTGGAGCGGCTGCGGGCCAGCGCCACCCGGCATCGAGCCCTGCTTGCCAGGCTGGCTTGACCTCACCTCCCAGGGCCCCATGCGTGCGGTTGGCTATCGGCACCCGGCATCGCTAGACCATCTTCAACACTTACGCGATCCCGAACGCTCACGCGATACTCAACGCTCACTCGATCCCCAACAATTACCCGATTCTCAAATTTTACCCACCCCTCAAAACCTACTCAATCCACAACAATTTCTAAATCCTGAATACCAACCAAACCCCGAATACCTAGTCGATATCGAGCTGCCCGATCCCAACCCAGGGGCTGACGATCTGCTGGTGCGGGTGGAGGCGGTGGCCGTCAATCCGGTGGATGTGAAAGTGCGCCGCCGGGAGCTGCCGCCGCCTGGGGGCTGGCGACTGCTGGGCTGGGATGCCGTGGGCAGGGTGGAGGCCCTGGGCCAGCGGGCGAGCGGCTTTGCCGTGGGCGGCGGCGGCGCTACCACTCACCTCGCTCACCGCCTGGGAATTGCTATTTGATCGGCTGCGCCTCCCCCAGGGGGCCGATGCAGCCGGCCGGGTGTTGTTGTTGGTGGCTGGAGCTGGGGGGGGTGGGCTCGATGCTGCTGCAACTGGCGCGCCAGCTCACCAACCTCACCCTGGTGGCCACCGCTTCCCAGCCGGAGGGCCAGGCCTGGGCGCGCCGCTGCGGGGCCCACCAGGTGATCGATCACCAGCTACCCCTGCGGCCCCAATTGGAGGCCCTGGGCATAGATGCCGTGCAGTGGGTGGCCAGCTTGAGCCACACCGACCAGCACTTCGATGCCCTGGTGGATCTATTGGCTCCCCAGGGGGCCCTGGCCCTGATCAGTGGCTGTTCTGGGATTCAAACCCCGTCTTCAGGACGGCTTTTCCTGGGCCTCCCCTTACTCTCTGAGCCGTTCAATCTGCGCACCGCCAGCGAAAGCGGCGAAGTAGCTGGGCGTCCAAAGGTGTGCGCCACGGGCTGGCAACTCAGGGAACTCCTTGCGCAGCATCCGACTGCTGACGCCCTTGAGGTGGTTTACCAGCGTAAAGACCGAGATCGTCGGCGGGTACTCGACCAGCAAGTGACCTTCCCCTACCATCAGCCAAGTTGTTCGCCTCGCCTTTCAGCTCCAACAGCTAGACACCCATTTTCTCTGCGACGCCCAAAAAGACTCCGTGCATCTGCTCCAGTGCAGCGCCGCTTAAGCTTCTTTGCGGCACTTAGAAACAAAGACTAAGGGAATGATCGGCCTCGAAATGCTGTGCCTACCTCGCTTAAGTGGTGGTTGCGCCATTACACCGCAACGTTGGCATGATGGTTGATTTGAAGCAACGCTACCGCTACCGCTACCGCTTCTACCCGCACCCCCATCAACAGCTGGCGCTGGCAAAGGCGTTCGGCTGTGCGCGGGTGGTCTGGAACGACGCCTTGGCCAAGAGCCGTGAGCTCTACGCCGTAGGCGAGAAGAGCAGCTACCCGGTGCTGGCGAAGCTCTGCATCACTCAGGCCAAGCAAATCCCTGAAAGGTCCTGGCTGTCAGACCCCAGCAATGTGATTCTGCAGCAGTCCGTACGCGACCTGGATCGGGCGTTCCGCAACTGGTGGACCAGCCTGAGCGGCAAGCGCAAAGGGCCCAAGCTGCGGCCTCCCCGTTTCAAGAAACGCCGTGGGGCTCAGGCCATCCGCTTCATGTCCCATGTGTTCCGAACCGGAGAGCGGTCGCTGACGCTCAGCAGGATCGGCACTGTCCCGATCGAATGGAGCCGGGATCTGCCCTCGGCTCCCAGCAGCTGCACCGTCATCCGCGACGCCAGCGGGCGCTACTTCGCCTCCTTTGTGGTGGAGGTGGAGCCAACGCCGCTGCCCCCGAACGGCAAGGCGCTCGGCATTGACCTGGGCTTGGCATCCCTTGCCGTCACTTCAGACGGTGAAAAGATCGCCCCGCCGAAGTTTCTGCGCTCTGCGCTGAAGCGTCTGCGGCGGCTGCAGCGGCATCTCAAGCACAAGCGAAAGGGTTCCAATCGCTTGGCGGCTGCCAGGCGGCAGGTGGCGAAACTTCACGCCACCATCGCAGACAAGCGCCTCGATTTTTTGCATCAGCTCTCGACCCGCATCATCCGCGAAAACCAAACCGTAGTGCTGGAAGACCTCAATGTGTCGGGGATGCTCAAAAGCAAAAATCTGGCCCGCTCGATTGCCGACGCCGGCTGGCGGCAGTTCCGCACCCTGCTGGAGGCCAAGGCCGAGCAATACGGCAGGCAGGTGGTGGTCATCAACAGATGGCTGCCCACCAGTCAGGTGTGCTCAACCTGCGGACAACACGACGGCAAAAAAGAGCTGTCGATTCGGGAATGGCAGTGCCCGAGTTGCGGAGCGGTTCACGACCGAGACATCAACGCTGCTTTGAACATCCTCGCCGCCGGACTGGCGGAGAGTCGAAACGGGCGTGGAGCCGCGCATAAGTCCACCGCTTTGGTGGCAGCAGGC
>JBIKVR010000057.1:0-17298 GCA_044356735.1 Prochlorococcaceae cyanobacterium
TAAGGGTAACGAGGGCGTGGCGGCTCAACTCACCCAGCTGCGCGGCGCCATCGGCTATGCGGAGGCCGCCTATGTGAAGCAGCCCCTGCAGGCGGCAGCCCTCACCAATGCCAGCGGTGAGTTGGTGCCCCTCAGTCTGGAAAGCGAGCAGGCCGGCCTCGCCTCGATCGACCTGGGCCCCAACTTGATTGGCCGCAATGCCAATACGGTCAAGGGTTATCCGATCGTCACCTTTAGCTGGATCCTGCTCTATAAGAGCGGCAATGGCAGCAGGTTGGCCGCCCTACAAAAGGTATTTGGCCATACCCTCTCAGATCAGTCCCAGGCGATGGCGCCTTCCCTCGGCTTCGTGCCCTTGCCAGCTCCGGTATTGGCCCAGAGCCGAAAGGCCCTGGCCTCAATTCAGCCCTAACTCTGTTAATTGCTGCGAAAGGCTCTTGGCTCAACCCAGCAGTAGACGCCAAAGGGGCACGCTCCCCAGGGCGATGGCCGTGCTCCACAGCACCAGGGCCGTCGCCCTGGTGCTGGAGCCGTCGTTACTGGCGGGGCTGGCCTCGCTCAGCAGCAGTACCGCCACGGCCGTGGGGGCGGCGGCCTGCAACACCACCGCTTGACGGGCCAGGGGGGGCAGGGGGGTGAGCAGGCTGAGCGCCAGCATCGCCGCTGGAAATAGCAGCAGCTTGATCGTCAAGGCCGGCCACAGGCAGCAAGGGTTGGCCCGCTCGCCTGGCGGTTGGCGCAGCAACGGGCCCAGATGGATGCCCAGGATCGTTAGCGCCAACAGCAGCACCAGCCGCGCTGGCACCACTAGCAGCGCCCCCAATTGCTGGCTCCAGGGGGTGAGCCCCACCAGCAAAGCCAACACCAGGGCCCGACTGGCGGGGCTATTGGCCAGGGCGCGAACCAGGGGCCGCCCCTGCAGGCGCTCACCCGTCAACAGGGCAGGCCCCAGGCCCCAGATCAGCAGGGTGGCCGCCAGGTCGTAGGCCACCGCCGTGCCCATCGCGGCCGGCGGTAGCAGGGCCATCACCACCGGGAAGCCGAAGTAGGCGGTGTTGCCCGCCACCGCCCCCAACCGCAGGGCCGGTAGCGGCAGCAGCTGCCGCAGGCCTGGCAGCCAGCGCAGCAGCGCCAAGCCAGCGCCGATGCCCACCAGGGCCAGCAAGCCTGCCCAGAGCATCGAGCGCTCCAGCCCTGAACGCAGCAGCATCCCCAAAACGCTCAGGGGAACTCCGTAGCGGATCAGGGGCGGAGACAGTTGACGCGACAGTTTCGGCCAGCGCCACTCCAGCAACATCCCCAACAGCAGGCAGGGCAGCACCTCCAACAGCAGCCGCAGCAGCGGCGCGCTCATGGCGCCGCGAATCCAGCCTGGGCATAGGCGGTTTGGTGCTGCTCGGCAATTGACAGGGGCGTTTCTGAGAGGGGCGCCTCCTGGAACGGCCACACCCGCGGCAGTTGCGGTGCGGCCAGCCCCCGCACCGCCCGGATGCGCGCCCAGATGCGCGTGAACCAGTGGCGCGCCGCCTGGGAGGAGGGGCCCCGATAGCGGGCCACCAGCCCCTGTTCCAGGGGGCCACAGGCCATGGTGCCCGCCAACCCCAGCCGGTCGTTGCGGCAGTCGGCCAGCAGTTGGGCCAGGGCTGGGCCGGCCAAGGGGGCGGGCGCTGCCCACACCAGGGAGCCATACACCGCCGCCCCGGCCATGCCGTGTTCGTTTGTCAGGGCATCGCCGGCCAATTCCAGCCGGTCCACAAGTTCCCAGCGCCACCCCTGGCTGAGTTGGCGGCGAATCTCCAATTGGGAGCGCCAGCGGCCGGCGTCTAACACCTCCCCGGCGGCGCTGCGGCCCAGCCTCACCACTTCCGCCCCCAGAAATGAAGCCGTCTCGGCCAGTTCCACCCGGCAGCGCTGCTCCATCAGGCCGTTGGAGAACAGCACCAGCTCCTGGGGCAGCCACTCCAGGTCTGCTCCGGCAAGCAAATCAAAGCTGAGCTGTTGGCGGGCCCAGGCGCCGGCGGGCCTCAGCCGCGAGCGCCCGACGCTGCCGTACACCTTCTGGGCCGCCACGCTGGTGAGCAGGGCGGCACTGCCGGCCGCCAGTTCGGCCGCAATGGTGATCTGATCGCCCCCCACCAGGCCGCCGGCGGTATGCAATAGCGGCAGTTCGCAGCGTCCATCGCCCCGCTGGATCGCCCGGGGCAGCTTCATCGGCGCCAGGGCCGATCCCTGGTGGATGGTGTGGCCCTGCGACCCCTGCTGAAATTGCAGCCGCACGGCCCCATGCCAGCCGCCCTGCCATTCACCCAGTCCGGGGTCGTCAGGGGCGGCTGTCCCTGTTGCGAGCTGGCTATCCACCGGGAGGCTGGGGCTGGGGATACTCATGACAGCACCTGTTGCCCATGTCCTACGCAGCCAGCCCGCAAGCCACCAACCCCACTCCCCTGCTGCTCTGCCGGCGCCTGCCGGTGAGCGAGCCCGTGGCGGGAGCGCTGCGGCTGGCCCTGGGGGCAGAGGAGCGCACGGGACTGCGGGGCCTGCGCCACAGCAGCTGCGGTCGGGCGCTGCTGCTGCAGTTGCCCCGGGGGGAGGCCCTGGTGCCCGGCGAGCTGCTGGCCCCGGCCGAGGGGGAGCAACTGGTGCAGGTGGAGGCTGCCCTGGAGGCGCTGCTGCGGGTGCGGGCCCACCGCCCCCTGGCCCTGCTGCAGGCGGCTTATCACCTGGGCAATCGCCACGTGGCGATGGAGATCCACACCAACGAGTTGCGGCTGTTGCGTGATTCGGTATTGGCGCAGATGTTGGAGCACCGGGGTCTGGCGGTGGAGGCCATGGTGGCGCCCTTTTATCCCGAGGGCGGGGCCTACGGCCACTCCCACTCACACTCCCACTCCCACTCCCACTCCCACTCCCATTCCCCCGGCAGCGACAAATCCGCCAGTGATCACCCCGCCAGTGATCACCCCGCCAGCCATGGGCACACCGAGCATGAGCATGGTGATCATCAGCACGCCGGCCATAGCCACAACAGCCATAACCACGCCAGCGATAGCCATGGCCATACCAGTGACGGGCAAGGCAGTCACAGCCATCCCAGCGATCAGCATGGCGATCATTGATGCTGATGGTCAGTGAATTTGCCAATAAATTACTTCCAAGATTCAGTTCTTGCTGCCAAGCAGTTCCCTCTGCGAAACAGTGACCAGCCTGATCAATACCCTCTGTCAAACAGTACTCTCTGCCAAACAGTGCTCTCTGCCAAACAGTGCCCTATGTCAAGCAGTCACCTCTGTCAAGCAGTCCCCAGACTGATCAGTTGCCTGGGCTGGCCTATGTCTGCAGATTGCGCCGGCTGAATTGCTGAAGGCCTGCCTCGCCCACAGGCCTTGCCACCGCCCACAGGCTTGGCTTAGCCACTGCCCACAGGCTTGGTCGCTGCCGCCATTTTTGAAAGTAGTCAGTTAATGGGCAGTGATCGTTAACTTACTGGTGATCAGCAGCCTGCCAATGAAGTTCTGACAATGAACTCCTGCCAGTGCCCCCCCGCCAGTAACCCATTGTTCGCCAGCAGACCGCTTAGTGGCAGTGAACCATTTGGCGCAGGTGAACCATGTAGCGCCACTGATCAGGCCAACCCAGCCGCTGCGAAGGCCAATGAGAGCTGAAACCGAAACCGCTGATCCGGCCAGGGCTAGCGCTGCCGCGGCACGGCTAAGGCTTTATCAGCTGGTCAGTCCAGCTCTGCCGGTGGGGGCCTTCAGCTATGCAGAGGGCCTTGAGGTGCTGGCGCAGTCGGGACGGCTGGCCGATGCCAGCGCGGTTCAAAATTGGCTGGAGGCTGAGTTACGGCGGGGTGCGGTGCGGCTGGAGGCGGCGGCCCTGCCGGGTTTGACCTTGTTATTGCGCCAGTGGCAGCAATTAGCCAATGTAGGGCAATTGACCATTGCTGAGCATGGGAATACTATGGAGCCTCCAGCCGGTTTTGGCGGACATCTACCCCAATTCCAACAAATATCTGCTGCTGGAGATACGGCCGACACTGGACACACGGCCAATGCTAAACACATGACTGATGCCGGCAATTTGACTGATACTGGTTATGCGACCGATGCCGGGCGCGATAGCGATGTTAGACATAAGTCTATTGTTGCGATTAAGCCTATCGCGGAAGAGCCTATCGAAGAGGTTTTAGCTTTGGCTGCGCCGTTTGCTGCAGAGCCAACTGGTGCTGCTGCGGCCCGGGAAGCGCTGCTGGATCGCGACGGCTGGCTGCTGGCCCAGCGGGACGCCCCCGAACTGCGGGCCCAGCAGCGCCAGATGGGGGGCTCTTTGCTGCAGTTGCTGGCCGACCTGGGCTGGCCCCTGCCCCTGGCCACCCCGTTGGCCTGGCCCGCGGCCTTTGCCTGGGCTGGTTTATGTCTGCAGATTGCCCCGGCTGAATTGGTGGAGGCCTACCTATACGGCTGGGTGGCCAACCAGCTCAGCGCCGCCTTGCGCCTGGTACCCCTGGGCCCCACCCAGGCCCAGCGCCTGCAGCTGCGGCTCGCCCCTTTGCTGGCCGAGCAGGCCGAACAGCTGCTGGCCAGCGAGCCGGAGCGGCTGTGGAGTGGTGGCGTGGGCGCGGGCCTGGCCCAACTGAGCCAGGCCGAGCTCTATTCCCGCCTGTTCCGTAGCTGATTTTTGGCAAAAGCAGTTTTGAACAACAAACAGCCGGCGGCGAAACCCAATTTTGCCCGCTGGTGGGCAGGATGGCAGCACTGCGCTGCACCGCTGGATGAGCAAGTTGCGGGTGGGGGTGGCCGGACCGGTGGGTTCCGGCAAGACGGCCCTGGTGGAGGCCCTCTGCCTGCGGCTGCGGGATCGCCTGGAGCTGGCCGTGGTTACCAATGACATCTACACCCAAGAGGATGCCCAATTCCTCACCCGGGCCGGGGCGCTGCAGCCGGAGCGGATTCGCGGCGTGGAAACCGGTGGTTGTCCCCACACCGCCATTCGCGAAGACTGCTCGATCAACCGGGCGGCGGTGCAGGAGCTGGAACAGGCCTTCCCCCAGCTGGATCTGGTGCTGGTGGAGAGCGGCGGCGACAACCTGGCGGCCAGCTTCAGCCCAGAACTGGTAGACCTTTGCATCTACGTGATCGACGTGGCGGCGGGGGACAAAATCCCGCGCAAGGGGGGACCCGGGATCACCCGCTCAGACCTGCTGGTAATCAACAAAATCGATCTGGCGCCGATGGTGGGCGCCAGCTTAGAAGTGATGCAGGCCGACACCGAGCGCATGCGGGGCGGCCGGCCCTGGTGCTTCACCAACATCCGCAGCGGCCAGGGAGTGGAGGCGGTGGAAAATTTTCTGCTACAACAATTACCAGGTTAACGGTTTACCAAGGGCCCTCGGGAGATTCGCCAGGGGCCTTCGAGATTCGCCAGGGGCAAGGGGGTTATGCAACTGGTTGCCAAAGCGATTCGCCAGATGATTTGGAAAAGCCTTGGCAAAAGACTTGAAAAAGCACTTGCAAAACCCTTTCCAAAAGACGTTTCAGAGGTCTAAGCAGCAGGTTGGCAGAGGGTTTGGCAAGAGGTTGGGGCCAGACTTTCGCCCCCTGTAAAGCCACTGTTGTTGTGCGTTAGCCGACCTGTCGCCCGCTTCTGTAGCAACCAATACACACCCACCGGGTGGTGATCCGTAACTTCCAGTGGCCGTTCGTCCTTCGGCACATTTTCCTCTTGAAAACGTCGAACATGATTCCCAGTATTTCCAGACGTGTTGCCTCGGGGGCAACGGCAGCCACAGTTTGTCTCTCCCTGGTCGCCTGCGGCGGCGGTGGCGGCGGCGGCAACTTTGACGGGGAGATCAAAGTTGGC
Organism: Prochlorococcaceae cyanobacterium; assembly: GCA_044356735.1. Taxonomy (GTDB): domain Bacteria; phylum Cyanobacteriota; class Cyanobacteriia; order PCC-6307; family Cyanobiaceae; genus UBA5018. The sequence continues at coordinate 5,860 of JBIKVR010000057.1, forward strand.
ATCCTCCACTCTCTGAGTGGCACCATGGCCATCTCCGAAACCACCCTCAAGGAGGTGGAAGAGATGGCGATTAAAGAGATTAATGATGCCGGCGGCGTAAAGGTTGCTGGCAAAAGCTACAAGATCACTGCGATTTCCGAAGATGGCGCCTCTGACTGGCCTACCTTCGCCGAGAAATCCCAGAAGCTGATCGACTCCGACAAGGTCGCCATCGTGTTTGGCGGTTGGACATCCGCCAGCCGCAAGGCAATGATGCCGGTTTATGAGTCGAAGAATCACATCCTGTTCTACCCCATTCAATATGAGGGTCAGGAGTGTTCCAAGAACATCTTCTACACCGGTGCTGTGCCTAACCAGCAGGCTGAGCCTGCCGTGGAATGGCTGATGAAGGAGTATGCTCCTAAGTATGGCAAGAAGGTTTACCTAGTTGGCTCTGACTATGTGTATCCGCGTACCGCGAATACCATCATCAAGGAGCAAATGAAGGCCCTGGGCGGCGAAACGGTTGGCGAAGACTACATCCCCCTCGGCAACACCGAGGTGGCCCCGATCATCGCCAAAATCAAGAAGGCGTTCCCCAACGGCGGCATCATCATCAACACCTTGAACGGTGACTCCAACGTCGCCCTGTTCAAGCAGTTCAAAGCCGCTGGTATTGATCCGTCCAAGTATCCGATCATGTCCTTCTCGATCGCCGAGGAGGAAATTCGCCAGATCGGTCCCGAGTACACAACAGGTACTTTTGCGGCCTGGAACTTCTTCATGAGCCTGGACACCCCGGCCTCCAAGAAGTTCACCGCTGACTTCCAAGCCGCCTATGGCAAGGATCGGGTGACTGGTGACCCGGCCGAATCTGCCTACAACATGGTATATCTCTGGAAGAATGCCGTTGAGAAAGCCGGCACTTTTGACGATCTTGAAAAGGTTCGTACTGCCATGATCGGCACCACCTTCGCTGCTCCCCAGGGCGAAATCAAGATGTTCCCCAACCACCACACCTCTGAGCGTGTGATGATTGGCGAAGCCCAAGCCGACGGCCAATTCAAGATCATTTCTGATTCCAAGACGGCAGTACCGCCGATCCCCTGGAACCAGTTTGTGCCAGAAACCAAGGGCTATACCTGTGACTGGACCCAGAATCGTCCAGATGCTGGCAAGTTCAAGATGTGATAGTTAGACCTGGCGTCTTTCTACCCGCCGGTCCTGTTTTGATGGCTTGATCGTCATCCTGTTGATCAGCTAGGGGCCTGGTTTAGCCAGGCCCCATTTCTTCCTAAGGATTTGCACTGGTGGAACTCTTTTTTTCTCAGGTTCTTGATGGTCTGAGTATCGGTTCAGTGCTGCTGCTGGCTGCAACCGGTCTCGCCATTGTTTTCGGTTTGATGGGTGTCATTAACCTCGCCCACGGCGAGCTAATGATGCTTGGCGCCTATGTGACCTTTGTGGTCCAAAATGCTTTCAAGCCCATGGGCGGCATCGTATTTGAGCTTTATTTCCCGGTGGCCTTGGTGCTGTCATTTTTTGTGACAGCACTAGTGGGGGTATTGCTCGAACGCACTTTGATCAGGCGGTTATACGGAAGACCACTGGAAACATTGTTGGCCACCTGGGGGGTCAGTTTAATTCTGATCCAGTTAGTGCGCAGTGTATCTACCGCCATGGTGCTGGGCATACTGTTGGCCATTGGCCTGGGAATCTTTGCCTCAAAGGTAATTGCCAAAACCTGGGCTGAAAAGCCTTTCTTGCCCTACGTCACTGGTTTGGCCTGGCTGATGTCTATTGGGCTTGGCCTGGCAACTGCCAACATCTTATCGGCAGTTCGCCCATTGTCGTCGGCTTGGTTTGGACCTCGTAACATTGATGTTACCGCCCCCAAGTGGCTGCAGGGTAGCTGGGGCAAGATCGATGGGATTGAGCTTCCGGGTATCCGCATCTTCATCATCCTGCTGTCTGCGGTGCTGTTGCTGGCCACGGTCTGGTTCCTCACCAAGAGCGTCTGGGGGCTGCGCATGCGGGCCGTTACCCAGAACAGGCAGATGAGTAATTGTCTGGGCATTCCCACCGACCGGGTGGACAGCATCACCTTTGGCATTGGTTCTGGCCTGGCGGGGGTGGCTGGCTGTGCGATCACCCTGCTGGGATCCGTGGGCCCAAACCTGGGCGCTGCCTATATCGTCTCCTGCTTCATGGTGATTGTTTTAGGTGGCGTAGGCAATTTGCTGGGCACTGTGTTGGCATCACTGCTGCTGGGGATCATTCAATCGGTGATTGGTTCCGGCTCAGTTTTGATCATGTTCCCGAATCTGCCTGCCGCTCCCAAGGCCGTGATCGAATTCTTTGCGACTACTAGCATGTCTTTGGTGCTGGTGTTTATATTCATTATCGCCTTCCTTCAGTTCCGTCCCAACGGCATGTTCCCGCTAAAGGGTAGATCTGTTGAATCTTAATTCCGCGGCCTTCTTTCCGCACCTTGCAAGCCCATCCACATTGAGGCATCAGCCTTGAAACTTTTCAAACGCCTTCTTCCGTGGATTTTGCTGGCGGTTGCCCTGTTCATCCTGCCGGCTGTCCTTGAAAATTTCCGGCTTAATCTATTTGGCCGCTACTTCGCTCTTGCTATTACCGCCCTGGCAATTGACTTGATTTGGGGCTATACGGGCTTGCTCAGCCTGGGTCAAGGCATCTTTTTTGCCTTGGGGGGCTACGGCGCGGCTATGTATTTGATGCTAAACACCAAGAGCGAAGCTGGTGGCAATGGCATCCCCAAGTTCTTTGAGAACTATGGTGTGGAAAAACTGCCGTTCTTCTGGCAGCCATTCTGGTCACCCACTTTCACCCTGATCGCGATCTGGGTGATTCCAGCGGTAATCGCTGGCCTGGTTGGATATCTTATTTTTAGAAATCGAATTAAAGGGGTTTATTTCTCCATCATCACCCAGGCGGCGCTGATGGTTTTTTATCACTTCTTTAATGGCCAGCAAAAGCTCATCAATGGCACCAATGGCCTAAAGACCAGCACCACAGAGGTGTTCGGAATGCTTTTGGGCTCGCCAGAGGCCCAACTCTGGCTTTATCGCATCACCGTGCTACTGCTGCCCGTAGCATTTATTATTTGCAAGCGACTTACCACTGGCCGCTTTGGCGACGCTCTTATCGCCATTCGTGACGACGAGCAACGCTTCCGCTTCACTGGCTATAATCCTGTGCCATTTAAGACGATTGTATTTGTCGTTGCAGGCGCCCTTTGCGGCATCTCAGGAGCACTTTATACAGTTCAGTCCGGTATTGTGTCACCACAGTACATGAGCATCTCCATGTCTATTGAGATGGTTATATGGGTGGCAGTGGGAGGTAGAGGCACTCTGGTTGGTCCAATTATTGGTGCAGTAGTTGTTAATTACCTGCGTAGTCTTGTGAGTGAAGCCCTTCCAGAGATGTGGCTATTTGTGCAGGGTGCCCTGTTCATCTTTGTGGTTGTACTGATGCCTGATGGCATTTACGGCTGGTTCAAGGGAGGTGGCTTTGCCACAATGTTGGCTGCCTTCGGTAAGGCACCGGCAACGGCTACCTATCCAGCAATTGATACCAATCCAGACGTGCTTGAAGAAGCCAAAACCGTGACAAACAATTGATTTTTGATTAATCAATGATTATCCACCGCGAGTCACCTTAATGTCGGTCCCATTGCTTCAAATCAACGATGTAAGCGTAAGCTTTGATGGCTTTTATGCGCTTACAGATCTTTCCATCAGCCTTCAGACTGGTGAATTGCGATCTATTATTGGCCCTAATGGTGCTGGCAAGACCACTTTTCTCGATGTGATCACCGGCAAGGTTCGCCCGACCAAAGGTAGTGTTTTCTTCAAGGGAGAGTCTTTGGTTGGATTGAGTGAACAGAAGATATCCCGTAGGGGTATTGGTCGTAAATTCCAGACCCCGCGGGTTTTTGAAAACCTAGATGTGATTCGCAACCTGGAGTTGGCAGCCTCCCCGTTGAAAAATCCCCTGGGTCTGCTTAGCGATCGGATACCTGCCAGCATTCGCGACGAGGTGCAGCGCTTACTCCATTACGTGGGTTTGGCCCCCTTCGCCAAGACCAAGGCCGGAGCCCTATCCCATGGCCAGAAGCAATGGTTGGCTATTGCCTCCCTGGTGGCCCAGTCTCCCCAGCTGTTACTGCTGGATGAACCAGTGGCTGGTCTTACCGACGAGGAGACTGTTCGCACAGCCGAATTGATCAAATCACTGGCTGGCAAGCACACTGTTGTTGTAATCGAGCACGATATGGAATTTATTCGTGATCTCAAGGCGCCAGTAACGGTGCTGCATCAGGGCAGTGTTCTCACGGAAGGGCTGATTGATGATGTCAAGAAGGATCCCAAGGTTATTGAAGTCTATCTCGGACAATCTCAAGATTGAAATTTTCCGCTAGTTCCTCTGCTCTTTCCCCGCCATGCTCAGCACAGCGCCAGCCCCCACTCCACCGGCTACAGACAAAAAGATTCTCACTGTTTCCGGACTAAATGTTTTTTACGGAGAAAGCCACATCCTCCGTAATGTGGACTTGTCCATTAATGAAGGTGAGATGATTTGCTTGATTGGCCGTAATGGCGTCGGCAAAACCACCCTGCTAAAAACCATTATTGGCCTACTTCAGCAGAAGTCTGGTTCGCTGGGTTATCAGGGGCGTGAGCTACTCTCCGAGCCTCCTTACCAGCGTGCTCGCCATGGCATTGGCTACGTTTCCCAGGGGCGGGATATCATCCCCCAACTAACTGTCCGCGAGAATCTTCTGCTGGGCATGGAAGCACTGCCCGGAGGTCTGGCCAAGAACCGCCACATCGATCCAATCGTATTTGACCTATTTCCGATTCTAGAGAAATTCCTGGGCCGCAAGGGTGGAGATCTTAGCGGTGGTCAGCAGCAGCAATTGGCCATTGCCCGTGCCATGCTAGGCAAGCCTAAGCTATTACTCCTTGATGAGCCAACAGAGGGAATTCAACCCTCAATTATCTTCGATATCGAGCGTGCCGTGCAGCGGATTATGAAAGAAACAGGCATTAGTGTGCTACTAGTGGAGCAGCATTTGCATTTTGTTCGGCAATCCAGTTATTATTACGCCATGCAGCGCGGCAGCATAGTTTCCAGTGGTCCCACGGCTTCCCTTTCTGAGGATGTTGTCAAGGAGTTTTTGACCGTCTGATTACCATCTGATGGGTACTTCGAAAAATTGCCCATCACGCTCGCCTGAGCTAATAGCAGGTTAGCCGCTGAAATGCTTCTGGCAGTGCATGCAGCCGGCAGTGCATGCAGCCGGCAGTGCAGCCTAGAAAAACCTTCGTATTTTTCGAGACGTCTTATTGTCAGGCTGGTTCACATAGGTATCTTCCAAATTTAATCAAGCCTCCCAATTTATTCACCAATCAGATGTAAAATATATGCAAGATTATAAGTGCTGTGACATCTAAGCTTTCTAAATTTACTCGCCCTGATCTGCGTATACTTTACATTTTATTTAGGGGCACCTCGAAAAATTGGCCCTGGCGTAGCCTTGGGATCCATCCACTCAAGTTGCCGCAGTGGGTCTAGCTGGCCAGCCCGCGCGGAACCTGAATTTTTCGAGGTCCCCAATATTGGTTTTCTTATTTAGGCACTTTGTAAATATGCCCCTGGCGTGGCCTTGGATTCCATCTACTCCATTTTCTGCAGTTGGTCTCGCTGATCGGCCTGAGCGGAACTAATGTTTTTCAAGGTTCTCTTTACTGAAAATTTGCAATTATTTTGGTTTTGGAATTTAGTTTACAAGCAACGATTTCCGGTGTTCATGGCGCTTAAAGGCAGTGCCGAGAATCCCAATTCCAGCCCATTTCATTGCGCTTTAAGCTTGGTGACGACTTGCTTATTTTTTGACTCGTGACAGCCGAATGGTATATTTTGCGGTGCCCCTAAGGCCGTCCTGTGGTAAATCTGCTCTGTTTTGGCGTGGCAAGTATGCTATTCGTGGTGTTCTCATGGATTTCGCTCCTCCATATCTGCCATCCGAAGCGGGTGCAGGCTTTTTGGAATGATCTATATACTGATGAAATCAATTCGCAGCTTGAACTCTGAGCAATTTCTCTTGCCTTGCTCGCCCAATCTTAGCTGCACAACCTTGGCTGCATAATCTTGGCTGCATAATCTTGGCTGCACAATCTTTCTTCTAATACTTTGTCAATGATTTGCTGCTCCCCGCCCCCCCCCTATTTGCCTAGTCTGTCTATTTGATCGAGCTAGTGGGGCTAATCTAACTGATCTTATTGATTTGATATATCTTGTTGGCCTGGCGTGTCTGCCTAATCTTGCCCGGCTCAACTGCTTCATCCTTCTTGTTTTGCTAAACTACAGCAGCTGACCCGTCTGGCTCTTGCGCTATAGCTATTGGTTTCAAAATTTTTGCCTTTGCTTCTGCTTCTGCTTTGGCTATTGCCATTGCCATTGAAAAACCCTGAACCCAGCAAAGGACTCAGGGGATTTGGGATAAGCAAGAATTTTAACCTTATATTGCAAGCAAATTCGAAGATAACTTAAGTTTATTGATAAATTTGAGGTTAGACATGCTAGCTTTTCAGTATTTTATCAGGCTGGTGTGCTAGACGGATGGGCGGCCAGATGTCAGCCTGATATGTGCATTCGCTTAATTGCTAGGGGTATTAGCAACAGCCGCGGTTAAGCATCCATGGTCTGGCACCCTGGGCATTTTTAAGCCGTGGCTTGTTTTCGCTACCCGTTTCTTTGCGGACAATAGTGGGATCTTTGCTTTCAGTTTTTAAGCGCAGAGGCCCGCAGAGTGCCATGGGTGGGCTGAATACTCGGTTGCCCTTAATCCCGCAATCAGGGCATTCAGTGTTAGAGTCACGGGCGTCAATAGAGCGCCAAACTTCATAATTATCGCAGCCCTGGGGGCAGCTGAACTCATAGACTGGCATGGTGAGATTGGTCGCTTTCTGGGTGGGGTAGTGGAGAACTGGAAGAGGGAAAGGGGCCGGGGCGTGAGCGATGACCGCCTTAAACAAAATAAAATTAAACCTAATATAAATATTGAAATATTCTCGGAACAAGATTGAAATAAGGTTAAAAATAGCTCGGATAAGACTTGAGGGCTTGTAACACCTCGGTTTGATCTTATGAGTTTGTGGCCAAAAGTCGAGTTGCTAGGCGGGAAAGGGGAGGGGGATATCGCCCCTCCCTTGAGATGCTAGAGGCTAGGGTTTAACGGGGCAGGATGTCTTGATTAAAGATCGATGTGGGAATTGCCAGGGTAGCGCAGGCGTTGGGGATGTCCACGATGCCGCTGATGCGACCCTCAACGGGAGCACAGCTCAACAGCAGATAAGCCTGCTCGCCGGTGTAGCCAAACTTCTTGAGATATTCGATGGCGTTCAGGCAGGCACGACGGTAGGCAATGTGCACATCCATGTAGTGCTGTTTGCCGGTGAATTCATCAACCGAGATGCCTTCGAATACCAGGTAATCGGTAAAGTGTGGCTCCACGGGGCTGGTCTTGAACATGGGGTTAACCATGCCGTACTTGGCTACGCCACCCTTGATGATATCCACGTGGAGATCGAGATAGCCAGACATCTCGATGGCGCCACAGAAAGAGATCTCGCCGTCGCCTTGGGAGAAGTGGATGTCTCCCATGGATAGCTTGCCACCTTCTACGTAAACCGGGAAGTAAATCCTGGTGCCCTTGGTGAGGTTTTTGATGTCGCAGTTACCGCCGTGCTCCCGCGGTGGCACGGTGCGGGCCGCCTCGTTGGCAACCCGCTCAAACTCGGAACTGGCCAATGTGCCGAGGATGGCGCTATTGGGGTTGGGCAGGGCGGCCAGCACCGGTTCGCTGCCCGATAGGCCTGCCCCATAGGTGCGGATGTCTGGGGCGGTGTTCACTAGCTCGGTTTCGCGCCGATTCCACTCCTTGAGCAGCTCGTGGGAGGGGGCGCAGCCAATCAGACCGGGGTGGGTGATGCCGGCAAAGCGCACGCCGGGAATGTGGCGGGAGCTGGTGTAGATGCCTTCAAAGTCCCAAATAGCCTTGGCGGCATTGGGGTAGTGGTCGGTGAGGAATCCACCACCATTCTCCTTGGCGAAGATGCCAGTAAAGCCCCATTCATCACCCTGCAGGGCTCCAACATCGAGAATATCGACAACAAGAATGTCGCCGGGCTCAGCGCCATTAACCCATATGGGGCCACTGAGAACGTGAACAACTTCTAGATTTACATCGGCAATATCTTTGGGGTCGTCGTTGTTTTTAATCTGGCCGTCCGTCCAGTCTTTGCATTCGATCCTGAACACGTCGCCAGGATTGACGGAAACCACTGCCGGGATGTCTGGATGCCAGCGGTTGTGGCCTGGCATTTCCTGTTGATCCATCGGCTTGGTGAGATCAACCTTGAACAGTGTTTGCGGCATGGGGCCAGAGTTTCATTCCAGGCGAAATCAAACGACAGCCCCAACCGCAGGGTATGTAACCGTTGTTACTTTCTCTTCGATCGCTGGCTTGGCTCGGCCCTGGGCAAGAGCCAGGAGCCCAGTGGCCTGGGCCAAACTCCAGAAGGATTGCCCTTCGGTATAGACTGCCTTTCGGTATAATAGCTAGGGCTATTTGCCTATAATAATGGCTCCAAGCCGCTGCCGGGTGCCACTGCTTGGTGGCATAGCTTGGGTATATTGCTTTCGCTTCAAGGCCATGCCTGCCGCCTCAGGGGCCTGGCTGTCGTCTCAGGGACCTGGTTTTTGGCATTGGGCGATGGCTGTCGGTAAAGGGGCGATGGCTGTTGGAAATAGCGATGGCTGTTGGCACAGGCCAATAGCCTGATGCTCAGCGGTAGCTGTTTAAGCATTGCCAGCTGCTGGTCTTGGCTGGCTGGCTGGCTGGCCGGCTGGGGGTCTAGCGCTTGGGGCGATCGTCGAAATCGCCGCGCCGGCACATGTTGTCCCTTAAACGTGCTGTCCAGGGGCCAGGATCGCTACCCATTTTTTCCTCTTTGCTCTTGGCGTAGTGAAACAAAATCTGCCAGCTGGTTTTGCCCAGGGAGTTTTTGGCTTCCGCCACCGTGCTGAGCTCACGGCCATAGAGGTTGTCATAGGTGGGCCAGCCGGGCAGGTTCGGCATGCTGCATACCGCATTCACCGCGTATAGCTGCTCTTGGCCATCGCTACGCAGCCGCACCACGCCCCCCAGCAGGCTGTTGGGCACAGTGCCACCGCGGGGAGCTTGCACCAGTTCCAGACGCTGCTTGCCGCTGAGCACCAGCAGATCTCCGGGCTTGGCGGTGGACACCGGCTGTTCACCTTTGCCATTGCAGCCCAGCAGCCCAAAGCCCAGGGCCAGCGCCACCGCGCCGATGCCGGTCCATGCCCCAGCAGGCTTCGCCATAGCGCTTTCCTTGCCCAGATCGATGCTGAACTTTTTACTCCCGGCCTTGAGCACTGCCCGATTCAGCACTCCCGCTCTGGAGCCGGCCTGCAATTGAAAACTGGGGTGCCGCCGCTCAGGCCGTCAGCAGGCGTCGCCAAAATCGTTCCGCCGCCCCGGGTTGCACCTCGGCCAGAGCCAGCCCCTCGATGGCGCTGATCGGCCTGCAGCCGAGGCTGTTTATCAGCATTGCCGCTCGGATCTGGCCGCTGGCCAGCTCGCTGAGCTCAATGGGCTGCAGGGCCTCCCGGGCCAGACCCAGTTCCAGGGCCCGGCGACGCATCACCCCCGGCAGGCAGCCGCTGGCTACGGGCGGCGTGCACCACTGGCCCGCCCGCAGCACCAGCAGGTTGGCGGTGGTGCCGCAGCAGAGGCCGCCGGCACTGCTGACCAGCAGGGCGTCGTCGGCGCCGGCGGCGCGAGCTTGGCGGCGGGCCTGGATCGCGGAGCCATAGGCGAAGCTCTTGCAGCGGCTCAGCAGGCTGGTGCTGCAGCGCCGCTCGGTGGCGCTGACGATCACCTTTAAGGGGGCAAAGCAGGGCGTCGCCGCCGATAGCTGCAGCCAGAAGCGCTGGCCAGGGCTGCCGTCGGCAGCAACCGGGGGCAGCTCGATGCCGCGACCGCCGCCGCCGCGGCTCCAGTTGAGCCGCAGCGCTCCGTCGATCAGGCCACTGCGGGCCACCGCCTCGGCGGTCAGCTGGCGCACCCTTGCCGCCCCCGGTGGCGGCGCCATGCCCAACAGGGCGGCGCCGCTTTGCCAGCGCTCCAGGTGCTCCTTCAGCAGCTGGGGCTGGCCCCGCTCCACCAGCAGCGTTTCGAACAGGCCGTCGGCCAGCAGCAGGCCGCGATCGTGCAGCGGTAGGCCCAGCGTTGCCGGCTCGCCCCAGCGGCCCGCCCGATCGGGGCCATCGATCCAGGCGATGGCGGCTGGCATCAGGCCAAGGCGTCGAGCAGGGGCTGCAGTTTCCAGCCCAGTTCCTCCGCCTCGCCGGCGGGGTCGGAGTCGGCCACGATGCCGCAGCCGGCATGGGCCCGCAGGTTGCGGCCCCGCACAAACAGGGAGCGAATCAAAATGCTGCTGTCGAATTCGCCCGTGGGCGTCAGCCGGAACAGGGAGCCGCAGTAGGGCCCCCGGGGCACCGGCTCCAGCTCCCCCAGCCGCTGACAGGCCCGGATTTTGGGCGCTCCGCTGATCGAGCCCCCCGGCCAGCAGGCCCGCAGCAGCTGCACCAGGTTTGCATCCGGCCGCAGCTGGCCCCGCACCACAGAGGTGAGGTGGTGCACTTGGGCGTAGCTCTCCAGCGCCACCAGTTGGGGCACCGCCACGCTGCCCGGCCGGCAGACCCGGCCCAGGTCGTTGCGTAGCAGATCCACGATCATCACGTTTTCGGCCCGGTCCTTGGGGCTGGTGATCAGGTCGGCGGCGGCTTCGGCATCGGCGCTGGCCTCGCCATGGCGGGGCCGGGTGCCCTTGATCGGCCTGGTTTCCACCCACCTCTGACCATCCAGTTGCAAAAAGCGTTCCGGGGAGGCGGAGAGCACCGCTTCCCCAGCAGCTTCCCCCGCCGCGATCGCCAGCCCCCCGAAGGGAGCCGGGCAGCGCTGGCGCAGCCGGCCGTAGAGGGCTAGCAGATCCGGCTCTGTCTGCAGCTGGTGCTCGCAGCAGGCGGTGAGATTGGCCTGGAACAGGTCGCCGGCGGCGATGCGAGCACGGATTTGATTCACCTGCTGGGCGTAGCCCTGGCGGCTGGTGTGCCACTGCCAGCCATGCAGCGGGATCGGCCTTGGGCTGGTCAGCGGCGTAGCGGCAGCACCAGCGGGCAGGGCCTCGATCAGGGCCGTCAGCTCTGCCATCAGCCCCAGTTCACTGCCCTCCAGCCAGAGCTGTTGGCCTTGGCCATCGATCGCCAGCACCGGATCGTGGCGCGCCGCCCAGAGGCTGGCCATGGGCGAGGAGCGCCAGTGGGCCGCCGGCTCCA
>JBIKVR010000055.1:0-17906 GCA_044356735.1 Prochlorococcaceae cyanobacterium
AGAGCTGTTGGCCTTGGCCATCGATCGCCAGCACCGGATCGTGGCGCGCCGCCCAGAGGCTGGCCATGGGCGAGGAGCGCCAGTGGGCCGCCGGCTCCAGCCAGGCGCCGGCCTCGTAGGCCAACCAGCCCATCCAGTGGCCGCCACTGCGGGCCATCGTCTCCAGGGCGATGAAGGGATCGCTGGCGTTCGCCTCGCCGGGCAGCCCGCGGCAAACCAGTTGCTGGTGGGGGGAGACGCCGAGCCGCCCGATCCCGGCCAGGGGACTGTCGTTGCCATCGAGCCACACCAGCCCCGCCGGGCCGTAGTGGTGGGCCAGGGCCTGCACCACCAGCAGCGGCTGCCGCCAGGGCAGCGACTGTCGCTGCCAGAGCGAGCCGCTCATGCCCCCCCTTGGCTCTGGGCCTGATCGCCAGGGTCGATGGCATTGACACTGGCCAGATCAGCTCGACCCGCCTCGATCAGGGCCCCATCGCGAATTCGGCAGCTGTCGCAGAGCCCGCAGGGTCGGTGGCCGCCGCTGTAGCAACTCCAGGTGCCTGCGATCGGCACCTCCAGGCGCAGGGCCTGCTGCACAATCTCCAACTTGCTCCAGTTCACCAGCGGTGCCCAGAGGCGGGCGCCGCGGCCCTGGCGGCCCGCCCTGCTGGCCAGGTCCGCCAGGGTCTGGAAGGCGGCCAGGTAATCGGGCCGGCAGTCGGGGTAGCCGGAGTAGTCCACGGCGTTCACCCCCAGCACCAGGGCTTCTGCGCCGCGGGCCTCCGCCAGGCTCAGGCCCAGGGCGATGAACACCGTGTTGCGACCGGGCACATAGGTGTTGGGAATGTCAGTCGCCTCCACTCCAGAGGTGGGTATGGCGATGGCGCGATCGGTGAGCGCCGAGCCGCCCCAGGCGGCCAGGTTCACCTCAATCACCTGGTGCTCGATCAGCCCCAGCTGGTGGGCCAGGGCGGCGGCGGCCTCCAGTTCCCGGAGGTGGCGCTGGCCGTAGTTGAAGGAGAGCCCGATCACCCGGTAGCCCGCTTCGATGGCCAGGGCGGCGGCGGTGGCCGAATCGAGCCCGCCGGAGAGCAGGGCGATGGCGAGGGGGGGGGCGTCAGCAGGCATGGCCTGAGGCTGGCAGATGGAGGCCGTTACCTGCCAGAGGCTCGTCTGCCGGAGGCAGTCGCAGTGGCCTGCCAGAGGCTTGGGTGTGCCCTAGGCGGTGGTTGTCGTCAAGATGCCGCTAGTGCGCCGGCAATGCCCATGTTTCGTCCCTTGATCGCCCTGGCGTTCACCGGCCTGGCCCTGGCGGCGGCACCGGCGGCCCAGGCCATCCCTCGGTTGAATTTGAGCGGCTATCCAGCCCCTGTCGCTGGCGATCGCCGCTGGGTGATCCAATTGCCCGGGCTGCTGCGCCCCAGTGCCGATGCCAGCATCTCGGCCAACCCCCGCGACTGGCGCGTGGAGCTGATCGTGGGCCAAACCACCCTGGTGGATTGCAACCAGTACAGCTTCAGCGCCAGGCTGCGGCCTGAGCCGCTGGCGGCAGGTCAGGGGGCGGTTTTGTATCGGGTGAGCGAGGTGGGGCCCCTGGCGTCTACCCGCATGGCCTGCCCCGGCATCCAGCCCAGGGAGCGCTTTGTGCCCATGGCCGGCAAGCCGTTCGTGGTGCCGTACAACGTCAGTGCCCCGATCGTGGTGGATGCCCCCATACCGCTACAGCTGCGTTGGCGGCTATGGAAGGCGGAGACCAACAGCCAGCCGGCCCTGGCGCTGCCTTGAAGTTGGGGCCAGGCCAGTCGGCTTGCCTTTTTGCCCCGGCCAGTTGGCCAGGAATGTCTGCAGGAGGGCGCGACCGACAATAGTTTTGGCGCAGACCGGTTCGGCTGAATGCTTTTTCATTCACTTAGCTGTTGAAGCTCAGCGCATTGGCTGAAATGGGGGCCAAGTGTTCTTTGTGGATCTAAACAAGGTGTGGGGCTTGTCCCCGCTTATCCACACTTTGCTTTGTTAACATGACTTCAATCAACACTGCTATCCAAGAAATCGCCGACAAGAGCGCCGAATCTTTCAACGGTGGTGGTTCTGTTCTGCTCTTCAACCAGCTTGGTACCCGCGACAACTATGTTGGCATTGGTGGCGACCTGAGCCTTGTTAGCACCGGCGTGATCAAACTGTTCTGATTTTGAAGCTCAGTCATGGCCTGACAAAGTCAGGTTATTGATCGTTGACTAGTGTATGCCGCTTGATATATCAAGCGGCTTTTTATTGCTTGTTATCTGGGCGTTGCATATTCGCTGCGCCTTTGGATGTTTACTCAAGGCGTGGCTAGAAAATCAGAGCCAACATTCATCCGGTCTTTTTCCGGTTTTTTGTGTGTCTCAAATCAGCTTGCTTGTGGATCGGAACTGTGAAGCGCTATCTGGCGGCGCCAGGCCGTCGCTTGCCTCCTTGCTTGGCGGTTTCGGCGGTCTTGGCGGTGCCAGCGTGTTGGGAGGGTTGACAAACTTCAACCAGTCTACCGCTTCAGGCGACAATGTGGTTGGTATCGGCAGCACTGGAAACTCGCTTATTAGCATTGGAGTGCTCTACCTATAGTCATTGATGGCGGTGCGGTTGGTCGCACGGACTGAAGCTCTAGACGGTTTTGCCTTTATTGGCTTTCTGCAGGCCTCATCTGTGCTGCCAGCGGCATGCTTGGGGATAACCCAATGGGAAAAAGCCGCCAAGTTCTCCCGGGGCCTTAGGGCGTTGCTATTCACGTGAATTGACGGCCTCGGGCCGTTGGCCGCCAGGCAACTGCAAAGTAAAGGATGGAAAACGGCCCTGCCGGCGATCCTGCCGGCGGCCCTCCCGGCGGTGCTGCTGCCAACTGAGAACCCTTACTGAGACCATCACGGGCATCAGGGAATCACGGCCACATTGATCCTGGTTTGATTTTTAAAAGCTTCGCTAATCAACTGGCTCTACAGCTCAGCGCAGGCCCAGCAGCTTGTGGCTCTGCAGGCTGAGACGCCAATCGGGATTGGCCTTCACGTAGTCGATCGCCAGTTGCTGGCCGGCGGCGCAGTCGGCCCCCGGCTGCAGCAGCAGCACCGGCCTCCGAACCGGCTCCTGATCCACACTTTGATCTGAGCCCTGATCCCGCCCTTGGCTGTCGGCGCGGCGCTGTCGGCGGGCGGCGGCGGCCATGGCCGCCGCAAAGCTGAGGTCGTCGCCGCAGTGCACCACCAGCTTCAGTTCGTGGCAGGCGGCCAGCAGTTCTGGCCTGGGCGGCCGGTGGCGCTTGGGGGAGAGGGTAATCCAGTCAAATTGGCCGCTGAGGGGATCCACGCCGCTGGTTTCCAGGTGCAGCGGCACCGCTTTGCCGCCCGGTGCCGATAGCTGCCGCAGGGCTTTGCATAGTGGATCGAGCTGGTGGTGCAGCGGTTCGCCGCCGGTGATCACCAGAAAGGCAGCCCCGGCATTGGCGGCGGCCTGCGCTTCCACCACCAGCTCGGCCAGGGACCGCTGCGGATGGGCCGCCAGGGGCCAGGAGTGCTTGGTGTCGCACCAGCTGCAACCCACCTGGCAGCCCGCCAGCCGGATGAAGAAGGCACTGCGGCCGGCATGGACTCCCTCCCCCTGCAGTGAATGGAAGGTTTCCACTACGGGCAGGCTGGGAACGGGGTCGGGGCACACGGGGCTGCTATCTGCTGCTGGGGAAGCCGGGGCCATGGCTGGCCCGCCCGCTGGCGGTGGCAGCGCTGGCGGTGTGGCGGCGGTTGGCCAGGTGGGGCACATGGGCAGAGCAGCTCATGCCCCTGACGAGGCGATGGTTGCCATGGCCTCCGCAGCAATGGCCTCAGCAGCACTGGCCTCAGCTTTGGTGGCGCCATTGCCATTGCCATTGCCATTGCCATTGCCATTGCCATTGGCGCTGGCCTGTTCGCTCCCTGGGGCGCCGGTAGCCAGGGCCTGCGCCTTGCCAGGGCCGTGCAGTTGGGCCGCCTCGATCAGCCCCCGGAACAGGGGGTGGGGTTTGCCGGGCCGGGAGAGGAATTCGGGGTGGTATTGGCAGGCTGTGAAGAAGGGATGGCCCCTCAGTTCGATCAGTTCCACCAGCCGACCATCGGGAGAACTGCCGCTCACTACATAGCCAGACTCTATGAATAGGTTGCGGTAGGCATTGTTAAACTCATAGCGATGACGGTGGCGCTCGTAGATCACCGCATCGCCATACAGCTGATGGCCCATGGTGCCCGGGCTAAGCCGACAGGGGTATACCCCCAGGCGCATGGTGCCGCCCAGGTCCACCACGTCCTGCTGTTCTGGCAGCAGGTGGATCACCGGATGGGGGCTGTCGGGGTCGAGTTCGGCGCTGGTGGCTCCCTTGAGGCCAGCCAGATTGCGGGCCCACTCGATCACGGCGCACTGCATCCCCAGACACAGGCCCAGGAAGGGCACCCTTTGTTCCCGGGCCCAGCGAATGGCGGCCACCTTGCCGTCCACGCCCCGGTTGCCAAAGCCGCCGGGCACCACCACCGCATCCATGCCCTGTAGCAGGGCCTCCGCCCCCTGGGCTTCGATCTGTTCAGCGCAGATCCAGCGCAGATCCAGGGAGGCATCCCGATCCAGGCAGGCGTGGCGCAGCGCCTCCACCACCGATAGATAAGCGTCGTTTAACTGCACGTACTTGCCCACAAGGGCCACCTTTACCGCCGGGCCCGGGTTGCGCAGTTTGGTCACCAGCTCGGCCCAGCCGCTCATGTCGCTGTCGTGGTCGGCCAGTTGCAGCACCGCCAGCACCTCGCGGCAGAGGCCCTCCTCCTCCATGGCCAGCGGCACGGCGTAGATGCTGTCGGCATCGAGGGATTGGATCACGGCGCGATTGTGGACGCCGCAGAAGCCGCCAATCTTGCCTTTGAGCTCGTTGCTGATGCGGCGATCACTGCGGCAGACCAGCAGGTCGGGCTGGATGCCGATCGAGCGCAACTCCTTCACCGAGTGTTGGGTGGGCTTGGTCTTCAGTTCGCCGGAGGTGCCGATGTAGGGCAGTAGAGTTACGTGCACATAGGCCGTGTCATGGCGGCCCACATCGCCGCGAAACTCACGTATCGCCTCCAAAAATGGCAGCGATTCGATATCGCCCACGGTGCCGCCAATTTCGGTGATCACCACGTCGGCGCCGCTGTTGGCGGCCACCCGATGAATGCGCTCGCGGATTTCGCCGGTGATGTGGGGGATCACCTGCACTGTGCCGCCGTTGTAGTTACCGCGCCGCTCCTTATTGATCACCGCCTGGTAGATCGAACCGGTGGTAACGCTGTTCAGCCGCGACATCGCCGTGTCGGTGAAACGCTCGTAGTGGCCCAGATCCAGGTCGGTCTCGGCGCCGTCTTCCGTAACGAACACCTCCCCGTGCTGGTAGGGGCTCATCGTGCCCGGATCGACGTTGAGGTATGGATCCAGCTTCAGGATCGAGACGCTGTAGCCGCGGCTTTTCAGCAGCCGGCCCAGGCTGGCGGCCACGATGCCCTTGCCGATGCTGGAAACCACCCCGCCGGTGACAAAAACGAATTTGCTCATGGCGGTACGGCGGATCCTGCGCGGCTGATCCTTCAATGTACGCATTTACATCAACCCCCCAGTGCCCGCCGGCTGGCTGGGGGTCTACGCGGGTGTTCTGGCTGCCTGCCAACTGGGGAGCAGCCAGCTTGCTCGGGCTTCTCTGCTCAGCCCTCCCTGCTCAGGCTTGCGGCAGCCTGCTCGGGCTTCCCGCAGACCGGTCAGCTTCCCTGCTCTGGGTTCCCTGCTGGGGCTGCCAGCAGCCCGGTCGAGCTTCCCTACTCAGGCCTCCAGCAGGCTGCGCAGCATCCAGGCGGTTTTCTCGTGGATTTGCAGGCGCTGGGTGAGTAGGTCTGCCGTGGGTTGGTCGTTGGCCTCGTTGGCGACGGCGAAACCGCTGCGGATCGTGCGGGCCACGGCCTCATGGCCCTCCACCAGTTCGCGCACCATCGCCAGGGCATTGGGGCTGCCTTCCGTCTCGGCGATCGAGGCCAGCTGGCCGATCGCCTGGCCGCCATAGGGGGCGCGGCAGCCGAGGGCGCGGATGCGCTCGGCGATCGCGTCTAAGGAGTTCCAGAGCTCGGTGTACTGCTCCATGAACATCAAGTGGAGCGTGTTGAACATCGGCCCGGTGACATTCCAGTGGAAGCCATGGGTTTTGGCGTAGAGCACCGTGCTGTCGGCCAGCACCCGCGCCAAGCTCGCGGCGATCTGCTCCCTTTGGTCGGTGGCGATGCCGATATCGATGGGGGGGCGCCGATGGTCATCGCAATAAGCCGCAGTGATTTCTTTGTAGCTCCGATTCCAGCCTGTTTAGCCGGTTGGCGGCCAGATCGTGGGAGTTCGTATCTGCTCCGGCCAGCAGAGGGTTAAGCCAGGATGCGGCGTTCCTGGGGATTGGTGGCTGGTGGTGCGGCTATTTCTGGTGGTGCTCGGCGGCCGTGTCGATGGCTGCCACATCGAACTGCACGACGTGCGCTTTGTGGCCGGCGCCACGATCGACGACACCCTGCCCCAGCTGAGGGAGCAGTGGTTTGGCCGCCGCCGCGGCCTGCACATCGACAGTTGGCTGGCCCTGGATGGGGTGGCGGGTTGGCGGCTGCAGCTGTGCCGCCAGCCCTATGCCGGTCCGGAGCGCCTTTGGTTCGTCAATGGCGGTGGCTATGACCCCGCCGCCCTGGCGGAGCTGCACAGCTTTTCGCTGCTGGTGGCCAACTCCCGGCAGGCGGCCAGGGCCCAGGCCCGGTCCCAGCTGCTGCCCGGCGCCCGGCTGCGCCACCTTGACGACATCCATCCAATTGTGCAGGTGGATGGCTGGCAGCTGCACCTCAGCGCCGATCCAGGGGCGGCGGCGACACCGCTCCGCCCCGACTGGTTTGGCTATCGCCGCATCGACCAGGTTGACTGAGCTCAAAACCGCCGCCCTTGAATACCGCCGCCTTTAAGTAACGCCGCCCTTTAGTAACGCCGCCCTTAAGTAACGCCGCGCGCAACCAGGGGCGCCCCTGGGCTGATATCGCCCCTTTGCGTCAGGCCTCCTCCTCCACCCAGGTGCTGGCCACGTGCAGCTCCTCGAGTTGCTTGCTGGCCACATCGGCGGGGGCCTGGGTGAGCAGACAGCGGGCCTGCTGGGTTTTTGGGAAGGCGATCGTGTCGCGGATCGATTCCTCGCCCGCCAGCAGCATCACCATCCGGTCGAGGCCAAAGGCGATGCCGCCATGGGGTGGGGCGCCCATGTCCAGGGCATCCATCAGGAAGCCGAACTGGCGATCGGCCTCCTCTAACGGCAGGCCGATCGTTTGCAGCACCTGGCGCTGCAGGGCCGAATCGTGGATGCGCAGGGAGCCGCCCCCCAGTTCCAGGCCGTTGAGCACCAGGTCGTAGGCCCGGGCGCGAGCACTGGGCAGATTTGCCGCCCACTGGGCCGGATCGCTGCCCAGGTCATCCGGGTTGGGGGCGCAGAAGGGGTGGTGCAGCGCCTCCAGGCGGTTTTCGTCTTTGTTGAACTCGAACATCGGAAAGTCCACCACCCAGAGGAAGTTCCACTTGTCGTTGTCGCGGTCCTTGGGCACTAACCCCAATTCCTTGGCCAGGTATTGGCGCACCCGATCCAGGGCCTTGTTCACCGTGGCGGTGTCGCCGGCGCCGAACAGCAGCAGGGTGCCGGGCTCGGCATTGGTGCGCTCCAGCAGCTCGGCTTTGCTGGCCTCGCTGAGGTTGTCCTTGATGGCGCCAATGCTGTCGATCTCGCCGCCTTCGCGCACCCGGATGAAGGCCAATCCACCCGCGCCAGCTTTCTGTGCTTCGCTGAACACATCGCCGCCGGGTTTGATGCGCACATTGCTGATCGCCTCGTTGCCGCCGGGCACGGCGATCACCTTCACCGCGCCGCCGGCCTTCACCGCACCGCTGAACACCTTGAAGCCCATCTCAGCCACCAGGTCGCTCACGTTCACCAGCTCCAGGCCGTAGCGGGTGTCGGGCCGGTCGCTGCCGTAGCGCTCCATCGCCTCATGCCAGCTGAGCCGGGGGAAGGGCCGGGGCAGCTCGATGCCCTTCACCGCCTGCCAGATGGCGCAGATCAGCTTTTCGTTCAGCTCCAGGATCTGCTCCTGGTCCATGAAGCTCATCTCCATGTCCAGCTGGGTGAATTCCGGCTGGCGATCGGCCCTGAGGTCCTCGTCGCGGAAGCAGCGGGCCACCTGGTAGTAGCGCTCGATGCCGCCCACCATCAGCAGCTGCTTGAACAGCTGGGGCGACTGGGGCAGGGCGAACCACTCGCCGCCGCACACCCGACTGGGCACCAGGTAATCGCGGGCGCCCTCGGGGGTGGAGCGGGTGAGCACCGGCGTTTCCACCTCGATGAAACCCTCGGCCTCCAAGCTGGCGCGGGCGGTGCGGATCGTCAGCGCCCGCAGGCGCAGGTTTTCGTTCATGCGCTTGCGGCGCAGATCCAGATAGCGGTATTTGAGGCGCAGCTCCTCGCGGGTGTTCTCCTCGTCGTGCACCGACACCGGGAAGGGGAGGTTGCCCTTAACGGCATTGAGCAGGGTGATGCTGCTGGCCAGCACCTCAATCGCCCCGGTTTTGAGGTTGTCGTTGATCGATTCGTCGGGTCTGTTGCGCACAGCGCCGCTCACCTGAATCACGGTTTCGTGGCGCAGGTGGCCGGCGGCCTCGAAGGTGGCGCCGAACTCGGCATCGCCGGCGCCGAGTTCTGGATCCACGGTGATCTGCACGGTGCCGCTGCGGTCGCGCAGGTCGATGAAGATCACCCCGCCGTGGTCGCGGCGCCGGTCCACCCAACCGCACAGCATCACCTGCTGGCCGGCCTGATCGGCGCGCAGATCGCCGCACCCGTGGCTGCGCATGGGGGAACCCGAAATCAATCGGCGATTTTCCCACGGCACATCGCAGAGCTCGGGTGGGCGCTTGGTTTGAAAAGACAGCGGTCTTGCATGTCCATCACAAAGTGATTCCCCCTGGCCAAGGCTTGCGCCCTGGACGGCCCGGAGCCCCTCTTGTGCAAGCGGGGTGTGGTTCGAATCGCCCACCAGCAGCCAGCTTGCCGCGATCACGGGTGTCCATCCAGGCGTTCCACATCGCCCTGATCAGCCAGCGCCAGCGCCAGCTCCCGCACCGTGCGGCCAGACACCGGATCAATCCATTCAGGAGCGATCTGGGCCAGTGGTATCAAGACGAAAGCTCGCTCCCGCAGGCGTGGATGGGGCAGCTGGAGGCGAGGCGTGTCCAGGCGGCGTTGGCCGTAAAAAATGAGATCCAGATCAAGGGTGCGGGGCCCCCAATGCTCGGCCCGAACGCGCCCGAACTGGTGTTCGGTTTCGAGCAGGCGATCCAGCAGGGCATCGGGCGACAGGGTCACCTCCAGCAGCGCACAGCCGTTGAGATAATCCGGCTGGATGGGGCCCACCGGGGCGCTCCGATACCAGCTGGAGCGAACCAGCAACCGCACCCCGGCGCTGTTGTCGAGCACGGCGAGGGCCTGCTCCAGGGTGGCCCTGGAGTTGCCCAGATTGCTGCCGAGGGCAATGGCGGCAGGGAGGGGCGGTTCCGGGGAGGGCACTGGGGAGCAGCCGAAGAGAAGTAGCCCGTGTAGCCGTAGCAGCGGCTCGGGAAAAATCAAAGACCAGTCAGCTGCGACGATAAAAAGGCCGGCTTACCACCATCGCCGGCTCCGCTTTGCCGCGGATTTCCACCGCCAATGCAGTGCCCAGCTTGGCCAGGCCGGCCGGCACATAGGCCAGGGCAATCGCTTCTTCCAGGCTTGGCGACCAGCTGCCGCTGGTAACCACCCCCACCGGTTGGCCATCGGCGAGCACCGGATAGCCGTGGCGGGCGATGGCGCGACCCCGCAGCTTCAGGCCCACCAGCCGCCGGCTGGGGCCCTCGGCGCTCTGGCGCTCCAGCACCTGGCGGCCGATGAAGGGCTTGGGCATCTCCAGGTGCACCAACCAGCCCAGGCCCGCCTCCAGGGGGGTGGTGCTGGCATCCAGTTCATGGCCGTAGAGGTGCATGGCCGCCTCCAGCCGCAGGCTGTCGCGGGCGCCGAGGCCACAGGGGGCCACCCCCTCCGCCACCAGCTGCTGCCAGAGGGCGATGCCGGGCTCTCGCTCCAGCAGCAGCTCAAAGCCGTCTTCCCCGGTGTAGCCGGTGCGGCCCACGAACACCTGGGCCGCCGCCGCCGCCCCGCTCGCCCTGCCCGCCAGCCGCAGCTCCCGGTGGCCAAAACGCGGCAGATTCGCCAGGGAGACACCGGCCAGGGCCTCCAGCCGGGTGGCAGCCCGGGGACCCTGCAGGGCCAACAGCACGCCGTCGCCCTTGCGCTCGGCCACCGTGATCCCCTTGGCCTGGATCTGGCTGCGGATCCAGGCCGTATCCGCTTCGGCACAGGCGGCATTGATCACCAGCAGCAGCTCATGGCTGTTATGGGCAGACTGGCTGTCATCTGCAAACTGGCTGTCATCTCCAGACTGGCTGCCATTTGCAAACGGGCTGTTATTTGAAGATGAGCTAGTCCAGCCGCGGTCATAGACGATCAGGTCATCGCGGACGCCGCCCTGCTCGTTGAGCAGCACCGTGTAGCAGGCCTCGCCGGGGCCGATGCGATGGAGGTCGCTGGGCACCAGCTCCTGGAGGGCATCTTTAACCGCGTCGCCGCGCAGGCTGATCACCCCCATGTGGGAGATGTCGAACAGACCGCAGTCCTGGCGCACGGCCCTGTGTTCGGCCACCAGACCGGCGAACTGCAGGGCCATCTCCCAGCCCGCGAAGGGCACCATGCGCCCCCCAGCCGCCTGGGCCGTCCCATGCAGGGGGGTGCGCCGCAAAACGGCGTTGTTGGGAAGGTCGGCCATGGGGACAGGGCGCTGCGGATCGGCGGATCCTATGGAGAGCGCTTCTGACCTGGAACTGCTGCTTTGCCTGGGCCGGGCAGTTAGCAGCAAGACAGCTGCAGTATTCGGTAAGCCACCTGGTAAATAGCAGTTGACCTGCCTAAGGTGCGGCTCCCCCATGACCATGCCGAATGGCCCATCGCCCCAGCTGCCGAAGTTGCCGCCACTGTGCCCCGCTGAGCGAGGCACAAGTTGGCTGTGGGGGGCGGCCGGGCTGGTGCCAGATGCGCCAGCTGACCATCCCTGCCGAGCTCAGCGGCGAACTCTGGTGTCCCCACTGGACGGCCCGGCCGCCGCGGCTACCGCTCACCAGCCAGACCACGGCACCCGCTGGTGCCAGCGGGCCGATCGACCAGCAACTAAGCTTGATCGGCATGTTTGAGACCTTGGAGTTGGAGCCACTCGACTCCAATCGGAGGAACAGGCGTCAATGAGCGCCTGGCAATTGTTCACGCCGTTGTTCACACTGAGCAGGAATCTCGCCTGGCGAGCGCACACCAGCTAAAGGCTAATTCGAGTTTTGCAATGAGCTTATGAGATAGCTGGCGCACTAGTTGTTGTTTTGGTAGATTCTATTTTGACGGACTCCATGCAGTCGATGTTACGCCCTGTAATTTCGCGACATGATAGTTCAAATCTGATATTGCTGAAGAGCAACTCAAGAAAATATCAAAATCCATTTTAACTAAATTCGAGATTTTCAATGAAATTGCACTGTGTTAATATGGCCCCACGTTGATGCCTACGGGTGCCCAAAGCAAGAAATTTGCCATATCGTGATTGCCACTGCAATATCGCGATTGCCACTGCAATATGGCGATTGCCACGGCAGTGGCCGAGGAAATTCAACCGCATGTGAAAAGTTAACTGTAGCTGAAGCCGTCCAATGTATTCTTGGATACCATTCTGCCAGATACCACCTTGCCGGCCAATGGCTCAGTGGACCATCTTGGCTACCAGTTTTGGGCTACCGGTTTTGGGCGGCCGGTTTTGGTGGCTTGCCTTTGCCCATGGACCAGCTTGCTGGCTGTTTGACCTCGATGCCTGAGCTGGGTGGCAGAAAAGCGCAATAACGGCCGCTGCTCTCCTTGAGTGCAGATTTGATTTACGCCAACAGCTTCCCCTAGGCCCCTCTAGGCGCTCTAATGGTTCATCTACCGGTTCAGAGGAGGTGAGGGGATTGCTCAGAAACGCCACTGCTGTGACAGCCAGGGCTGCCCAGTCGATCGCCGGTCTTAGCCCGCTTGAGTTGATGGCCTCCCAGGTGGACTGCGAGGTGATGACCTTGCCTACCGGCGCCAGGGTATTCAGTCGCGGCGGAGCTGCTGATGCCATCCACGCTGTGCGGCGCGGCATCGTTGAGGTGATTGGTGAGCGCTCCGAACGGCTCTGCTACAGGCCCGGAGAGTTGTTCAGCTACCAGGATATCCTCTGGCGAGAGGACCTCTACCGCACCGAGGCGGTGGCCCGCACCCCGGTGGAGGTTGTTCGGCTAGATCGCTTGCGCTTCCTCAACCTGCTGCACAACCACCCCACCCTGGCCATCCTGCTGATCAGTCAGCAGCACGAGCGCCTGCGGGAGCAGCGCACCAGTGGCACCTGCTGCTACTAGTCAACTAGCTAGCTCTGCCTGGGATTTGTAGCCAGGCAGAGCTAGCTAGGCATTTCTAGCCTGGTATTGAATTTGGCAAACCAGTCTGGGGCTTGGCGTCGTGACGGTTCAGCCGGCCATTAATAGCAGCAGACTGCGCACCACCTTGGCGGCCAGCACGCTGCTCACGCCGCTGGGGTCGAGCTGCGGGGCCAGCTCCACCACGTCGGCGGCCACCAGCTGGTGATGGCGCAGTTCCTCCACCAGGGCGGCGAAGTGGCTCCAGAGGAAGCCGCCCGGCTCTGGCGTGCCGGTGCCGGGCAGCACGGCCGGATCGAACCAGTCCAGGTCCACGGTGAGATAGAGCGGTTGGCCGCGCAGGGGGGCCAGGGTTTCCGTGAGCCGCTCGATCGCCACCAGCCGTTGCTGGCTGCGCAGCTCGGCGAATTCCTGGCGGGTGCCGCTGCGAATCGCCAGTTGCAGCAACTTGCCGCTGGGCAACACCTCCAGGCAGCGGCGCATGGCGCAGGCGTGGCTGTGCTGGTTGCCCAGCCACTCGTGCCGCAGGTCGGCGTGGGCATCGAGCTGCAGCAGCACCAGCTGCGGATGGCGGGCGGCCACGGCGGCCACGGCCCCGGAGCTGATCGAGTGTTCACCGCCCAACATCAGCGGCTTCAGCCCCAGGGCCAGCACCTGTTCAGTGGCCTGGCGCACCGCCGCCACCACCGGCTCCGGGGCGCCGCAGGGAATGGCCACGGCCCCCAGATCGGCGAAGGCCAATTCCTCCAGGTCGGCATCGAGTTGGGGGCAGTAGCTCTCCAGCCCGCCGCTCACCTCCCGGATCGCCGCCGGCCCGAAGCGGGTGCCGGGCCGAAAGGAGGTGGTGCCGTCGTAGGGCACCCCAAACAGGCCCACCCGGCAACCGCTGGGATCGCGGCGACTGGCCATGTAAATGGCACCGTCGGTTTCAAAGCAGGAGAGATCGGCTGAGCTCAAGGGCTGGATCGGTGGGAGAAAGCCGGGCTGGCTGGCGGACTGGGTTTGGTTGGCGGGCTGGGCTCAGCTGGCGGCAGCGGGGGCTTGCAGCTCCCGCTCGATGGCGGCCGGCACCGCATCAAAGCCGCCGCGCTGCCAGCGGGGACTCCAAATTTGACAGCCAGCGGCCACGGCCGCGGCCCGCTCGGCCCGGGGCTGCAGGTAGCGGGGGCCGTCTGGGGCCGCAAAGGTCCAGCTCCACCAGCCGCTCGGGTACATCGGCACCCAGCCGTAGAGGGGGTCGGCATGACAAAACACCTCGCGCAGCAGGCGCACGGTGTCCAGGTGCACCTGGCGGAAGGCCTCGGGGGATTCGCTCTGGGTGGCAAATACGCCACCGGGCTTGAGGATGCGGCGGCAGTGTTCAAAGAAAGCGCGATTGAACAGTCCTTCCGCCGGTCCGGCCGGGTCGGAGCCATCGACGATCACCACGTCGTAGCTGGCGGCGGCGGCGTCGCGGACCCAGGCGATGCCGTCGCCCACCGTGAGCCGCAGGCGCGGATCAGCCCAGGCCGCACCGCCGATCGCGGGCAGGTATCGCTGGCTCCACTCCACCACCAGCCCGTCGATCTCCACCAGGTCGAGCTGGCCTACGCCGGCATGGCGCAGGCATTCCCGCGCCGTGCCGCCATCGCCGCCGCCGATCACCAGCACCTTTTCGATGCTCTCGGCGCCGCAGAGGGCCGGATGCACGATCGCCTCGTGATAGTGGCGCTCCTGGCGCTCGGCGGTCATCCAGCAGCCATCGAGCAACAGGCCCTTGCCGTAGCGCTGGCTGTCGATGATCGTGACCCGCTGGTAGGGGGAGTGCTGCTCGGCGATCACCTGGCCGGCCAGGCCGTAGCGGACCCCATCGAACACCTCATCCACCCAGCCCGGGGTGGCGGCCGGCTCAGCGGCAAAAGAGTGGGCCATGGATTGCTTCTGCTGCCGGTGGATCGGATGCCGCCTGCCCCAAAGGAGGGGCCATCGGGACGGCTTGATTACAGCTAAACCTTCAACAGCACCTCCTGTCACGAATCCTTGGCACCTAAGCCCGCCAATTTGTCGCCCACAGCTTTGTTGCCCATAGCTTTGTCGCCGCGCCTGGGGCGACGGGCCTGGCTGCGGCTGGCGGCCCTGCTGGGGGGCGGGCTGGCCTTGGGGGCCGGCGTGGCGCCGGCCTGGGCGGAGAGCGCTAACGAGTTGCTGCGGCGCCGCTTGGGGGCCTGTGCCCCCCTGGCCGATCCGTTGCGGGAATTGCTGCGTCGCAACCGCGAGTTCGCGGCTGTGTGGCAGCGGGCGGCGGCGAGCGGCGATCCGAGCCAGCGGGCGGCGTTGTTGCTGGCGCAATCGCCGCTGCGCTGTCAGGTGGGGCCGAGGACCTGGCCCAGGGCCAGCAACCCTGGGCGGCGCTGCTCTGCTGCGCCGATTCGCGGCTGGCGCCGGAGTGGCTGTTTGCCGCCGGGGCCGGCGAGCTGTTCCAGGTGCGCAGCGCCGGCAACACCGCCTTCCCGGCTGGTGTGGCTTCATTGGAGTACGCCGTGGCCGAGTTGCGGGTGCCGCTGATCCTGGTGCTGGGCCATAGCGGCTGCGGGGCGGTGCGGGCGGCCCTGGGCGACGGGCCGCTGACGCCCCTGTTGGAGCAGCTGGTGCTGCCAATCCGCCAGGCCCTGCCCCCTGCCCCCTTGGCCGGGGATGAAGGGCTGGAGCGGGCGGTGCAGGCCAATGCCCGCGCCGCCGCCGCCGCCCTGCCGCGGGCCAGCCAGCTGCTGGCCCAGGCGCTGGCTGAGGGCCGGCTGCGCATTCAGCCCGCCTACCTGGACATCGGCAGCGGCCTGGTGAGCCTGCTCTAGGAGACGCCCATGACCGTGCCGGACCTGCCGATCGACGAGCGCTGGTGCATCCCAGCCGCGGAGCTGGGCTGGCGCTTCTCGCGGGCCTCGGGACCCGGCGGCCAGGGGGTGAACACCACCGATTCGCGGGTGGAACTGGTCTTCGATCTGAGCGCCACGGCGGCACTGCCCGAACATCTGCGGCAGCGGGCCCTGGCGCGGCTGGCCGAACGGCTGGTGGATGGGGTGCTGGTGGTGGTGGCCGCCGAGCACCGCTCCCAGTGGTTGAACCGCCAGGCGGCGCAGCAGCGGCTGGTGCAGCTACTGCGCGCC
The DNA here is from genome assembly GCA_044356735.1 of Prochlorococcaceae cyanobacterium. Taxonomy (GTDB): domain Bacteria; phylum Cyanobacteriota; class Cyanobacteriia; order PCC-6307; family Cyanobiaceae; genus UBA5018. Next base: position 15,717 of record JBIKVR010000055.1, read on the forward strand.
GCGATCAAACCGCCGCCGCCGCCCCGCCGGGCCACGAAACCCACCAGGGGCTCGGTGGAGCGAAGGCTCACGGCCAAGCGGCGCCGTGGCGGCATCAAGGAGCAGCGGCGACAGCGACCCGACGAGGGATAGATAGGGCCGAGGCACCCCTTAATCAATTGTCATTCTTTATGCCTTTCGTCTCTGATTTTTTGTTGCTCTATTCTGTGGTATTTTCGCCGATTTTTTCCGCCCGAATCGCGGCTTTGGCCCGCTGCCAGTGAGCCTCCAGTTCGCGGATGCTCTTTCCCTGCAGCTCGCCGCTGAGGGCGGCTTCCACCCGAGAGAAGCGCTGCAAAAAACGCTGGTTGGTGCCGGCCAGGCCCGCCTCCGGATCCAAGCCGCACCAGCGGGCCACATTCACCAGGGTGAAGATCACATCCCCCAGTTCCTCCTGGGCATGGATCAGGGCCTGGCTGGCCTGGTTGGCGCTGATTTGGGTATCGCTGGCCTGGTCATCGCTGCTCTGGTGATGGCTGCCGTGCTTATGGAGTTCGGCCACGGCCTCCTTGAGCTCGTCGAGCTCCTCATGCACCTTTGCCCAGACGCCCTCGATGTCGTCCCATTCGAAGCCGGCCGCAGCGGCCTTGCGGGAGATGGCCATGGCGCCGGCCAGGGCGGGCTGACCGCGCAGCTTGGCCCTGAGCAGATCGCTGAGGGGGCTGGCGCTGCCCCCCGCCTCTGGCGACTGGTCATCTGGGGCCTGGCTGGCTGGGGAGGTGGCCAGCTGCTGCCTTTCCAGGGCCTTGATCTGCTGCCAGCGCAGCGCCACGGCCTCGCTGCTGCCGGCCTGGCCGCGATCCAGCCGGGCCGGATCGTCGTCGGCCCCAAATACGTGGGGATGCCGCCGGATCAGCTTGGCGCTGATGCCCTGGGCGATCTGGGCCAGATCAAAGCGGCCCTGTTCACGGGCCAGTTGGGCGTGGAGCACCACCTGCAACAGCAGATCCCCCAGCTCTTCCGCCAGTTGACGGTCGTCGCCGTGGCGGATGGCATCGGCCAGCTCATGGGCTTCCTCCAGCAGGTAAGGCACCAAAGAGCTGTGGGTCTGCTGCAGATCCCAAGGACAGCCCCGCTCTGGATCGCGCAGCTGCGCCACCACCGCCACCAACTCCGCCAATGCCGCCAGGTCTCCGTTCCCTGGGCCCCGGTCTGCCTGGGGAACGGCCTGGTGAAGAACTGGGCTGCCGCTGGCCTGGTCGCCTTCCCCTGGTCTGGCGGGCGGCTGTGGGGAGACCTGGATCGGGGCGTCCATCGCGGCGAGGGCTCACGGGGCCTCCAGCCTGTCACCGCCTTTGGTTGCTCCGCGCCTGGCGCCTGCCCCTTTGGCTGCTTCCCCCTCGGCCCTGGCGTTTGCGACCCCGGCGGCGCAGCAGCCTGGGGGTGCGCGGCATCGGATCGCCGTCTTGGATCAGGTGCAGCCAAGCGCTGGCTTCCACCCCCAGCAAAGCCGCCAGCAGCAGGGGCCGCTGCTGCCGCCACAAGTCGACCGTCATCTGCAGCAGCTGCGGCGGCGGCGGCCCCCCCAGGGGCGCCAGCAGCAGGCTGAGGCCGAGGCAGAGCAGGGCCAGGTAGGCCAGCCTGATCGCCGTGCCCAGCAGCGGACTGTGGGACAGCAGCGAGCGGTGCCGCAGCAGCTTGCGGTAGGGCCACCACAGCCAGCGCAGCGGCCCCCAGCGCTGGCTGGGGTTGGAGCGGGTGTCCAGATCCGGCGACAGCAGCAGGCCGCCCAGCAAAAAAGCCAAGCTGGCCACCCCCAGGCCGCCCAGGCCCAGGGCAGGCCACCACAGCCCCCCGAAGGGCAGGGCCAGCAGCCAGGTGGCCCTGTCGTGGTGGCGGCCGCTAGCCATTTCTACGGGGGATCTCCAAGGGAGGGGGGTGGTGCCAGGGGCGAGTGTGACGGCACAATGGCGACATGCCCGGTTAGCTCAGCGGTAGAGCGCCTGCCTTACAAGCAGGATGTCGCTGGTTCGAAACCGGCACCGGGCATCACAAAAAAGCCAGGCTGGATCAGGGCTCTGGGCCATTGGTGGCCTGGATTCTCCCTGGATCGTCCCATCGGGCGAGATCGTTCATAACCCTTTTGGGACCGTCGAAACCTGCTAGGCAGGATCAGGGATCAGGGTCGCTGCGGCCAGGCTGGGCCCTTAT
>JBIKVR010000182.1:0-2952 GCA_044356735.1 Prochlorococcaceae cyanobacterium
GGCGATCGATGAAGACACTTACATCGCCACGCGCTTGATTCGTTCCGCCGTGGAGCGTGAATTCATCATCATCGGTGAAGCCCTGAAGGTGATCTCCCAGCGGTCTCCCCAGCTGTTCGCCGCTATCCCTGAGGGCCGTCAGATTATCGACTTCCGCAACCTGCTCACCCACGAGTATCAAAATGTGAGCGACTCTGTGGTCTGGGGTGCCATCCAGGTCGATCTGCCTGAGCTGGTGCAGCACTGCAGTCAGTTGCTAGCACAGCTCCAAGGTGGCAACGTTTGAGCCATAACCACTTCCGCCCAGATCCGCAAACAGCTGGCTGAGACCCGGAAGCTGATGGCCAGCTGGATGCGGCAGTACGGCTATCTGCCGACGGATCTTGCCGATGCCTCGCTGCTCTGGTTGGCCCATGAACATGGGCTGCGGCGCATTGCCGCCAACGAAGAGGATGCCCGCCCAAGAGTTAGCTGCATCTCCTCCAGCCATCTCACCCCTGGGCACGGCAACATCTGGATCATCAACTGCGCTCACTGGGGTGAATGAATGGGGTCGCACAGGCTGTAGGAACAGGGGTAACAGGCCACAATGGCGCCAGAGCTTTGCTCCCATGACACGCCGATTCCCCAGCGTCAGCACAGCCAAGCTCCTGTGGGCCCCCTTGGCGCTCCTGGTGGCCTTGCCCGTGGGGGCGCTGGAGCGGGTCCCCGCTCCGGGAAGCAGGTAGAAGGCAGGGCTGCTGGCTCAAGCGAAAGGAGATGGCCCGGCTTTGGCAGTGCGGCTGGACCATGGCCCAGTTGAGGGCCGCCGCCGCCGAACTGGCCCGCGCCTGCCTGGCCCTGGGGGTGGTGGAGTGGAGCAGCCAAACCCTCGCCGGCCTGCTCAAGTGGCACGGTGCCACCTGGCTGGTGGGCGGAGCGATGCAGGCCCTCAGCGCCGCCTATCTAACCCGGGTGGTGGGCCGGGCTATGGCAGATGTGCTGGCCCTCTCCAGTGGCGTTAGTGAACCAGATCTAGAACGCATCAAACGGGAGGCGCCCCTGATCGTGGCCCGCGCCGCCGAAAGCGAAAAGCTCGACTGGCAGGCCTTCCTGCAGCAGGGTCGCCAGTGGCTTACAAGCCAAGCGGCTTGAGGTTAGCTAGACAAGTTGGCGCTAGCCAGAGCAGTTGGGGCTAGCCAGGCCAGCTGCGGTAATCCATACTGCTTGAGCAAATCTGAAAGGATTGACAGCTAGATCGAGCGCTTCAAAACGCCAACCCTATAAACCAACAAAACCCTTTTTCAGGGAAAAAACCCAGCGATCAGAGGCAATAGCTTTTGCAATGCGCTTAGCAGCCCGGTGGTTTCGTTGGCGAGCTTGGTGGTTTGGGAAATAGTGGCGCCAAGACCGCGCAGGACATTGATCGAACGGCGGGCCAGGCTGGCGTTGGCGCTGGGATCCTGGGCCGCTGCAGCCAGCTGCTGCACCTCAGTGAGGGCGTCGGCCTTGGCGGTTTCTGGCAATTGGGGGTCATTATCAATCTGCCGCTTCAGTTCGCTGAGCAATTCGCGCAGGCTGGGCTGATCCGCCGCCGGCCTGGCCTCGCTCAGCGCTTCAATGCTGATCCGGGCCTGGTCGCTGAGGCTGCCGAGGTTGATGGCGCTGCCCTGGGGTTGAAAGTTGCCGGTATTTACGAAACTGCCATTGCCGGTGTGGAATTCATTGTGGGTGCCAGCCATGCTGCGGGTGGGTTCATTGTTGATGTAGTTATGTATGCTAGCTGGCTGAGGATTTCCAGTTGCTGGTGCCAGGGCCTTCACCAGGTTTAGGGTTTGGTGAATCAAGGAATGATGTTCATCAGCCCGCCGGCTCTCCACCTCCGCTCGCTGGCTCGCAGCTGCCAATTGGCCCTGCAATCGCACATTCTCCAGCTCCAGGGCCCGGTACTTGCTGTCAAGGGCCCGATACTCGCTGTCAAGTGTATGTTGAAATGCCGCCTTATCGGTGCCTGGGGGCACCTGAAAGGTGGCCATTACATCCGCCCCTGAAGCTGATCGCCGGATGCTGGTGAGGCACTGGGGGGTGATCTGGGGCTGTTGCCGCATCACCTCCTGAAAAGCCTGTTGAAAAGCCTTGGGATTGATACCGCCGCGAATCAGAATCTTCACCTCTTCCAACACCTGCTGGAAGTAGGTTTCAAAGTCTCCAGCCTCGAACTTTTTTTGTGGATCGTGAGGTAGGCGTTCGCGCTGGTGGTCGTCGCGGCGATGGCCCCATTGATCAGTGCACTCCAGCAGGTACACGTGGCTGGCCTGCACCGCCGCCAGGTGGGTGCCGCTATCGATATTCCAGCCTTCCAGGCAGGCGCCATCTAGCTGGGCTTCGCTGAAATCGGTGCCGAGGCACTGGCAGGCCTTGAGGTTGGCCCGCTGTAGCTGGGCCTGGCCCAGGGCGGCACCGCTCAAATCGGCATAGCGCAGATTGGCACCCCGCAAATCCACCTGCTCCAGCCAGGCGCCGCGCAAATTGATCGCCTCAAACTGGCCATTAGCACCCTGGAGCGTCACCAACAGCTGGCGGGCGCGGGGATCGGCCAACAGGCTGGCCCCCAGCCGGGCCCGCTCCAGCCCCAGAGCGCCACTGAAGCAGACCCGCTCCAGGCGGGTGGGCTGGCGGCGGGAGGCGGCAAAGCTGGTGTTGGCCAAACGGGCCTGACGGAAAAAGGCACCCCGCAGATCGGCCCCCTCGAAACGGGTGCCACCGATCGCTCCCAGCACCACTCCAAATCTTTTAGCGTCCGCATAGCCAGGAGCCCCGCGGCTGGCGCGCCAATAGGCCAATCCAAATAAAAGCATGGAAGCGCAAGCAATAGCGACAGGGCCAGGGCCAGCCCCAGCGAAAAAGACAGCGGCAGCGGCAGCGGCAGCGGCAGCGGCAGCGGCAGCGGCAGCGACAGCGCCAGCGACAGCG
>JBIKVR010000087.1:0-11195 GCA_044356735.1 Prochlorococcaceae cyanobacterium
ATGGAAGTGATGCACGAGCGCAATGCTCACAACTTCCCCCTCGACCTGGCAGCTGCTCAGTCCACCCCCGTGGCTCTGACCGCTCCTGCTATTGGCTGAGGCTAAATAGCCCGGCTGAGCTTAAGATTTAAAAGTCTTGCCAAAGCTAAGCTAAAGCTAAATAAATCAACTGTACCTTGGCCTAGTTGATCTTTAAATCCTCCGCTCTGGCGGGGGATTTTTTGTGTTCAGGCTTTTGTGTTCAGGCGTTGCGCCATTGCGCCGGCTTGCGGCGGGCGGGATAGAGCTCTCGGCACAGGCCGCACAGGGTGCCATCGCAGCCGCTAGTGGCGCCGCGCAAAAGTCCTACATAAAAGTAGAGACCCTGGCTCCCATGGCCTTGATGAACTGCCATCCTGTCGCCGCTCCTGCGGTCGATCAGCCTCCCTGTTCCCAGCGCTCTCTTACTAAATAAAGAGGTCTGCGCTTCACCTCCTCGAACACCCGGCCCAGGTATTCCCCCAGCACCCCCAGGCCGATAAGTTGCAGGCCGCCGAGGAACAGCACGGCGGTGATCAGGGAGGCGTAGCCGGGCAGGTCGATGCCAAATAGCAGCGTGCGCAGCACCATCCAGGTGCCGTAGAGCAGGGCAAGGCAGGCGATCACCAGGCCGCCGCCGCTGAGCACCTGCAGCGGTACACGGCTGAAGGAGGTGATGCCATCGAGGGCCAAGTTCCAGAGCTTCCAGTAGTTCCAGTTGCTGCGGCCGCCATGTCTGGCGTCGCGGTCGTAGCCGATGGAGGTTTGCCGAAAGCCCACCCAGGCGAATAGTCCCTTCATGAAGCGGCTGCGCTCCGGCAGCAGGGCCAGGGCGTCTACCACGCAGCGGTCCATCAATCGGAAATCGCCCGTGTCGGCTGGGATGGCGGTGCTGCTGAGCCGCCCCATCAGCCGGTAGAAACCAAAGGCGGTGAACCGCTTGGTGCGGCTTTCGCCAGCCCGCCGCCGGCGCACGGCATACACCACATCAAAGCCCTGCCGCCACTGCTCGAGCATCGCGGCGATCAGTTCCGGCGGATCCTGTAGATCCGCATCCAGCGGCACCACCACATCGCCCCGGGCCACCTCCAGCCCAGCGGTGAGTGCGGCCTCCTTGCCAAAGTTCCGCGACAGGCTCAGCACAGTAGCCCGCAGGGCGGGCCGCCGTTCCAACTCTTGGCGCACTACGGCCAGGGAGTGATCGCGGCTGCCGTCGTCCACCAGCACCAGCTCCCAGGGGATGCCGAGCTCCGCCAGGTGTAATTCCAGGCTGGCCAGCAGCTGCGGCAGGTTGGCCGCTTCGTTGAGGAAGGGCACCACCGCACTGAGCAGCGGCTGGGCGGGGCGGGCGGCTGTGCTCAGCGCGGCTGTACTCAGCATGGGCGGGATCGTAGTTGGCTTATCGGGAGCTGCCGTAGGAGAGGGCCACCTCCCATTGCCCCCGGGGCAGGGAAACGCTGATCCAGCCGTCGACGTCGCGCGCACCATTGGGCAGCGGCGGGCTCCAGGCGGCGGCGGGGTACTGGGCCGGGCGTACCTGCACGCGCCAGCTCGGATGGGCCCACTGCATCAGGCGCAGGCTGCCCATGCCTTTGGCTTCCACCCGCAGGGTTCGTTGGCGCGGGCCATGGTCGATCAGGCGGGCGCTGCCATCGCCGCTGAACTGGGCCCATTGTTCCTGGGGCCAAACCGGCAGCCAGAAGGTTTGCAGGCGCCGGTTCCAAGACCGATCGGGCACGCTGGCGGGGCTGTAATCCGGCACCCCGGCCAGGGCGACGCGGCCATCGGCCAGCGGTGAGAAGCGTTTGGCCAGTTCGCCCCCCACCTCCAGAGCCTTCACGCCCTCGGGGCAGGGCAGCAGCGGGTCGCAGGCCAGCAGCCGGCGCAGGGCGAGGCGTTCGGCTCTGGATGGAGCGTGGCCCACCAGGTTGGTGCGAAACCGCCAGAGGCCGTCGAACCAGCCGGCCAGGGCGCCAGCCACCAGCAGCCCGGCGGCGCTGCGGCGCCCCAAAGCCATTTGGTTGGGGCGGTTATGGGCAAGCCCTGCGGAGGTGAGCCACAGCAGCGCGCCCAGCCAGCCAGGCCCCAGCCAGCGCCAGGGGAACTGAATCCGCTGTAGGGGCGTCACCAGCCCATATAGGGGTTCACTGATCGGCAGCATCAGCGCCAGGCTCAGCAGGCCCACCCCGAGGCCCCACCAGCCCAACCAGTCGGCCCTGGCGCCCCAGCCGAGCCAGCGGGCCGCCAGCAGGAGCGCCAGCACCAGCGCCTGGATCCACAGCAATTGCGCGAAGCTGCCCGCTCCCGCCGCTCCGGCAAGAAAAAATTCACCCGGAAACAATCCAGCCGGGATCGGCGCCCGCAGCTGCGGCAACAGCGCCAGGGCCGGCCCCCAGAACAGCGCCGTGCCGAGCAGCGCCAGCAATGCTGCGAGAGCCCAGCCCAGCAGCGGCCGCCAGGCCCGCCCCGCCGCCAGGGCCGCCGCCGCCAGCCCCCAGAGGATCAGGGTGAGCAGCGCCGCATTCCAGTTGCTCAGCAGCACCGCCGCCAGGGCCCCGGCGGCCATGGCCAGGCCCCAGCGCCGCCTTTGGCGCACCCCCACGAGACCAGCCGCAAACCACCAGAGCAGGGCCTGGGCCAAGGCCTCCGGCCAGGCGCCCCGCACGTAGACATTCACCAGCAGGTAGGGGTTGAGGCTGGCCCCGAGCAGCAAACACCAGCGCCAGGGGCCCGGCGGCAGCCACACCCGGGCCAGGGTCAGGGCACCGCTCGTATTAACCAGCAGCACGGCCAGCAAGGCACCGGCCAGGGCGTGATCCGGGGCTACGCCCGAGAGCAGTGGCAGCCCCACCAGCAGCCGGAACAGCGGCGGGTAGATGGCCGGCGAGAAGCTGCCGGCCCCAGCCCAGTTCAGGTCAATCCACTGGGGCCACCACCAGCCACCGGCCACCTGGCGGGCCCAGCCCGCAGCCCAGCCCAGGTGCAGGAAGCCGTCCGGGGTGTCGAGCGGCACCCCGGCCAGGCCCAGGGGCAGCCACACCAGTAGGGCCAGGGCGCCGGCCGCCAGCGGCAACAACCAGCGATCGCAACGCTGCATGCTCACGCAGGTTCTCGGCTCTCTGATTCACCGCCGTCTAATTCATTACTGTTTATTTCACAGCCATCCGATCCGCGACCATGTCGAGCCTTGACGTGCAGGGAGAGCAGGGGGTGCCTGTCGTATTGGTGGATCACCTTGGGCAAAGTTCCCATCACCTCGACAGGTCCGGGACCATCTGGCAACTTGCACCGCTCGGCAGGTATGCAGCCCATCGTGGCGATCATGCCATTTACCATGCTGATTGCCAGCTGCAAATCTGACGGTTCGCGTATGATTTTGTTGTGAATTGCCTGGTCGAGATTGGATAGGCAGCTGGTGCCGTGGCTGCGCATTACATTTAGTGTATCTTCGCAGAATAAATCTAAATAGAGCTGCATTTGTCGTCGAGATCCGGCCACAACGCCAGCGCAAAGTGATGGCCTTCCGAGCAAGGTTTTTTCCAGCTCACGTCCGTAGGTTTGTCGTACCCACCGGCGATTCATCCGACAATTATCGAATAGGTTGAATTCCTCCCCGGTGACCAGGTTATCGCCCAGGAATTCGAACGGATTGCCCTGGACCACCACATCCCGACTGTCGCAGAGCATCACGGCGTCATAGTTGATCCAGCGCGGTTGCCTCAGCTTTGCCTGCGCCCAAAAGAAGCGCCGGATCAAGAAATGGGCATGGGCTGTGCTCAGGCCCAGCCGCCGCGGCTGTTCGATCGCAATGCTGGGTTTGGGTATGCACTGTTGCTGGCGTTGCCTGAGCCAGCGCTTGGTCCGGGAGCCCACTTTGCGGGGTATCGCTAATCGGCCTCGTATTACTCTGGGAGGCAGGCCCACACTTTCCAGGGTAACAGAAGCAAAGTTCTCGATCAAAGGGGCCAGTCTGTCTAGATCTTCCGCAGCTGTTAAGATCAGTACCTCGGCCGTTGGCGCGTATTGCTGCAAGGAATCGACCAGGGGCCAGAGGTCGTTGGGCCCGTAGGAAAAGGCCGTGGTGATCACCAGGGGACGGCTCACCATTCGTATGCAATCGATAACTGAGTGTAACGTCAGCCCATGATGGCAAAGGCTGTGCGCTGGCTGAGTAAATCGACACCGGCGGGGGTTGGCCTGCTCAGTGCACTGCTGGCCCTGCTGCTGGGGCTTGTGATTGTGTTCGGCAAGTACGGCGGCAACCCCACCGGCCTGGCCCGCATCGGCGATCAGCTGCCGCTCTCGCCCCGCTTGCAGGGGCAGGAGCTGGTGGTGCTGCGGGGCAAGCGGGGCAATGACGGCCAGCAGTTTTTGACCCTCGCCCTCGATCCGCGGCAGAGCGATCCGGGCACCAGCGCCGCCCTCGACAACCCCATCTACCGGGGAAAACGCCTGCTCTATCCCCTGCTGGCTTGGTTTTTGGGCTTTGGCCAGCCCGGCTTGATCCCCTGGACCCTCAGCTCGATCAACGTTGCCTGCATCGGCCTGGCCGCGGCCCTGGTGGCCCGCTGGGCCCAGCTGGAGCAGCGTTCGCCCCTCTGGGGGCTGGCGGTGCTGGCGCTGCCGGGCTACTGGGTCACCTTCACCCTGGATACGGCCGATTTGCTGGCCACCAGCTTGATGCTGGGGGCGGCGCTGGCCTGGCGAGAGCGGCGGGCGGGCGCCGCCTGGGTTTGCCTCAGCGCCGCCCTGCTCAGCCGGGAAACTGCGCTGTTGGCCTGGGCCGCCACCGGTTTAACGGCCTTTTGGGAGCGCCGCTGGCGCTGGCTGGCGCCCCTGGCCCTTGTGCCCCTACCCCTGCTGCTCTGGGCGGGCAGCCTTAGCGCCCGGTTCCCGGCGGTGCCCGATGCATCCCTGGCCGCTTTGCACTTCGGCTGGCCCGGCGCTGGCATCCTCCAGAAGAGCGGCCAGCTGTTGGGCCTGCTGCCCCTGGCGGCTGGCCAGCTGGGCCTGGCGGAAAGGCTTTTCGATGGGCTCTGCCTAACCCTTTGGCTCTCCACCCTGGCGCTGTTGGCCATAACTGCCCTGCGGGGCTGGGGTGGTCGCTGGTTGCGGTTGGCGGCGGGCATCTACCTGCTGCCGGCCCTGTGCACCAGCATCCAAATCCTGGCCCGCTTCCCCGACTACACCAGGGTGTGGATCGACCTGGCGGGGCTGGCGCTGCTGGCTTTGCTCAGCGCCCGCAGCCGCCTGTTGACGCCATGGCTGGGGCTTTCCGCCCTGGTGTCGCTGGGCTATTGGGTTGGTTATCTGTGGCTGGCGCCATGAATGAGTTTCAGCTGGGTAGCTGTGCTGCCGGCACCAATGCAGCTGTGCCCAGCGTTTCGATCCTGGTGGCCTGTTGGAATTGCGCGCCGCTGCTAGCTCGCCTGTTGGACAGTTTAGCTAGCCAGGGTTGGAGTGATTGGGAGCTGCTGCTGCTGGATAACGCCTCCAGCGATGGCAGCGCCGAGCTGGTGGCCAGCTTTGATGCGGCCATGGCGGCTAGGGGCGGGCCGGGGCGGCGGGTGATCTGGAGCAGCCAGCCCGATAGCGGCATCTATGACGCCTGGAACCGGGGGTTGCAAATGGCCCGCGGCGATTACCTCAGTTTCATTGGTGCCGACGACACATTTGCTGGGCCCGGCAGTTTGGCCGCCATCGCTGGCTTAGGCGCCACCGAGGCTGATTTAATTACCGCCCGCAATGCCTATCACTCCGGCGATGGCCGCTTTCTGCGCCACTGGGGTCATGGTTGGGTTTGGCGGCGCATGCGCGAATCGATGAATATCGCCCATCCCGGCATGTTGGTGCGGCGGCAATTATTTGAGCGGTGGGGGCAGTTCGATGCCAGCTTTCGCATCTGCGCAGACTACGAGTGGTTTTTGAGGTTGCCGCCAAACCTGCGCACCGTGCATACCAGCGATGTGATTTTGAATATCGAGCAGGCGGGCGTAAGTCATCGCCGTATTGGCCAGGTGTATGCGGAAACCTTCCGCGCCCAGCGCCGCCATGTTGGCGCACCGTTCAGTGCCGCCTTTTGGGCCTTGAACTGGGCTAAATACGGCCGCCGCCGCCTATTGGGATTGGCCTGAAATACAAGCCGATGTTGCTGCTCAACTACAAGCCGGTATTGCGCCAGCCCACGGGCATTGGCGTTTATGCCGAGGGGGTGCTGCCGGCTCTGCGGCAGCTGCCGCACCTGCTGGTGCCGGGCGGCGGCGAAGCGGGCGGCCAGGCGCGGCTGCGGCGGCTGGCCTGGAGCCAGGCGCGGTTGCCGCAATTGGCGTGGCGGGCGGGCGCCTCTTTAATTTTTACGCCGGCGCCGGAGGGCTACCTGGGGCCCCAGCGGATTCCCCAGCTGGTGATGGTGCACGACCTGCGGCCGATCAGCCATCCGGAGTTGTCACTGCAGGGGCTCTATTTCCGCCTCTGGGTGCCGCCGTTGCTACGGGCCTGCCGCCACGTACTCACCAATTCCCACTACACCGCCGCCCAGATCCAGCGCTGCACTGGCCTAGCTGCTGAGCGCATCTCCGTGATCCCCCTGGGCTACGACAGCCAGGCATTTCGACCCGCACCCCATCCTGATCAAACCAGCGCGGCGGCTGGGGCTGGGGAGGCGGCGCCCTATCTGTTGCATGTGGGCCAGGCCTATCCCCACAAGAATTTGCACCGGCTGATCCAGGTCTTTTCGCGGCTGGCGCCGCGCTACCCGCAGTTGCGGCTTGTTTTGGCGGGCAAGCCCCACCCCAGCGAGAGCCTGCGGCTGCGCCGCCTGGTGGCGGAACTGGGCCTGGGGCGGCGGGTGGAATTTCGCCCCTATGTGCCCTTTGCCGAGCTGCCGGATCTCTATCGCGGCGCCCTGGCCCTGGTGTACCCGAGCCTGTGGGAGGGTTTTGGCCTGCCGGTGCTGGAGGCGATGGCCTGCGGTACGCCGGTGCTCACCAGCCTTGGTTCTGGTACAGAAGAGGCGGCCGGCGCCGCAGCCCTGCTGGTGGATCCCACCGATACGGCGGCCCTGGCAGAAGCGATCCAGGCCCTGGTGGAACAGTCTGCCCTGCGCCAACAGCTGCGCCAGCAAGGCCTGTTCCAGGCCAGTGGTTTCTGCTGGCAGCGCACCGCCGCCGCCACTAGGGCCGTGGTGGAGGGGTTGCTCTAGTTTCTGGGAGTTTAAGTGTTTTGGGGTGGCTCAACTGTTTATGGGTGGGGAGATTTGATATCGGGATACTTGCTATGGGTTGTAGCCTTAGGCCTCGCAAAGCACACCCTAGGATTCGGCTCCGCCTGACTGTTCTGCAGCCCGCTGCTGCTCGATCCAGGAACTACCCGCTCGCAGCTTCTTGGCCAGTGGGGACTTCGGATCCACTACACGCCAGAACGGAGCTACGGCTGTTACCGGCTTCCCTGCCTCGATGTCATCCCAAGCCGCCTCGGCTACAGTACGTAGAAAGATTGCCGTCGAGACTGGGCAGGCCGCGTCTGCACCATGCATCGCTGCCAACTCACGGCGCATTTGCTGTATCTCCCGCGTCTCGCCTAGTGGAACTCGGCTATTAAGGTACTCCTCAACCTCAAGAGGGCAAGAGATCAGAAGCCGGGAACCGGCTGGTACTCCCGCGAAGTCCTTGTCCAAGGTCACCATGTGCGCTGGCTTGGCATTCATCTTTTGCTTCCAGGTCTTTGGTTTGCTCGGCATAGCAGGCTCCTTGCTTGCCCATCATGGCGGCATCAAGGGCCAAGCTCAATAATCCCCGGGAAAACCCCTCGCCTGCACAACGCGGCCTAACTGGTCGTTAACCGGAGCGCCAACGGCTGGCCACCTTGCCCTGTTAACTCTGCAGCGGGTTCAGCCCCTCAGCCTCTAGACCATCAGGGTTGTGGGGCTTGTCCAGTACAGGATAGTAGCTACGCATGATCTATCCATGCCGTTTTAGGAGGGGTTGCAAAGATAACGAAATTTTAAGATTGCATGGCCCATGCTTGCCCTGCCGCTATGAGGAACCCGAAATATTGAGACTAAGAGGTCCTTTCAGTCATGGCGGAAAAAGACTCATGGGACAAGTTCGATATCGTATTCAAGACCTTGGTTCTGGGGTTGATACCTATAGTTATAGGAGTGGCTGCGAATGGAGTTGCAGATTCGCTCAAGCGGGGTCAGCTGATACAGTCCCTCGTTGACAATCTGTCGCAGCGAGACGCCAAGAGAGACATAGCCCTCATTGCTCTTAACGATGCCATTACACCAAAAAAGAAATGCCATATTCTTGGTCTTTTTGACTGCAGTGTGGATGTTGGCAATGACCCGGTGTCTCAGATTGCCACAGTATTAATCGGCGACTCACTTGACGAGGCACTTGAAAAACAGCAGTCCCCCAAAGAACTTGCTGTCGCAAAGTATATTCTCACTGAATCCGCAAGAGGTGACATTCGATTCTACGAGGAAAGATTTGGGAAACGGTTTCGAGCGCTCAAGGCCAATGCACAGTCAGTTGCGATATCTAATGCAGATGCTCAGCCAACTCAAAATGACATTGCCAAGCAAGCGAATATATCTCAGACAATCGCAGCTCTCGACACCAAGAATAATAAAGGCAGTGAGAGTATGGCATTATCTGGCGTTCGACTCGTCTATATCCAGTATGGTAGCGACCTGAATCTTGCCAAGAAGATTCAGGCATTACTCGTGAGCAATAAAGTCGCCGCACCAGGAACTGAGCAAGTACAAGGGATATCACGTTCCAGCATCAGATACTCAGGTGCTTCCGATAGGATTGCCGCAGAATCTCTCCGTTTGCTTCTAAAGAAAAAGATTAATATCGATGCCGACGACATGATTGATCTTTCTAGGACTGGTTATCGAGTGCCATCTGGACAATTTGAGGTCTGGATAAAGTAATTGAGTGCAACCAGCCTCCCAACGCCGTCATGCACCTGAGCCTCCTACTCGTATACGAGGTGTGGGGTAGCAGCGCCATCCCCGCCCTCCAGCCCGACACCCTTGTGCCCTATGCCCTGGGCTACGGCGATAACTGCCAGCAAAGATGACGCCCCCGCAGCCGCCGAGGCGAGCGCGCTGACCATCACCCCCAAGCCGATCAGCAGCCCGCCCATCTGTATAGACCAGCGTCATCGAAGCCAGGACCGCCAGCCGCGCCAGGGCTTGAACGGTCGGCGGATCCGGCCGCACTGCATCTGCAGGTCGCGGCCGAAGTGCTGCCGGTAGCTGCGGATCGTGACGGGGTAGAGATCGTGGAATCGATCCCGTTTTTCTTGGCCGTCCTTGGCACGGATCAGATGGCCGAGAAAGCCGATCTCATGGCTGAGATCATCTAGTTTGTAAGTGCAGATTCGTTGATAAAGCTGCTGCCGTTTCTCCAGCATGGAACCTTGTTTAAATGTTGCTATTGATAGTGTCTGTCGGCCTGAAAATCCATTAATAATGGCCAGGTGAAAGGAAGTGGAAGATGCTGTAATCCACCACCCTGCTGCCCTGAGTGGCATATGATTACGCCGGCGCCAACCTTCCCATCCCCCGCCAATCCGTCTGCAGCGATGAGCTGGACAGCATTCCTGCAGGCCCTGGGCGAGCGCCAAGAGCACGCCCTCACCTCCCATGAGCTGGAGGTGATTCTCTGCCTGAGGGAGGAGCCCGGCCAGAGCAAGCAGCAGCTGCTGGAGGCCTATCAGTGCCGCCGGGGTCCGATAGAAGAGGAGGCATTTACCCAGCGCCTGCGCACCATCTACCGCAAGTTCAATATCAGCGGCAAGGGCTACAAACTTCCGCAATTGCAGCGTTTCCTGGCTCAGCAATATCAGCAGAGTGAGCCGGGCTTGTCCCGTTTTGGCCTCAGCCGAATCCACGCCGCTTTTCCCACCGACACCTTCGCTGCCGCCCTTGAGCGGCTGCTTCATCATCAGGAGCAAGCCCAAGAAGCAGCCCACAAAGAAACCCAGGAAGAAGGCCAGCAGTACGGCCAGCAGGAGGTGGCCATCCTGCAGACCTTCGCGCCTAACCTGGAGCACTACCGCGTCCACCTCAGCAGTTGCAGGTAAACCGTGCGGCCGCCATCCTTGCGCTGCTTCCAGAGCCGCTGCACCCTGCTCAGCAGCGCCCCAGCGGCGCGGGGTGGGCGAGCTGTGGCTGGCACTGGGCTGGGATTGCCGAAGTCCTGGCTGCGGGCCAGGGTCTGCAGAGGCGCTGAGCTCATGAAGCGGGCGAAGCGCTCCAGCGCCTGCCGCTCCGGCCCCGTGGTCCATGGCAAGGTCACCAGCGGTGAGCCCTGGTCGGCGCCGAAGGGAACCGCCAACAGATCCTCAAAGCCAGGCTCCCGCCGCAGTTGCCGGTAGCTCTGCTCAGCCATCACCATCGCATCGAGGGCCTCGGGCCGGCGCTTCCAGATCTCGATCTGCTCGATGTAGGTGGGGTCGATCCGGCTCACCCGTTGCTGGAACAGCTCCAGGGATCGCTGAATCGAGCCCCGCTCCAGCTCGGCCGCCTGCAGCGCTCCGCCATTGCTTGCATGGCCGGCCGTGGTCCACAGCAGTGTGTGCATGAAATCCAGGCCGGGGGAACAGAGGTAGGGATTGCAGGTGCTTATGCGCAGCTGACCCGCCAGGGTTCGCTCCAGCACCGGCCCGAAAGCCAACTGACCGCCGCCGGTCTGCTTCCAGGCCGCGCCGCGCAAGGCGATCACCGAGCGGTTGCCCAGCAGCGAGGGCTGCAGCAGCGTTGGCGCGATGCCGTCGTGGCGCAGCAGCTCCAGCCACTGTTGGCTGGCCGGTGAGTAGCCGGCGGGTCAATAGCTGCCGGCCACCAGCATCTGGGCCGCCAGGCCCGAGGGGATCGGCCGCACCACCACCTCAATGCGGCGGCCGTCGTTGCTCCGCTCGCGCCGCTGGTTGAAGCGTTCGGCCCCATCCACCAGCCAGCGGCTGCTGGCGCGTTGGTTGTCGGCCTTCTCCAGCGAACTGACAATTTCCACCCGCAGGCTGCTGCCGCTTTGGTCGATGGCATCGGCTGGGGCGCCATAGAGCGGAAAGGCCGCCGCCTGGGGCAGCCGTTCGGCCAGGGGCAGTGGCGCCTCGGCGCTGGCGATGGAGGCTCGCGGCATGGCGCTCTCCACCGAGATCGAAGG
>JBIKVR010000088.1:0-11089 GCA_044356735.1 Prochlorococcaceae cyanobacterium
AGCCCTGTTGGATCCCAGGCGTTAGCAGGGCGAAGGCGCGGCCCCCCTGGCCCCAGGGGTTTCCAGGATGCTGCCCTCGCACACCCCCTCCAGCTCCAGCTGCAGCGGTTGTTGGCGCTCCTGGTGCTGCCGGAGCGGCAATTGCGCCCAGCGATCGCCGATCTGCGCCAGGGGGCCTTGGGCCGAGCGGAAGAAATGGAAATCCTCCAGCTGATCCCGGCTATCGTGTTGCCACGCCTCAGTGGGTTGTCGTTAGCGGAGATCGTTGCCATGACAGGGATCACCCTGGAGGATTTCAGCCAGAGCCGCGCTTACCGGGAGCTGATTGGCTGGGCGGAAGAGCGGGGCATTGCTCTCGGTGAAGCCCGCGGTGAAACCAAGGTGACCCTCCGGCTGCTCACGCGGCGCTGCGGCAGCCTCAGCGCCGCCACCACCGCCCGCATCCAAGCCTTACCAGTGGATACGTTGGAAGCCCTGGCCGAAGCGCTGCTCGATTTCACCGGCCCCCAAGACCTGCAGGATTGGCTGGCGGCCAAACGCTGAAACGATCTCTGCAATCCCACAATGTTGCTTTGGAGGCAGTTTCACCCCAACAGCCCCTTAAGCCCCGGCGCCAGCAGCGCAAAGGCGCGGCCCCGGTGGCCGAGGCGAGCCTTTAGCGCTGGCTCCATCTCGGCGTAGCTCTGGCCCGCCTCGGCCACGTAGAACACCGGGTCGTACCCAAAGCCCCCCTGGCCCCGGGGGGCCTCCAGGATGCTGCCCTTGCACACCCCCTCCACCTCCAGGCGGATGGCACCGCTGGGATCGGCCACCGCCAGGGCGGCGCGGAACTGGGCCCGGCGATCCGCTGCCCCGGCTGGCAGGGCCGCGAGCTCCCGCAGCAGCCGGGCGATGCGATCGCCATCGCTACTGCCGTAGCGGGCCGACAGCACTCCGGGGGCTCCGCCCAGGGCGTCCACGCTCAGGCCCGAGTCGTCGGCCAGGGCCCAGCAGCCGGTGGCCTGGGCCACAGCTACGGCCTTTAGCCGGGCGTTTTCGGCAAAAGTGTCGCCGGTTTCCTCTACTTCCAGGCCTGGGGGTTGGGGTTTGATCTCCAGGCCCAGATCCGCCAGCAGGGTCGCGAATTCCCGCAATTTGCCGGCGTTGCCGCTGGCAATCACCAGGGAGGTGGGGGTCTTGTTCATTAGATCGATTCGGCCAGCTGGCGCGCCCAGCTCAGCACCTCGTCTACCCGCTCCTGGCTCGGGGCCTCGCAGTAGAGCCTCAGCAGCGGCTCGGTGCCCGAGAAGCGCAGCATCAGCCAGTGGCTGGGCCCCAGGCGCAGCTTGACGCCGTCGGTGCGGATCACCTGCTGCACAGCTAAGCCGGCCACCTCGCTGGGGGGGGTGGCGGCCAGCAACTGCTCCAGGCGCGCGCGGGCCGCCATGTCGGGTAGCCGCAGGTCGAGCCGGTCGTAGGCGGCGGCGCCGCCACAGCGCTGCTGCAGTTCATCGATGCGTTCCCCCAGGGGCACGCCCCCCTCCACCAAGGCCTGGATAAGCAACAGGGCGGCAAAGGGGGCATCGCGCTCGGGCAGGTGCATGCCAAAGCCCACCCCGCCTGATTCCTCGCCACCCACCAACACCTCGCCGGCCAGCATCTCGGCGGCGATGTATTTGAAGCCCACCGGCATCTCAAACACCTCGCGGCCGAGGCCCTCGGCCACCAGCTGCATCAGGTCGGAGCCGCTCACGGTTTTGATCACGCTGCCCGGCAGTTGACGGGCCCGGGCCAGGTGGTCGATGAACAGGGGCATCAGCAGTTGGGTGCTGCAGAAGCGGCCCCGCTCATCCACTGCGGCGATGCGGTCGCCATCGCCGTCAAACACGATGCCCATCGCCGGCTTGCCGGCGGCGGTGCTGGCCCGCACCGCCTCGATCAGTTGTTGCAGGTAGGGGGCCAGCGGTTCCGGCGGGTATCCCCCAAACAATGGATCGCGGTTCGCCCGAATCTCCTGAATGGCGCCGCTGGCCACCGCCGCCTCCCCCAGCAGGGCCGGCAGCACCCCGGCGGCAGAGCCGTGCATCGGATCCACGATCACCCGCAGCCCCAGCCGCTCCAGCCCCCGGGCCAATGCGTCGGTGTCCACCTTGGCCCGCAGGCCGGCCACATAGGCCCCCATCGCATCGAAGCGCGGCGTTTCGCCAGGGATCGGCACGGTGATGCCACCGGCCGCCAGCCTGGTTTCCACCCGCTTGGTGAAGTCTCCCTCCACCGACCCCCCGAAGGGTCCCTTGATCTTCAGGCCCAGCCATTCCGGCGGGTTGTGGCTGGCGGTGATCACCAGGGCGCCGAGGGCGCCGCGCTCCACCACCGCCCAGCTGGAGGCGGGGGTGGGGGTGGCACTGTCCGCCAGCAGCGGCTCCAGATCGGCGCCGCGCACGGCCGCCGCGATCGCCGCCGCCAGTTCGGGGGCCAGGAAGCGGCGGTCGTAGCCGATCACCACCTCGCGGCTGTCCAGGCCGGCGGGGGCGGAGGCGGCCAATTCCCTGGCGGCGGCGGCGGCCACTGGTAGCAGCCGCTCCACGGTGATGTCCACGCCGAGGATGCCGCGCCAGCCATCGGTGCCAAAGACGATCGGCGCGGCCTCCAAGGGCAGGGGGGCGGAAGCCATCGGCTGGGGGTGGGCGAATGGCCTGTTCGTAGCAGCTGGCGCGGGGTGTTTGGAAGGGGGGAGTGCCGGCCTGGTGGCAGACCACCGACTGCCTAGCCTGATCGCCATGGCTGATGAGCGGGTTACCGGGGCTGACGAGCTGATTACAGACCGGCTGCTGCGCAGTTGGCTGCGCTGCAAGCGCCGCGCCTGGCTCGACCGCCACGCCGATTCCAGCGCCCGCACCTGGAGCGCCCACCGGGCTCTCACCCTCCAGGACCAACTGCGCTGTTTTCAGCAGCTGCTGCCCGATAAGCCAGGCCACGGCGAAGCCGCCGCCCAAGCTGCCGCCCCCTCCCTGGTGGGCCTGCGCCTGCGGGGCCAGGGGCCGGCTGGCCTGGCGCTGGAGGCCCACCCAGCCCTGCTGGAGCGGGTGGAGGGGCCCAGCGTCTGGGGTGCCCACGCCTACAGGCCCGTGCTGGGGCGCCAGGGTCGCAACCTCACCCGCGAGCATCGCCTGCTGTTGGCCTTCTGGGGCCGCCTGTTGGCGGAGCGCCAGCGGGCCCCGGTGCCCCACGCCCTGGTGGTGGCCCTCGATGGCGGGGTGTTGCAGCGCGAACGCCTGGCCCTGGGCGATTCCCTGCAGCGCCAGCTGGGGGAGGCCCTGCCACGGCTTGCCGAGGATCTGCAGCGCCCCAGCCCGCCGCCGCTGCTGGCCGACCGCAAAAAATGTGTGCTCTGCAGCTGGCGGGCCCTCTGCGATGGCGAGGCCGCCGCAGTGGGCCACCTCGGCGAGGTGAGCGGCATCGGCGGCAAGCGCCGGGAGATGTTGGTGGAATTGGGTATCGAAACCCTGCCCCAGCTGGCCGCCACCGATCCGGCCTGGTTGGCGGAGGCCCTGGCCGTACATGGCGAGCAGCACCGCGAGATCGCCGGCCAATTGGTGGCCCAGGCGCGGGTGCAGGCCGCCGGCGAACCCGGACAGCTGCAGCCCAGGGACCAGCCCCTGCCGGAGTTGCTGGCGGCCCCGGGGGTGTTGCTCTACGACATCGAATCTGATCCCGATGCCCGAGACGACTTTTTGCATGGCTTCGTGGTGCTGCCCAGAAATCCCGATGGCGGCTGGCCCCCCCAGCCATCGCTGGAGCTCTCGGCCCGCTGGCGCTACCTGCCGCTGCTGGCCCTCCAGGAGCACGGCGAGCAGCGGTTGTGGCGGCGCCTGCGGGCCCTGCTGGCCCGCTACCCCGATTGGCCGCTGCTCCACTACGGCGAAACAGAAGCGATCGCCCTGCTGCGCTTGGCCAGGCGCATGGGGGCGAGCGAAGCCGAAACGGCGGCCCTGCGGGCCCGGTTGCTGGATGTCCACGCCCGCTTGCGCCGGGCCTGGCGCCTGCCGGTGAACAGCTACGGCCTCAAGGCGGTGGCCAGCTGGGTGGGCTTTCGCTGGAGTCAGCCCGGCGTCGATGGGGCCCGCTGCCTGCTCTGGTGGCGCCAGTGGCGCCATTGGCGTCGCGATGGCGGCCAGGCGGCGCTGCAGCGGATTTTTGTTTACAACCGCGACGACAACCTGGCCACCTGGGCCGTGACCCGTTGGCTGCTCGATCGGGTTACCTGATCGGCCTGAGTTGGCTGGGCCTCGTCGCATGGCTTTGCGGTGCCAGCAGGCTTTGCGACGCCGCCAATAGCCCTGCTGCCAGCAGAACACTCAGAGACGGCCGCCGGCCCCCTGGGGTGGCGGCACAAAGGCTGGCGGCGTGGAGATCGTCAACCGGGCGGCACCAGCCCATAGCTCTGGCTGATCCAGGGCGACACGACGCACCAGGGCCAAGCCCTCGGCGCCAGCGGCGGTGGCCAGGCAGGAGCTGATCGCGCCGGCCCGCTGGCCATCGGCCGTGGTGATGCTGGCGCCGCGCTCTGGCATGGGGGCTGGAGCGGCTGGATTTGGCTGCCAGCGCCAATGGCGCAGCTGCTGCTTGACGCCGTCATAGGTGGCCAGCTTGGCCAGGGTTTCCTGGCCCACGTAACAGCCCTTGTTGAGGCTCACCCAGCCGGCCAGACCCAGCTCAAAGGGATTGGTGTCGTCGTTGATCTCCTCGGGCTGGCTGGGAAAGCCGCTACGGATGCGTTGCAGTTCGATTGCCTCCCCAGAGAGCTCCGGCAACAGCGCCAGCCAGTCGGGCAGCTGCTCCTGGCCCCGCAGCAGCAGGGCCGGCTGGTTCGCTCCGGCCCCCAGATCCACGCCGGGCCGCAGTAATTCACCCCCCTGGCCCCCCCGGGAAGTGGCCGCCTCACCACTCCCCGCGGCCGCCTCGCTCTCCGGGGGGCTCGCCCCCAGCCAGCGCACCAGCAGCGCCGGCTCCGGTGGAGCCAGCGTCACCTGATCGGCGGGGAACAGCACCCGATCCAACCCTTGCCGGATGGCTTGGCCATCGCCGGAGAGCACCAGCAGGTCGGCGGCCCCCTCCCGCACCAGCACCAGCGCCAGGCCGCGCATGCGGGCCGTGGGGCTGGTCAGCGCTGTGGCCAGCGTTTGGCCGGGGCTGGCCTGGGCTAACGCCTGACTGCTCTGGCCATGCAAGAAGCGCAGCACATCGGCTCCCTCCAGCCGGATCAGGCTCACCGGGGTGCTCCAGCGGCAGGGGCTGAGGGGTTGGCTCATCGGTGGCGCTTCGGGGAGGAAGGTTTAAGTGGGGGCAGGGGCCCAGCGGGGGGCAGCTGTTCAGTCTCTGGGCCGCTGCTCAGCCGCCATGGCGGCCACCTCCTCCAGCAGGTAGAGGCTGCGCAGTTCGAGTTGGGCGGCTTGCAAAGCCTCCAGGCCGCCCTCCTGGCGATCCACGATCGTCACCACTCTCTCCACCAGATAGCCCGCCTGGCGCAACTGTTCCACCGCCCGCAATGAGGAGCCACCGCTGGTGACCACGTCTTCCAGCACGGTGATGCGGCTGCCGGCCGCCGGCAGGGGGCCCTCCAGCCAGGCGCCGGTGCCATGGCCCTTGGCCTGTTTACGCACGATCAGGGCATCGAGCTGGCGACCATCGAGGGCGGCCCGCATCGCCACGGCACTCACCAGCGGATCGGCCCCCAGGGTGAGGCCGGCCACCGCCACCGCCTCCGCCTCCACCTGGTTCAGCATCAGCCTCCCCAACAGGGCCAGCCCCACGCCGCTGAGGCTCACCGGTTTGCAGTTCACGTAGTGATGGCTGCTGCGGCCGGAGGCCAGGGTGAACTGCCCGTGTCGATAGGCCTGGGCGGCCAGCAGCTGCAGCAGGCTTTCGCCCATGGCGCCAGCGGCGCCGGGCAGGCTGATCGCGGATAGAGACACGCTGAATTGGCACTGAATAACCAGTTTGGGCTGGTGCGGTGCGGCTGTAGTGCCTACGGTTCAGCCAACATCCTTTCGTACTCGCTCTCCGGTGGCAGTCATGGCCAGAGAATCCCATAGCCGCCGGCCGCTCCGGGGCCTGCTTGCCGCCGGTCAGCCGCTCGCCTGGGCCCTGGCGCTGCTGCTGCCCGCCCCGCTGATCGGCTGGTTCGCGGCGGCCCAGGCCCAGACCGTGGTGGCGGGTACCCCGGTGGTCTGCAACACCAGCTGGGAGGCCTCGCCAGCCATGTCCAGGAGCGGCTTCAGCCGGGGCGCTCAGCTGCCGCCACCGGTGTTGATCACCCGTTGTCAGCGCGGCCAGAACATCCCTGAGCTGATGGAGCGGCGGATGATGACTTACACAGCTCCCTACGCCCCTGGCGTCTCCCTGGGCCACCAGGTCGCCGATCTCTTCGGGATCGCTCTGGGCGGACTGGATGGCAACAAGTTCATGGGCCTGGGCTTCCCAGACCAAACCATCGTCTGGGATGGCACGGCCGTGGAAAACACCTACCGGGCCTTGCTGGAGGAGCAGAGCCAGCCCTTGCCCTGGCGCACTGCCGATGTATCCAGCGGTTTTTCCAGCAACCTCACCGCTGCCCCTGCCAGGGATCTCACTCCCTCGGAGGTGCCCTGGCAAAATCGGCCAGCGCGCCGCGGGGCCACCGTCAGGGGGCTCTGGTAGGCCAGTCTGGCTGCCAATCCAGGGGCTATCGCCGCTTGGATCGGCCAACCCGGGGGCTTAGCTATCTGGTGAAAGCACCCGACTCATAATCGGAGTCAGGCGGGTTCGATCCCCGCAGCCCCCATTGCTGCCAGAGCTTTACGGTCAGCCCCTCGCTCGACCAGCCCGCTGGCCTTCTCCGCTGGCTTGCTTCCCTACTGGTCTTGCTCAGCCACTGGCCTCACCCACTTTTCCAGGCATGGTCGCGGGTTGATCACTGATAATCGGTGCACCTGAATCCCCGAGCCATGAACCCGGTGCGTGTGGGTGTCATTGGCATCGGCAACATGGGCTGGCATCACGCCAGGGTGTTGAGCCTGCTTAGGGATGCGGAGCTGGTGGGGGTGGCCGATCCCGACCAGTCCCGCGGCCAGTTGGCCAATGCCCAGTTCGGCTGCCGCTGGTTTGCCGATTACGCCGAGATGCTGCCCGAGGTGGAGGCGGTTTGCATCGCCGTGCCCACCCTGTTGCACCACCGGGTGGGCATTGAATGCCTCCAGGCCGGCTTGCACGTGTTGATCGAGAAGCCGATCGCCGCCAGCCAGGAGGAGGCCGCCGACTTGATCCGCGCCGCCGACCAGGCTCACCGGCTGCTGCAGGTGGGCCATATCGAGCGGTTCAATCCCGCCTTTCGCGAGTTGGTGAAGGTGCTGGCTGGCGAGCAGGTGGTGGTGCTGGAAGCCCGCCGCCACAGCCCCAACGCCGACCGCGCCAACGACGTTTCGGTGGTCTTTGATTTGATGATTCATGACATCGACCTGGTGCTGGAGCTGGCGGCCGCGCCCGTGGTGCGCCTGGCGGCGGCCGGAGGCTGCAGCGCCGAGGGACCGATCGACTATGTAAATGCCACTTTGGCCTTTGAGAATGGCGTGGTGGCTAGCCTCACCGCCAGCAAGATGGCGCACCGCAAGATTCGCAACCTCAGCGCCCACTGCCGCGGCAGCCTTGTGGAAACCGATTTCCTCAACCGCAACCTGCTGATTCACCGGCGCGCTCGCGAATCGGTAAGCGCTGATCATGGCGAATTGGTATATCGCACCGATGGTTTCACCGAAGAGGTGAGCACTACTTCGATTGAGCCTCTCTATGCCGAGCTGGAACACTTCCTGCGCTGTGTGCGTGGCGAAGAAAAGCCAGCAGTGGATGGCCTGCAGGCCTCCAGGGCCCTGCAACTGGCCGATTTGATTGAACAGTGCGTCAAACAGCCCAGCCTGTGCATGAACCTGGACCAGCCGATCTGAGGCCAGCGAAGATTGGCCAGGCCACAATTTAGCTGGCCTGGCTGTTCAGCTGGATCGGCTGTTCAGTTTGCTTGGCTGTTCAGCTGGATTGCCTGTTCAGCTGGGCTTTGCCGCTCAGTTTAGATTAGTAATTCATCTGAATTGGCTGTTCAGCTTGCTTGGCTGTTCAGTTTGCTTGGCTGTTCAGTTTGCTTGGCTGTTCAGCTGGATGGCCTGATCAGCTGGTGGGATTGGTCAATTGTCGCAGGGCTTCCAGTTGCCAGCGGCGACAGTCTGCCGGCGATGCCCGGTAGAAGCAATTCCAGGCTTCTGCCTTGTGTTGGCCGTAGTCGGTTGCCGCTATCTCGGGGTGCGACTGTTGCCAGCCCACCCGCACTGCGTGGCCAATCACTACGTCTAGGGCCAGGTCATCGGTGAAATAGAGCTGGGGATTTTTGCCGATGAAGGCCATCAAGGTGATCAGGGTTTCGGTGCAGAGGTGCCGGTATTCAGGTGCCTCGATCTTGCTGAGCAGATGATCCACCAGGGCGGCGAAATTGCGTTCGCCAGGGGTTTTCTCGCTGATCAAGGGGGCGCTTTCCAGCCGGTTGCGCTTCTCGAGCTTGTCGCCAATCACCAGGCCGTGGCAGTGATGCAACACATCCCAGATGCCGGCGTAAAAATCCCGCGGCACCCGGCCCAGGGCCCCCAGGCGCTGGCGATGTTGCATCCAATCGCCGCCCTTGGGCAACTCCTCCCGTGGTGTCGGCACCTCCCAGCGCACCCGGCCACTCACATGCAGCTGTTCCTTGCGCTGCAGGGCCGCCCAGGCGTGTTCCACGTCGGCTAGCACCGCCCGCAGCCGGCGGCGAATGGCGTGGGGGGGCTGGCTGCAGAGGGCCTCGTAGGCATCGATCGGCGTTAGATCGGCCTCGGCGGCCAGCTCACTGGTGAGCAGTAGCAGTAGTTGACCCAGTTGCAGGGTGAGGCTGCCACTGAGCAGGGCTGGTTCGTGGCGGGCCAGGCCATCGAGGGCCAAAAGCAATTCCTGCTGCAGCATCCAGTCGCGGCTGTCCTCGCTGCTGAAGCGGCGAATCATCGCGGCGATGGCGGTGCTGCCCTGGGGTTCGCTGATCAGGGAGTCGCTGGTGTAGTTGCGGCCCACCACCACTTGTTTTTGGCGCACCAGCAGGTCGATCAGGGCGTCCTCCAGCTGGGGATGCACCAGGCCAAGGCTGCCGGCCACCCGGCGCACCACATTCCAGTCGCGCTCGGCCAGGGAGCGGCGATAAACCTCCGCCAACAGATCGGCCACCCGCACCGCATCGCCCCCGCAGGGCCCCTGCAGCCTGGCCTCGAGGCCGAGGCGTCGCTCCAGTTGCTCCAGCAGTTCGCCCTGCTCGGCCAGGGAGGTGCTGCGCCAGAGCCGTTCGATCAGCTCCGCCATCGCCACGGCGGCATCACGCTCCAGGGCCAGTTCCTCCGCCGCCGAGAGGGGGGTGCGGTTGGTGATCGCCAGCAGCGGTACCGGCGCCGCAGGCGGATTGGCGGCCAGCGGCGCCAGCTCCTCGGGTAGCTCCACCCAGCTGGCTTGATCGATCAGTTCGGCCAGGGGCGCCAGCCGCACCGCCACCTCATCGAGCAGACCGCTGCGCAGCTGCTGGCCCAGTTGCAGGATGGCTTCCGGGGCGGAGCGGAACGGGGCTTCGTCTATCGGGATCAGCAGCAGGGGCAGGCCGCTGCCGCGCCAATGGCGCTTGAGCAGCCGCAGTTCAGCGGCCACCGCATCCACCAGCTGCTCGGGATCTTCCGCCAGATAGAAGGTGCCCCCCTCCAGCACCGCTGGCAGGAAGGCCAGGCTCAGGTCGCCCTCGCCGCCCTGGTGGCGATACAGCCGGGCCGTGGCCATGGTCTCGATGCGCACGGGCGGGTGGCCGGTGAGGCCCAGCCGGCCGTTGGCGCCCACCTGGGCCAGGCGCAGCGCCAGTTCCCGGGAGCTGGCGATGCGCAGCTCAGCCGGGGCGCCGTCGTGGGCCAGCGGCAGGCCGGCCTGGCTCAGGGCCGCGGCGATCGACTCGTTGGCCGGCACCAGGGCCACCATCACCTCTGAAGCCCCCAGGGGCGATGGCAGGCGCCGGGCGCTGGGATCGATGTCGGCCGGGGTGATCAGGCCGTTGAGTAGCAGATCCGCCAGCCAGGTGAGGCTCTGGGTCCAGAGCAGCGGCACGTTGGCATTGGGCAGGCGCGGCTGGCTGCCGGGCTGGCGGCGCTCCACCTCCACCGCCCGCTTGGGCACCAGGTAGAGCTCCGGCAGCAGCGGCTGGCCGTCCACCAGCACGCTGACGCTGGCCAGCCGTTGGCGCCATTGCCGGGCCTCGTCCCAGCGCTCCTCACAGCAGGCGGTGATCAGCTCGAAGGCCCAGAACAGGGGCCATTCGCATTCCAGGTGCTCGAAGCGGGCCAGCTCCTCCCTTTCGTAATGGAGGCGGTTGTGGTCTTCCACCACCGTCTGGTGACCATCGCGGCGGAAGCGCTTGTAGCCGTAGGCGCCGCCCAGCTCCTCTCGAATCTTGCGGCGGGTGCGCTCCGCCAGCTGGCGGTCATCGACGGCCCAGGCGGGATAGCCGATCACCGAAAGACAGGCCGCATCCACCTCCTTGCTGGCCGATTCGCGCGGCAGCAGGGCCTTCAAGGCGCGCCGCAGCCGCACGATGGCGTCGTGGGGGATCACCAGGCAGCAGCTGCCGTCGCCGTGGGGGCCGTAGAGATCGAGACCCTCCAGGGCCTCCAGCGCCGCCTTGACCAGGCCGATGGAACTGGCATTGCGCTCCGGCAGGCCGTGGTTGCCCTTGTCGCCCCGCTCCCAGATGCCGTAGTCGGCCACGCGATAGGCGCGGGCCACGTAGTACACCAGATTTTGGATGAAGTCGCGCTCGTGGCTGCTGCGCACCACCACCAGGCCGGAGCGGGTCAGCTGGGCGAGCTGCAGCAGGAACAGGGCCGTGGCATCCAGTTGCAGGTGGCCCCAGCCGTCGTCCGGCACCACCGTCTGACCGCTGTCGGTGTCGAATTTGGCGTGGATCGCATCCAGCCGATGCAGGCTGTGCTTGAAGCGCTCCACCTTGGCCGACTGGCGCAGCATCGATTGGATC
>JBIKVR010000028.1:0-23897 GCA_044356735.1 Prochlorococcaceae cyanobacterium
CCGCTGTCGGTGTCGAATTTGGCGTGGATCGCATCCAGCCGATGCAGGCTGTGCTTGAAGCGCTCCACCTTGGCCGACTGGCGCAGCATCGATTGGATCAGCCCCCGCATCAGCAACAGCACCCGCTGCTCCAGCTCAAAGGCGCGGCGGCAGGGGCCCCGCAGGCGTCGGTGGGCCAGGGCTAGACCCCAGACGCATTGAATCGAATAGACGCAGTCGCGCACCCAGGCGTCGCCGTAATTGCCGTGCACGGTGTTGGCTGTGCTCGCCGGCAACAGGCCTGTAATCGGGTGCTGGCGGGCCAGCACCCCCGCCTCGATGCGTCGGTCGAGATCTTGGAGCACCTCCCGGGCGGCGCTCCGGCTGGTGGCCAGGGCTGCCGATGCGGCAATACCGGATTGCGGCATGGGAATCAACCAAACTCAAGGCGAGCTTTAGATTCTCCCCTGCGGTGCGCTTTTTTATGGCCACAACAGCAACCGAAGCGCTGGCTGAACCGCAGCGCCGCCGGGTGCTTGGCATTCCCGTGGACGTCACGGCTGATGTGCTGGCGGCCGCCTGCCGGCTCCAGGCCGCCGGCGGTGGCCAGATCGTCACCCTCAATGCCGAGATGACCATGGCCGCCCGCCTCGATCCGCCCCTGGCCAAGGCGATCGAGGCGGCCCAGTTGGTGATCCCCGATGGGGCCGGGGTGGTGTGGGCCCTGGCTCGCCAGGGGGTGCGGGTGCGCCGCAGCCCGGGGATCGAGCTGGCCTGGGATTTATTGAGCCACGCCGCCGCCCGGGGCTGGCGGGTGGCCCTGGTGGGCGGCACGCCGGTGGTGATGGAGCAGCTGCTGGTCCGCTTGCCCCAGCAGTGCCCGGGGCTGCGGCTGGTGTTCAGCGCCCATGGCTACCAGGACCCTGGCCAATGGCCCGAGCTGGAGGCCCAGCTGCTGGCCGCCCAGCCCGATCTGGTGTTGGTTGCCCTCGGCATCCCGCGCCAGGAAACCTGGAGCAGCCGGCTCAGCCAGGGCAGCGGCGGCCTGTGGATGGGGGTCGGCGGCAGCTTTGATGTTTGGACTGGCCAGAAAAAAAGAGCGCCCCGCTGGATGGGGGCGCTGCAGGTGGAATGGCTCTATCGGCTGATCCAGGAACCCCATCGCTGGCGGCGGATGCTGGCGCTGCCCCAATTTGCCCTGGCGGTGCTCTTTAACAGCTGAATTAGAACAACTGAATTAGCACAGCTGAGTTAGAACGGCTGAATTGGCAGGGCTGGATATTTACTCAGCAGAAACTTGCCTGGGATTCATTAGCCCAGTCTCAAGTTCAGCGGAAGCCCACCGATGCCTGCCACACGAAGGCCAGCAGCAGGAAGAACAGGGGAATGATGGGCAGGATGTCCACCAAGGGGCCAAACGCCTGGTAGGCCTCGGGCAGTTGGGCCAGGGTGTGCAGCGAAGTGGTGGCCAGCAGCGCGGATACAGCCATCCCTGGTTTCGACTCAAATCGATGTTTGGACGCTACCACGTGTGGGCGGCTGGGGAAGCCGGATCCCAGGGGGCGAAATCCTCTGTAAAACAGCCCTGCCGGATCGCCACCCCCATGGCGTTCACAAAGCGAATCAATTGGGTGATGTTGTGCAGGCTGAGCAGGGTTTTGGCCAGCATCTCCTCCGCCTTGATCAGGTGGTGCAGGTAGGCCCGGCTGTGGCCGGTGCAGCCGGGGCAGGGGCAGCTGGCATCGAGGGGGCTGTGGTCCTCCCGGAAGCGGGCGTTTTTGAGGTTCCAGCGCTCGCCGCCCACCAGCGCCGTGCCATGGCGCCCCAGCCTGGTGGGCAGCACGCAATCAAACAGGTCGAAGCCATGGGCCACCGCCAGGGCCATCTCCGGCAGGCTGCCGACCCCCATCAAATAGTGGGGCTTGGCCTCGGGCAGCAGCGGTGCCACGCTGCGCACGATGCGGTGCATCTCCTCCACCGGCTCGCCCACGCTCACCCCTCCCACGGCGATGCCGGGCAGGTCGAGGGCGGCCACCGCCCGCGCCGATTGCTGGCGCAGATGGGGGAAGCAGCCCCCCTGCACGATGCCGAACAGGGCCTGATCCTTTTTGGTGTGGGCGGCCAGGCAGCGCTCCAGCCAATCCTGGGTGCGGCGACAGGCGTCGGCCACGTCGGCTTCGCTGGCGGGGTAGGGGGGGCACTGGTCGAAGGCCATCGCCACGTCTGCCCCGAGGGCCATCTGGATCTCCATCGAGCGCTCTGGGGTGAGGTTGATCCGGGCCCCGTCCCGGGGTGAGCGGAACACCACCCCCTGGTCGTCAATGCGGTTGATACCCCCCAGGCTGAACACCTGGAAGCCGCCGGAATCGGTGAGCAGCGGCCCCTGCCAGCCCATGAACCGATGCAGGCCGCCGGCCTGCCGCACGATCGCCTCTCCGGGTTGCAGATGCAGGTGAAAGGTGTTGGCCAGCACCATCTGGGCGCCGGTGGCGGCCAGCTGGGCGGCCGTGACCCCCTTCACCGTGGCCATGGTGCCCACCGGCATGAACCGCGGCGTCTGCACCGGGCCGTGGGGCGTCTGGAAGCAGCCACAGCGCGCCCGGGTGTGGGGGCAGCGGGCCGTGACCGTGAAGGAGAAGTCGGATAGGACGGTGATTGCGCCACCCCGGTGCAGTCTCGAAACTAGGTGTCGTTTGCCCAGCCCTCGCCGCCCCGCCACTGATTCTCAGATCGATTCCCAAACCGGTCCCCAGATCGATTCCCAAACCGGCAAGCGCCCGGCGGGACAGCCAGCGGCCCTGGGGTTGCTGGCCCGCTTGCGGCTGGCCGCCGCCGATCTGGCCGGCGCCTGGATCTTTTATTCGGTGTTGCCGGCCTGGCCGCTGCTGCAGCCGCGCTTTGAGCGCATCGCCCGCTTTGCCCCTTGGATCGGTCTGCTGCTGGGAGGCCTGCAGGGGTTGCTCTGGTGGTCAAGCGCCGGCTGGCTGCCCGAGACCGCCCGACTGGCCCTGGTGTTGGCCTTGGGTTTGGCCCTCAGCGGCGGCCTGCACAGCGACGGCGCCATGGATACCGCCGATGGTTTGGCGGCCGGCGATCGGGCCCTGGAGGCCATGGAGGACAGTCGGGTGGGGGCGGCTGCGGTGCAGGTTTTTGCGCAGCTGCTGTTGTTGCGGCTGGCGGGCCTGGCGGCCCTGGCGGTGCTGCCGGCGGCGGCGGTGGCGATGGCCCTGGTTTGGACGGGCGGTGTGGCGCGGCTGGCGCCGCTACTGGCCATGGATGCTTTTCCCTACCTGCGCGACCAGGGCACGGCGGGCTTTCACCGCAGGCACTGGCGCGGCCTGGGCCGCGAGCTCCTTCCTGCCGCCCTGGCGGCCCCGGCGGCCCTGGCGGCCCTGCTGGCCAGTTGGCCCTGTGGGTCGGCCCTGGCGGCCGCGGCCCTGGCCCTGGTGCCGGCGGTTGCTGTGCCCCACTGGCTGGGGCGCAGGCTGGGGGGCCACAGCGGCGATAGCTACGGGGCCTGCGTGGAGTGGAGCGAGGCCCTGGGCCTTTTGCTCATGGGCCTGGTGGCCCGGGCGGCAGCCTGAGGCGAAAGGCGTTGCCCGCGGCGGGCAGCTCCGGGGCCGCGGCCGCCGGCGGGATCAGCAGTTCCAACTCACCTCCCAGGGAGCGGGCCAGGTCCCGGGCCAGGGCCAGGCCCAGGCCTGTGCCAGGCAGGTCCGCCCCCTGACTGCCCCGGATGCCCCGCTCGAAGATCAGCTGGCGTTCGGCCTCTGGGATCGGGCTGCCGCCATCCCACACAGTTAATTGCCAGCCGCCCAGGTGATCAACGCCGCAGTGCAGGCCCACCGCAACGCCCTGGCGGCTGTAGCGGAAGGCGTTCTCCAGCAGGTTGGCCAGGATCTCGGCCACGGCGCCGCTGTCGCCCCGCCAGTCGGGCAGAAGGGTGGGCTGTTGCCAGGGGCGTGCCTGCAGGGCGGCTGTGGCGGCGGCGCGGCTGATCAATGGCTCCAGGGCCCCTGGCAGGGCCGAGCTGGTGCCTGGAGCCAGGGGCGGCAACAGCAGGGGGATCGGCGCTTTGGCCGCATCTGGCAGCGATTCCGGTTCACCGAGGCGATCGAGCGCATCCAGATAGCGATTGATCTGTTGTTGTTCGCTCAACAAGCCCTCCACCAGGGAGCGGTTGGGGTTGCCGGGTTCCAGTCGTCGCAGTAACAGTTGCCCGAAGGTGCGCAGCGCCGCCAGGGGGTTGCGCAGTTGGTGCAGCAGCAGCTGCAGTTGCTCGCGCTGCTGCTGCAGCTCCGCCTGCAGTTGTTGCCGTTCCAGATCCAGGCAGAGGGCCTGGGTGAGGCAGAGGGCGACCGCCTGCAGTCGCTGGCGCAGGGGTGGCGGCCAGGGGAGGTTGGCGGTTTCCACCTGCAGGGCGCCCAGGAGCACGTCCTCGTGGCGCAGCGGCAGCCAGCGGCGCGCCTCGGCGGGTTGGCGCAGGGGACTGTCGGGTCCCACCGTGGGCAGGGCCAGACCATCGCTGGGCCACTGGCCGATCGGTACCAGGTCGGGGGTGGGGCCGGCTCCCGGTTGGGCCACGTAGACGATCAGGGAGCGCAGATCATCCCTGTCGGCGAACTGGGCCAACTGAAAGCTCAGCAGGGTCAGGAACCGCTTGGAGACTGGCATCGTGGCCGCTCAGGCCCAGCAGGAAAAAAATTTTTCCCAGGGGCGTGGGAAATCCGAGAAAAAGTCTTAAGATGTCGGTATCGGCCAATACTTCGCAGCTCGCGAGCGGCCGGCCAGGCATGCAGCCCTGTGCGAAGCCAACATTGCGTTTTTACGCTTTTGAGGCTACAGCAGAGGTAGTTGCGTCCTGCTGAAGCCTGTCGATCCGCCTTGGCGGATCGAGTCAAGTGATCTGCCAAGGCGGATCTAGCTAAGCGATCCGCCTTGGCGGATCGAGTCAAGGGCTTTTGGCATCCTCTCCCCCCCGCTCTCGGGCGCCAGAGAGGTTGGGCTTTACTCGCCCTTTCTGGTTGTTCGGAAGGCTTCGCCGCCGGTCTGGCTTTTGCCGCACCCTGGCTTTACTCGTTCCCTCCTCTTCCTCCCTGACGGGAGTATTTCCATGTCCAAGAAGCGCAAGCGGATCAGCCGTCGTCGTCTGGCTGGCCAGCGGGTGCTCGCCCATGTGGCCACCCACAATCTGGAGACCGGCTCCCACAAGCCCGTCACCGCCGCCCGCCGGTATATTGCCGAAAACGGCCTGATCGCACCGGCGATTCTGAATGTGCGCCGCAACGAGCACACCACCGACCGTTTTTTCTGGGGTGAGAAGGGCCTGTTCAGTGCCCAGTACGCCGAGGAGAACCACTTCCTGTTCCCCTCCCTGCGGGAGATCGTTGACCGCATTGGTGAGGAGGTGCTGTTCGAGGGCCTGGAAGCGCTGGCTGCCGATGATTGGGAAGAGATGGAAGAGTACGAGTACGCCTTTGTGTGAGCGGCTCGGGTAACTGGTTGAGCTGCCCATGGGCGCCGCTGATATCAGCGACTCCCATGGGTTTTCTGCGCGACTAGCCCAGGCAGGCGCCTACGAAGTTGGCGATGCTGGGCAGTACGGCCGGGTCGATCGTGTGGCCGCCCTCAAAGGGCAATAACTGGGCGCTGCCACCACCGCTGATCAGTCGCTTGCGGGCTTCCTCGCTGGCCGCGAAAGGCACCACCGGGTCCTGCTGGCCATGGCTGAGCAGCACGGGCGGCAGCGGCTGTGCCGCGGTGGCCTGGGGTAGCCAGCCCTCGTGGGGATAGCCACTGCAGGCCACGATGCCGGCCACCGGTAAACCGCTGGCCACATCCAGGGCCATGGCGCCACCTTGGGAGAAGCCCAGCACCACCGTGCGGCCCAGGGGCACGCTGCTGGCCAGCAGCTCCAGTCGCTGGCGCAGGGCCGCCCGGGCGGCCGGCAGCTGGCTCCAGTCGATCGGTTGCAGGCCATACCACTGGCGGCCAACCCCCAGCGGGTGGGCTTCTGGGGCCTGCAGGGCCACCACGCTCAGCTCAGGGCCCACCAGCATTTCCCCTAAATCGAGCAGGTCATGGGCATCGGCGCCCCAGCCGTGCAACAGCACCAGCCGGGCCGCGGCGCCGTTGGGCCCCAATTGGAGCAAATCGGCTTGTTCAGACAGATCGGGGCCAGCCAGGTCGGGGCCAGTCTGGTCGGGGTTGGGGAGGTTCATGGCCGCTAGGAGGTCCCTGCGTAGGTTGGCGCTCTGCCTTCCGATGCAGCAGCCATGGCCCCCACCGCCCTACTGAGCGTGTCGCAAAAAGAGGGACTGGTGCCGCTGGCCCAGGGGCTGCTGGAGGCCGGCTATCGGCTGATCTCCAGTGGTGGCACGGCGGCGGCGCTGCAGGCGGCAAACTTGCCTGTAACAAAGGTAGCCGAGTACACCGGTGCGCCCGAGATCTTGGGCGGCAGGGTGAAGACGCTCCACCCCCGCATTCACGGCGGCATCCTGGCCCGGCGGCAGGATCCTGGTCACCAGGCGGATCTGGCGGCCCAGCAGATCGATCCGATCGATGTGGTGGTGGTGAACCTGTATACCTTCCGCGAGACGGTGGCCGATCCGGCGGTGGATTTCGATGTCGCCATTGAGAACATCGATATCGGCGGGCCGGCGATGCTGCGGGCCGCCGCTAAAAACCATGAAGACGTGGCGGTGCTCACCGCCCCCAGCCAGTACGGCCCCTTCCTGGAGGCCCTCCAGGCCGGCCAGGTGGATCGGCGGTTGCGCCGCTCCCTGGCCCTGGCGGCGTTCCAGCACACCGCTGCCTATGACGCGGCGATCAGCGGCTGGTTGGCCAGTCGCATGGAAGCCCCCGCTGGCGGCGCGCCGCCGGCGCCCCTGCGGCTGGAGCTGCCCGCCCGCCAGGTCCTGCGCTACGGCGAAAATCCCCACCAGGGCGCCAGTTGGCACAGCGCCGAGGCCGCCGGCTGGGGCGGCGCGATCCAGCTGCAGGGCAAGGAACTCAGCTACAACAACCTGATCGATCTCGACGCCGCCCTGGCCACGGTGCGCGAGTTTGGCTATGGACCCGGTGCCCAGCCCGCCGCCGTGGTGGTGAAGCACACCAATCCCTGCGGCTTGGCCACCGGCGACGATGGCGCCCACGCCCTGGGCCGCGCCCTCGATGCCGATCGGGTGTCGGCCTTTGGCGGCATCGTGGCGCTCAACGGGGCGGTGGATCTGGCCAGCGCCGAGCAGCTCTGCGGCCTGTTTCTCGAATGCGTGGTGGCGCCGCAATTCACGGCCGAGGCCCGCCAGAAGCTGGCGGCCAAGCCCAACCTGCGCCTGCTGGAGCTGGCCCCTGAGGCGATCGCCCGCGCCCCCCGGCAGCAGCTGCGCAGCCTGCTGGGGGGGGTGCTGGTGCAGGAGCTGGACGATCAGCCCGTGCGGGAGCAGAGCTGGCAGGTGGTGAGCGAGCGCCAGCCCACGGCCGAGGAGCTGGAGGATCTGCGCTTCGCCTGGAAATTGGTGCGCCATGTGCGCTCCAACGCCATTGCCGTGGCCCGAGCTGGCCAGAGCCTGGGGGTGGGGGCGGGTCAGATGAACCGGGTGGGATCCGCCAAATTGGCCCTGGAGGCCGCGGCGGAACGGGCCCGGGGGGCGGTGTTGGCCAGCGATGGCTTCTTCCCCTTCGATGACAGCGTGCGCCTGGCCGCCAGCCATGGCATCACGGCCTTGATTCAGCCAGGCGGCAGCCTGCGGGATGGCGACTCGATCGCCGCCTGCAACGAGCTGGGGTTGGCGATGGTCTGCACCGGTAGTCGCCACTTCCTGCACTGAAGACCCGCGGGCCCAGCCCGAAGCCATAGCCCCAATCCCCTTACCTGCGGCAATGGCCCTTCAGCAAGGGCCCAGCGTCAATTGCCGATCTGAAGCTGCCGTTTTTCAATTGTCAATTGGCCACGGGCTGAACGGCACCGGGGGCGGGATGAGCTGTAGCTTCGCCAAGCTGCCCGTTCCCCGCCCAGCACCGCGCCATGCCCGAGTCGCTCGCTTACAACCTCAACTTTCTGCATCCCCTGTTGATGTGGGGATTGCTGGCCCTTTCCGGATACGGCATGTTCCTGGGGATCAAGGCCAAGAAGACCCGCACGGCTGATGCCGAAGCTCGCAAGCCCCTGATCAAGGGGCAGTTCGCCAAGCGCCACTTTCAAATCGGCAGCCTGATCCTGGTGGTGATGGTGCTCGGCAACTTTGGCGGCATGGCCGTCACCTATTTGAACAATGGCAAGTTGTTCGTGGGGCCCCACCTGCTGGTGGGCATCACCATGACCTGCATGGTGGTGGCGGCGGCCTCGTTAACGCCGCTGATGCAGCAAGGCAACCTGATTGCCCGCAAAGTTCACGTGGGTTTGAACATGGCTCTGATGACCCTGTTCCTCTGGCAGGCCCTGACTGGTGTGCAAATCCTGAACAACATTTGGGAGAAGCGCCCCGCTTAGATCGGGCCGGAAAAATTTGTTGGTAGTGGGGCTTGACTCGACCAGGGTCAGCTATTTCCCGCAGAGCTTGCCTATGCCGTTTGCTCTGGTGAGCGGCATAGGCAACTTTTAGTTTTCCTAACTAAGCTCTGAAAAACCCGAACCAAGCCCAACGGAGACCTGATGCCGGAAAGGTGCTAGGGCTAGTGGGGCGACGAAGCAGCGTCTATTCAGAGACTCGCTGAGTGTGGCAATTACCTAGTGGGCAAGGTTTATATCTTAAAATGATTTAGTCTTAAAATGATTTAGTCTTAAAACTGGGCGCGGCGGCGCGGCGGGCAGTTCAGGCCATGGCTGGCGTGAAAATCCTCCTGCACCTTCCAGGTGAGGCGTCTGGAGATCTGGCGCACGATTTGGCGTAGCAGATGATCGCCGCTGGTCTGCACAAGAGCCTCGGGCAGCAGGGTGATCACTCCAGGGAGTTGTATCCATACGTTCAGGTCCAGGTCCCAGATCACCGCCGTGCGCAGGGCGTTCCCGTCATTTTCTTCCGTGTTTTCTTCCGTACTTTCTCCTGTATTTTCTTCCGTTGGATTCAATTGCTCTTGAAGCTTCAAGGAGGCGTTGAACTCCACGTCATAGAGCCGTTCCAGAGCCGTCTCCGGCTGGTCTGAAGCCGCCGTGACGATCCGATATACCCCCCGGTCTTGGGGTAACAGCTCCAGGCTAATCGTGGGTTCCACCTCAAAGCCGAAATTGCCAAAGCGGCCCAGGGTGAGCGAATAGCCGTTATTGCCCAGGGGCCGCACTGTCATCGGCGCGGCGCAGCGCCTGAACCAGCCTTCATGGTGGTCCAGGTAGCTGGCCACCACCTCGGCGGGGGCCCACATCTCCATCAGGTCGGAAAAGCTGCTGGAGTAGCAGCGCAGGCGGGGGTCGCCGCTGTGGCGCAGGGGCGGCGAGGGGCTGGTCAACTCAGACTCCGCCCGGTCGGGGATGGTGCTCGGCTCGGTCGAAGAAAGCGTGGACAACGACTGGTAACTCCCGAATCCCGAATCCGACATGGTCCGTTCATAAATGAATGTAAAGCCAGCCGTCTGGCCCGCTGTGCTGAAAACTTCTTTCCTGGACGAGGGGGCACGAAGGTTGGGGGCGACCTTGGGCCTCAGCCGGCTTCGCTGAGGCCGATCAGCCGCTCGATCACGTCCTCCACCACCCGGTCTGGCGTGGAGGCTCCGGAGGTGATGCCCACCCGGATGTTGCCGGCGGGCAGGAAGGGATCTTCCGTGATTGATTCCTCATTCAGGGGCTTGTGGAGGATGCGGTTGCCAGGGCCGATGCGCTCGGGTGTGTCGATGTGGAAGGAGCGAATGCCTCGGGATAAGGCGATCTCTTGAAGATGGGTGGTGTTGGAGGAGTTGTAGCCTCCGATCACCACCATCAGATCCAGGGGTTTATCGACTAGGGCGAAGATGGCGTCTTGTCTTTCTTGGGTGGCGTCACAGATGGTGTTGAAGGCCACGAAGTGCTCGTTCAGTTCAATCGGCCCGAATCGTTGCAGCATCGTGCGCTCGAACATCCGGCCGATCTCCTCGGTCTCGCTTTTGAGCATGGTGGTTTGATTGGCTACCCCGACGCGAATCAGATCGCGATCTGGATCGAAGTCTGGGGAGCAGGCTTTGGCAAAGCGGGCCAGGAAGGCCTCCCGGTCGCCCTTGCCCAGGATGTAGTCGCAAACCAGCTGGGCTTCCTTGAGATCCAGCACCACCAGGTAGGTGCCGGCAAAGGAGCTGGTGGCCAGGGTCTCCTCGTGCTTC
The DNA here is from genome assembly GCA_044356735.1 of Prochlorococcaceae cyanobacterium. GTDB lineage: Bacteria > Cyanobacteriota > Cyanobacteriia > PCC-6307 > Cyanobiaceae > UBA5018. The sequence goes on from JBIKVR010000028.1 coordinate 10,267, forward strand.
ACCTTGCCGTGAATGATTGAGGTGATCTGGTGCTTTTTGTGCTTCTCCACGGCGTTCCACACCTTGGAAACCCAGGGGCAGGTGGTATCTACGATGTGACAGCCTCGCTCGTTTAGCAGCTGCATTTCCTGCACGGTGGCTCCAAAGGCCGGCAGGATCACCACATCGCCGCTGGCCACGTCGGAAAAGTCCTTAACCCCCTGATCCACGGAGATGAATTGCACGCCCATCTGGCGCAAATTGTCATTTACCGAGGGGTTATGGATGATTTCGTTTGTGATCCAGATCCGCTCTTTCGGGTAATGCCGGCGGGTTTCGTAGGCCATTGCCACGGCCCGCTCCACCCCCCAGCAAAAGCCGAAGGCCTCGGCTAGCAGCACCGTCAGCCGGCCCCGCTGCAGCTCGTGGCCGTTCTCGCGCAGGCTGGCAACTAAATTGCTCTGGTAAGCCTGCTCAAGGCTGCCGGCCACTTCATCGCCTAAACCGAAGCCGCGGCGGTTGTAGCGGTCGGAGTGGTGTAGGGAGCGCTTGAAAGCACGGGTATCCACGTGGTCAAGGCATGGCTCCGACGACTCTATGGGGGCCGCCGGCTGCGCGGACGAAAAAACCCGCGGCCGGAGCCGCGGGTCAGCAGGGAAACACGGGGGACCGACCTGACTCAGCTGGAGGATGAGACGAAGTCGGGATAAGCCTCCATGCCATGTTCGCCGATGTCGAGACCCTCGACCTCTTCCTGCTCGGTCACACGGATGCCGCCGGAGAGGGCTCCGAGCACCGACCAGACGATCCAGGCGGTGATGGCGGCAAACAGGCTGTAGGAGATAACGCCGATGAACTGAAGGCCCAGCTGGCCGAAGCCATGGCCTGTCAGCAGGCCCTTGTCGGTGTTGAACAAACCCACCGCCAGGGTGCCCCAGATGCCGCAGCTGCCATGCACGGACCAGGCGCCCACCGGATCATCGATGTTGAGGCCATCGATGAAGCTGACCGAAAAGACCACGATGGTGCCCGCGATGAAGCCCACCACCCAGGCGGCCGGCATCGAAAAGCCGTCGCAGCCTGCGGTGATGCCCACCAGGCCAGCCAGGATGCCGTTGATGGTCATCGTGAGGTCGGGCTTGCCCGATTTCAGCTGGGAGACCAGGGTGCCGGCGATGCCACCTCCAGCGGCCCCAAGGGTTGTGGTGACGGCGATGTAAGGAACGGTTTCGTTCATCGAGAGCACGGAACCCGGGTTGAACCCATACCAGCCGATCCAGAGGATCAGGCAGCCGAGCGTGCCGAGGGCCATGCTGTGGCCAGGGATGGCTTTGGTCTCGCCATCGACGAACTTGCCAACCCTCGGGCCGAGGATGATTGCCCCCACAATGCCCGCCCAGGCGCCCACCGTATGCACAAGGGTGGAGCCGGCGAAGTCGATGAAGCCCAGCTGGTTGAGCCAGCCGTCAGCGTTCCATTTCCAGCTGCCGGCAATCGGGTAGATGAAGGCCACCAGAATCAACGAGAAGACCACGAACTCCCCGAACTTGATCCGCTCGGCCACCAGTCCCGAGACGATCGTGGCGGCGGTGCCGGCGAAGGCCACCTGGAAGAGAAAGTCGACACTGGGCACCAGTGAACCGTCCGTGACCATCTGGGGGGTGACGGCGGGATCGAAGAACAGTCCGAACGGACCACCCTTACCGAAGAAGAGCCAGCCCGGGATGACGGCCGAGCCGTACATCAGGGAGTAACCGATCAACCAGTAGGCGCTGGCGGCCAGGGCGAACACGATCAGGTTCTTGGCCAGGATGTTCACGGCGTTCTTCTGCCGGCACATCCCTGCCTCCACCATGGCGAAGCCAGCGTTCATAAAGATCACCAGAATGGCGGCGATCAGCAGCCAGAGATTGTTGATCAGAAACGCCGGTGTCAGTGCGGGCAGTTCAGCGGCGTGGGCCGCCAGGTTGAACACCCCCAGACCGAACAGGGCAACGGGCACACATGCCAGCCAGATCAGCCCCTGCCTGGAGGAAAGCCCGCGGATGCTGCGCATCAGCTGGAGGGGAGCCTCCAGCAGGCTGGCTTCCATGAGTCGTTTCGGTTTACGGCGTTTTGGCCCTTGGGAGGCGAGCGTCATGGTGAAAACATTAATAAAAACAGAAAGAGATGGCTTTTGCCATCACTGGGTTGTGACTATCGATCCACTGGGTTGTTGATCGTGTACGAATTGCTACCAACAAGTCGGATCGGATCCGAGTCCGATAACAGGCCTGACCAGGAGCTTTGGACGCCCAGCTGAGCGATCACATTGTGAAGAAGTGCGAAGGGATCCTTGAATTGTTCGCAGTGAACAGTCGGACGACGCTACAAAAGGTGGGAAGGGTCAACCGTTGACCAGGCTCCCCCTGGGGCAAAGCCTGCTGGAAGTAGCCACCGCTAGGCGAAGCAACGCTCCTTCAAGCGAAGCGGCACCTGCCCAGGGCGGGTGACAGTCTCCTCTTCCGAGCCCGACACCATGGCCAGCACCAAGCTTTCCTATCGCGGCGTCGCCCACGACCGCTCCGTTCATCCCCAGCCTTCGGCCAAGCCGGTGGAGCATGTCTACCGAGGTCAGCACTTTGTGGCGCCCCTGCAGCATGAGCCTGCGGCGGTCGATCACGAACCTGAACTGCACTACCGCGGCATCACCTACCACCATCACGTCTGAACATCCAGGTTCGCCAGGCCGAGCCAGTGCACGGCCTCGGCACTGAACCGGTAGCGGCAGGGCAACATCTCCACGCCGGCTGTCAGGGCCTGCCGGAATAGCTCGCCATAGCGGGGGTCGGCGCGGTCCCCGGGGGCGAACCGATCCACGTCGGCGCGGCTCAGGCAGGGCACCAGCACGGCGCGGGCCTCGGGCAGCAGATCGGTAAGTTCCATCAGGTGTTTCTGTCCCCGCTCGGTGACGGTGTCGGGGAAGAGGGCCAGGGTGCCCTCGCTCCAGGTGGTGTTCTTCACCTCCAGGTAGATCGGCCGTGGGTCGGGCGCCCCTTCGCTGGGCGTCAGCAGCAGATCGATGCGGCTGCGCTTTCCGGCGCCGTAGGCCACCTCGGGCCGGATCGCGCCGATCGGCCCCAGCCAGGGCTCCATTAAGCCCGCCTCGATCGTGGCCCGCACCAGCCGGTTCGGCAGGGCTGTGTTGACCCCCACCCACACCGGTGTGCCGTCGGCCCCTGGCACCTCCGCCTGCTCCCAGGTCCAGGCCAGCTTGCGCTCAGGCCGGGGGTCATGGCGCAGCCGCACCCGCCCGCCTGGGATCAAGACCCCTGTCATCGGACCGGTGTTGGGGCAATGGGCTGTCACCAGCTGGCCGTCGTCCAGTTCGATGTCGGCGAGGAAGCGCTTGTAGCGCTTGCGCAGCACCCCCTCCACCATGGGTTCGAACTGGAGGACGGGGATGGGGTTGGCCATGGGCGGGCGGGGGCGGTGGAGAATCAGCCGAACTGTGGGCCTGCGCTCGGAACTGGATGGCGAAGTCCCTGCGCCGCATCGCCCTGATCGTGGCGGTGGCCACGGCCCTGAGCAAGTTGGCCGGCCTGCTGCGCCAGCAGGTGATCGCGGCCGCCTTCGGGGTGGGGGCCGCCTACGACGCCTACAACTACGCCTACGTGCTGCCCGGGTTTCTGCTGATCCTGCTGGGGGGGATCAACGGCCCGTTTCACAGCGCCATCGTCAGCGTGCTGGCGCGCCAGTCCCGGCCGGAGGGGGCCCGGGTGCTGGCCGCGATCAACACTCTGGTGGGGGCCGCCCTGCTCGGGGTAACCCTGCTCTTGCTGCTGGCGGCCGATCCGCTGATCACCCTGGTGGGTCCCGGGCTGGATGCCAGCCGCCATGACATCGCCGTGCTGCAGCTGCGCTGGATGGCGCCGATGGCCCTGTTCGCCGGCTTGATCGGCCTTGGCTTTGGCGCCCTCAATGCCGCCGATGTGTTTTGGCTGCCCTCGGTGAGCCCGCTGCTCTCCAGCGCGGCGGTGATCGCTGGCATCGGACTGCTCTGGTGGCAGCTGGGCCCGGAGATCAGCGCCCCTAGCCAGGTGATTGTGGGTGGAATCGTGCTGGCGGGCAGCACCACCTTGGGGGCGGTGCTGCAGTGGCTGGTGCAGTTGCCGGCCCTGGCCCGCCAGGGATTGCAGGGCCTCAGGCTGGTTTGGGACTGGCGCCATCCGGGCGTGCGGCAGGTGCTGAAGGTGATGGCTCCGGCCACCTTCTCCTCCGGCATGTTGCAGATAAATGTGTTCGTAGACCTGTTTTTCGCCTCGGGGATAGTCGGGGCGGCGGCCGGCCTGGGCTACGCCAACCTGCTGGTGCAGACCCCCCTGGGCCTGATCTCCAATGCGCTGCTGGTGCCGCTGCTGCCGGTGTATGCCCGGCTGACGGCCCCGGAGGACAGGGGGGAGCTGATCGGGCGGATTCGCCAGGGCTTGATGCTCTCCAACGTCTCGATGCTGCCGCTGGGGGCGCTGATGGTGGCCCTGGCCGGGCCGATCGTGCGCCTGGTCTACGAGCGCGGCGCCTTCAATGCCGCCGCCGGCGAGTTGGTCACCAGCCTGCTGATCGCCTATGGCATCGGCATGGGGGTGTATCTGGCTCGCGATGTGTTGGTGCGCGTGTTTTATGCCCTCGGCGACGGTTACACCCCCTTTCGGCTCTCGGTGGCGGGCATCGGTCTCAATGCCCTGCTCGATTGGCTGCTGGTGGGGGGACCCACCCCCTGGGGGCAGCAGTTGCCGGCCCTTGATTTCGGCGCCCCGGGACTGGTGTTGGCCACGGTGGGGGTGAACGCGGTCACCTGTTTGGCTCTGCTGCTGGTGCTGGGTCGGCGGCTGGGGGGATTGCCGCTGCGGGCCTGGGCAAGAGACAGCCTGCTATTGCTGCTGGCCGCCCTGGCGGCTGGCGCTGGGGCCTGGGCCTTGGCCTCCTGGTTGGCTTGGCCCGCCGGATTGCTGGGACTGGTGCTGCAGCTGGCGGTAAGCGGCCTGGCCGGCACGGCGATTTACGGGCTGCTGGCCGCCGCCGCGGGGGTGCCGGAGGCCCGTCAGCTGTTGCTACAGCTCAGTCGCCCTCGCCGTTGAGTTGCACGCGCCGCTCCTCGCGCAACTGCAGGGGCAGCTCCAGATGGGAGCGACCGATCAGCTGGGGGCCTTCCACCGAGATGATCCGCGCCTCGATGCCGAACTCCCGGAAGGCGTTGGCCAGTTCCTGGATCAGGGCCTTTTCCACCTGGGCCTCGGCATCCACCACCCGGCCAATCAGCCGGGCCCCCAGCTTGCCCATGCGCTTTCGCACCACTTCGCGGGCGTTCGTGACCTCGATCAGCAACACAACCCGCCTGCGACCTGGGTAACCCTATCGACAAAAGCCATCGAGCACATCCTCCAGATCTCGCAATTGTCCAGCGGGAATCAGCCGGGCCAGGGGCAGGCGGGTGCTGCCACCGCCGATCGGCACCTGCACCGCCTCCAGGGACTGGCGTGCCGCCACCGCTGCGCCTTGATCCAGGCGGGCGGCGCATTCGATCGCCAGGGTTTCGGCCAGGCCCGCATCCCCCAGGTAGAGGTGCCAGCCGGCCAGCTGCAGGTAGATCCGGTCGGCTAGGGCCAGCTCCAGTTGCTTGAGCTCTGGGCCGCTGAGGCTCATGGCTGGGGGGCGGGGCGCAGGACGATCACCATCCCACCATGCACCAGCAGCAAAGCCAACCAGCCCAGGCTGAGCCAGCTCAGGTGGCTCCAGGGATGGCGCAGTTGCTGCACCACCCATAAACCGCTGTTGACGGCGGCGTAGAGGGCACCGTGCAGGGTGAAGTTCACGATGCGCTCGAAATGGCAGTAAGTGGGGTCTTTGGGGTTGGCGGGGCCATACCAGCGGATCGGCATCGGAACAGAAGCGAAGGGTGGGTGGGTGGGTGCGTTTGACGAAGGGGCCCCCCGTGAGGTCAAAATGGGCCCATGCGCTTGTAGCTCAGCGGATTAGAGCATCTGACTACGGATCAGAGGGTCGGGAGTTCGAATCTCTCCAGGCGCGCTTTCAATCAAAACCGCCCCATGGGCGGTTTTTTTGTAGCAGCGGGCCGATGCTGGCGGGGCTGCGGACCACAGGGTCCCAGAGCTGCGGCTGCCAGAGCATTTGATGCCAGAGCATCGGCGGCCAGATCATCGGCTGCCAGTCCGTACCATTTCCACATGCCCCCCCTGCTGCCAGCCATGGCCCCCATCGGCGCCGCTGCCCTGAATCCCGCCCTGGCGGTGAGCGATCCGGCGATCGCCGCCCTGATCGGCAAGGAACTGCTGCGACAGCAGAGCCATCTGGAGTTGATCGCCAGCGAGAACTTCACCTCCCGCGCCGTGATGGAGGCCCAGGGGTCGGTGCTCACCAACAAGTACGCCGAGGGGCTGCCCACCAAGCGCTACTACGGCGGCTGTGAGCACGTTGATGCGATCGAGCAGCTGGCGATCGATCGGGCCAAGCAGCTGTTCGGGGCCGCCTGGGCCAACGTGCAGCCCCACAGCGGCGCCCAGGCCAACTTCGCCGTTTTCCTGGCGCTGCTGCAGCCCGGCGACACGATCCTGGGCCTGGATCTCAGCCACGGCGGCCACCTCACCCACGGCTCGCCGGTGAACGTGTCGGGCAAATGGTTCAAGGCTGTGCATTACGGCGTCGACCCCGACAGCCAGCAATTGAACATGGCCAGCATTCGCCAGCTGGCCCTGGAGCACAGGCCCAAGCTGATCGTCTGCGGCTATTCGGCCTATCCCCGCACGATCGACTTCGCCGCCTTCCGGGCGATCGCCGACGAGGTGGGCGCCTACCTGCTGGCCGACATGGCCCACATCGCCGGCCTGGTGGCGGCCGGCTTGCACCCCAGTCCGCTGCCCCACTGCCATGTGGTCACCACCACCACCCACAAGACCCTGCGGGGGCCCCGGGGCGGCCTGATCCTCTGCAATGACGCCGAGTTCGGCAAGCAGTTCGACAAGGCCGTCTTTCCCGGCAGCCAGGGCGGCCCCCTGGAGCATGTGATCGCCGCCAAGGCGGTCGCCTTTGGCGAGGCCCTGCGGCCGGAGTTCAGCAGCTACTGCCGGCAGGTGGTGGCCAACGCCCGGGCCCTGGCCAGCCGCCTGCAGCAGCGCGGCATCGATGTGGTCAGCGGCGGCACCGACAACCACCTGGTGCTGCTCGACCTGCGCGGCATCGGTCTCACCGGCAAGGCGGCCGACCAGCTGGTCAGCGCCGTGCACATCACCGCCAACAAAAACACAATTCCTTTTGATCCTCAGTCGCCCTTCGTGACCAGCGGCCTGCGGCTCGGTACCGCCGCCTGCACCAGCCGTGGCTTCGATGAGGCGGCCTTCATCGAGGTGGCCGATGTGATCGCCGATCGCCTGCTCAACCCGGAGGACAGCGGCTTGGAGCAGCGCTGCCGCGAGCGGGTGGCGCTGCTCTGCGATCGATTCCCCCTCTATGTCTCCGAGCCCCAGCTGCAGCCGGTGTGAACCTGGTCAAGGCCCGTAACGTGGGCGCCAAAGGTCGCCTGCCGTGACGCTCGCCTACAGCCCAAACGCGGCCGCGCTGCTCACCCTTGTGGCTGCCACGCTGATCACGGCTGCGGTGGTGCCCCTGGTGCGGCGCCTGGGGCTGCGCTATGGCCTCACCGATCCCCCCGATGCGCGCAAGCAGCACACCTCGCCGATGGTGCGCCTCGGTGGGGTAGGGATCATGCTTGGTTTCAGCATCGCCCTGGCGATCGTCTGGGGGCTGGGGGGCTTCGCGGAGCTGGCGGCGGCCAAGGACCAGTTGATCTGGACCACCCTGGCCGGTTCGCTCTGTTTTTTCCTGATCGGTCTGGCCGATGATCTGTTCGCCCTGCCGCCCCTGCCGCGCCTGGCGATCCAGCTGGGGGTGGCGATCGCCGTCTGGAGTCAGGGGGTGCGCATCGGCGCCATCGACCTGCCCATGGGCAGCGAGGGGGCGGCCTTGATCCTGCCGGACTGGCTCAGTTTGGTGGCCACGGTGATCTGGCTGGTGGGCATCACCAATGCGATCAATTGGCTCGATGGCCTCGATGGGCTGGCCGCCGGCGTCAGTGGCATCGCCGCGATCGCGCTGCTGTCGGTGAGTTTCAGCCTCGATCAACCCGCCGCTGGCCTCTTGGCCGCCGCCCTGGCCGGTTCCTGCCTCGGCTTTTTGCGCCACAATTTCAATCCAGCCCGCATTTTCATGGGCGATGGCGGCTCCTATTTCCTGGGGTTTGCCCTGGCGGCGATCAGCATCGTCGGGCCGGCCAAGGGGGTTACGGGGGTGAGCCTGCTGTTGCCGCTATTGATCCTGTCGCTGCCCTTGGCAGATATGTCGGCGGTGATCATGGGCCGGCTCAGCTCGGGCCGTTCGCCCTTCTATCCCGACCGCCGCCATCTGCACCACCGGCTGCTGCGGGCTGGCTTCAGCCATCGGCGCACGGTGCTGCTCATCTATGCCTTCACCCAGTGGCTAGCGGCATTGGCCCTGGTGGTGGCCAATGCCGAGATGCGCTTCCTGTGGCTTGCCCTGGCCACCGCAATTTTGATCGGTGTGGTGGTGGTGGCTCGCCGCCAAATTCAAAGCGAAACCGCCCAGCGTTCCCTGCCATGACCTCCAGCCCCGAATCATTTCCGATTGACATTAATTCGCCGGTTGATATAAATAATTACGAGTCCGGTCCGGCGGCGGATTATTCCCCGGTCGAGGACAATGCTTTATCTGGGCCGCTGCCTGGCGCTGAGATCCTCTGCATTGGCACCGAGCTGCTGCTGGGCAACATCGTCAATGGCAATGCCCGCTGGATCGCCGAGCAGCTGGCCTCCCTCGGCGTTCCCCACTACCGCCAGGAGGTGGTGGGCGACAACCGCGAGCGGTTGATCGCCGCCTTGCGCGCCGCGGCCGGCCGCTGTCGCCTGCTGATCACCACCGGTGGGCTGGGTCCCACCCCCGATGACCTCACCACCGAGGCGATCGCCGCGGCCTTCGCCACGCCGCTGGTGGAGTGGCCGGAGGTGTGGGCCGACATCCAGGCCAAGGCCAGCGCCCGCGGCCGGCTGTTGGCGGCCAGCAACCGCCGCCAGGCCCTGCTGCCGGTGGGGGCGGAGCTGTTGCCCAACCCCACAGGCACCGCCCCGGGGATGATCTGGAGTCCAGATCCCGCCGGATTTGATGGGGAGCTGCAGCCCGGTTTCACCGTGATCACCTTCCCGGGGGTGCCCAGTGAGATGCAGGCGATGTGGCTGGCCACGGCCGCCCCCTGGCTGCGGCGCTCCGGTCTGGCCCAGGGGGTCTATGCCAGTCGGCTGCTGCGCTTTTGGGGCGTGGCTGAATCCAGCTTGGCCGAGCAGGTGGCCGATCTGCTCGAGTTGCAAAATCCCACCGTGGCCCCCTATGCCGGGGCTGGCGAGGTGAAGCTGCGGCTCACGGCCCGCGCCGCCACGGCGGCGGCGGCGGAAGCGCTGCTGGAGCCGATTGAGCTGGAGCTGCGCGCCCGCACTGGCCGGCTCTGCTACGGGGCCGACCAGGACAGCCTGGCCTCGGTGGTGCTGGAGCGGCTGCGGCGGCGCGGCGAGACCCTGGCGGTGGCCGAATCCTGCACCGGTGGTGGTTTGGGTGCGGCGATCACTTCCGTAGCCGGGGCCTCCGAGGTGTTTCTCGGCGGCGTGATCGCCTATGCCAATTCCCTCAAGCAGACGCTGCTGGGGGTGCCGGCGGCGCTGCTGGAAAGCCATGGAGCAGTGAGTGATCCGGTGGCCTTGGCGATGGCCGAGGGGGTGCGGCGGCTCAGCGGTGCCGATTGGGGGATTGCCCTCACCGGCATTGCCGGGCCGACCGGTGCCAGCGCCGACAAGCCCGTGGGGCTGGTGCACATCGCCGTGGCGGGTCCCGATGGCAGTGCCAGTGAGCCGGTGCGGTTTGGCTCCACCCGGGGCCGCGGTTGGATTCAGACCCTCAGTGCCGGCGAGGCCCTCAACCGGCTGCGCCTGCGCCTGGAAGAGTGAGCCCCAGGGCATGAGCCCCGATAAGGATTGCCCCCTGCATAGCCGCTGGTTGACAGGCTCGCCACCCCCAGAGATAGGTGCCACCAGCCTGAGGCCGCTGCCCTGGAGTCTCGATCAGTCGCCCGCCCAGCTGCTGCGGGCCTGGGGGGCCAAGGCGGGCGAGGCGTCGCTGCCCTTGCTGTTGCTGATCGATCGGCGCGATGCCGCCGGGGCCAGGGCCGCCCCGGCCCTGCGGGGGCTGCTGGCTGCCAGGGAGCTGGAGCGGCTGGCCCGGTTCCGCCAGGCGGCAGACAGGGAGCGCTTTCTGCTCGGCCGTGGCGGCCTGCGATGGCTGCTGGGCACCCTGCTGAACTGTGCCGCCGCCGAGCTGCCGCTCAGCGAGGGCAGCCATGGCAAGCCGGAACTGAGGGGAGGACCGCAGTTCAACATCTCCCATGCCGGTGATCTGGTGTTGCTGGCGGTTCACCGCCATTGGCCGATTGGCGTGGATGTGGAACAGCAACGCCCGGATCTGGACTGGGAGGCGATTGGCCGGCGGGTGCTGCCCACCAGGGAGCTGCAGGCGCTGCGGCAGCTGCCCCCGCAACTGCGGGCGGCGGGCTACCTGCGGGCCTGGTGCCGGCTGGAGGCCAAGCTCAAGGCCCGCGGCGATGGCTTGAGCGGTCTGGCCGCCCTGGCCGCCCAGGAAGAGGCTGCCCAGTTAGTTGCCGCTCAGGAAGCCAAAGGTGGCGCCGCGATGCCGTCGCTGCGGGTGTGGGACCTGGTGCTGCCCCAGGGCTATGGCGGTGCTGTCGCCCTCTGGCAGGGAGCATCGGCGATTGAGGAGCACCTTTGAAGGGCAGCTCGAACAATCCCAAGCTTGATTATCCAGAAAGCTCCAATCCACCCATGGCCATCGCCGAGAAAGTTGGCGAAAACTCAGCCCCAGCAGTCACCGACCCCAATTACATGCCTGTGATGCAATAGCCGGCATCCACATAAATCACCTGGCCGGTGATGCCGCTGGCCAGGGGGCTGGCCAGGAAGGCGGCGGTGCTGCCCACCTCCTCCTGGGTGACGGTGCGGCCCAGGGGGGCCTTTTCTTCCACGTTGTGGATCATGTCGAGAATGCCACCGATGGCCGAGCTGGCCAAGGTGCGAATCGGCCCGGCGCTGATCGCATTAACCCGCACTTGCTTATCGGGGCCCAGTTCGGCCGCCAGATAGCGCACAGAAGCCTCCAGGGCCGCTTTGGCCACGCCCATTACGTTGTAGTTGGGGATCGCCCGTTCAGCGCCCAGATAGCTGAGGGTGATCACGCTGCCCCCCTGGTTGAACAGGGGCTTGGCGTAGCGGCACAGGGGCGCCAGCGAGTAGGCGCTCACCTCCAGGGCCCGGGCAAAGCCCTCGGGGCTGATGGCGCTGTAATCGCCGATCAGTTCTTCCTTGCCGGCAAAGGCCAGGCAGTGTACCAGTATATCTATCGAGCCCCATTGCTGCTGAATGCGATCAAAAACGGCCGCAATCTGTGCCGGATCTTGTACGTTGAGGGGCTCGAATAGAGTGGGGTTCAGGGGTTGGGTTAGTTCGCGTACCTTGGTTTCAAAGCGACCCTTCTCATCTGGCAGATAGGTGATGCCGAGTTCGGCGCCGGCGGCGGCCAGCTGCTGGGCGATGCCCCAGGCGATCGAGCGGTTGTTGGCAATGCCCGTCACCAGGGCCTTCTTGCCGCGCAGATCAAGGAGCATGGGTTGGTAGCTGGAGGCGTGGCGGCGATTCTCCCGCAGCGCTGTGACCAGCTGAGGCGATGGGCCCAGCTGAACCCTGGCCCCCGCAGGCGCTTGGCTGGTCTATCGGGGCGCCAAGGCGAGGCTGGGTAACCAGTGGCTAGATAACCAGAGGATTGATCGCCAGCGATGGGGCCGCTGTTCAGGAGCCGCTGTTCAGGTGGCTCTGTTCAGGTGCCACCGTTCAGCAGCCGCTGCTCGCTGCGGTCGATGACGTTGGGATCACTGAGCAGCTCTGGCTGCTCCAACAGCGGGAAACGCTCTGCCTTCACCTCTTGGGCGAGGCGGGGGGGCTCCTGCCAGCGGTAGCGCCGTTGCGGCGCCCTGGCCTTGCACAGGGCCTCGCTTTCGGCGCGCAGGGCCCGCCGCACGTCTTGGCGGGCTACGGCGTCAAAAAACTCCTGGCGGGGCACCAGGCCAGCGCTGAAAGGGGCCGTGCCGTTGCCGTTGAACAATCGCGCCGCATCGGGGGTCCAGCGGGGCTGGCAGATGCCCTGGCCGCGGGTGTCTGTCTCGATCCAGATGTGCAGGCCATAGCCATCCGGTTGGCCGACCACGGCCAGGCCGTCGTGGGGCACCCGCCGCGGCAGGGGGTAGATGGCCCAGCTGGGCGTGCGCTGGTTTGGTACACAGCCCGCCAGCAGCTCCGTCAGCAGCAGCAAACCGGCCCAGGGGGCGGCTCGCTTGCCCCAAAAGCCTGGATCCGCCATCGGCATTGGGCATCGCTGAGTGTTCATCCAAGATGCTGCAGCTAGGGCCGCCGCCACCGGGTGGCCGATTTAACCAGCGCCTGAACTGGCCTGGTCTGGATTGGTTTGGCCGCTGAACTCTGGCCGCCGGGCAGCGGCCTTAAAGTTGCGTCCATGCAGGTGCCCCCCTTCAGCCTCCGCGAGCAGCTCGATCTCCTCGGCGAGGAATTAGACCAAGCCGTTCTTCAGGTACTGCGCAGCGGCCAGTACATCGGCGGCACCGCCATTGCCAACTTCGAAGCCGCCTTCGCCGAGGCGGTTCAGGTGCCCCATGCGGTGGGCTGCAATAGCGGTACCGATGCCCTGATCCTGGCCCTGAGGGGCCTAGACATCGGCCCCGGCGACGAGGTGATCACCGCCTCCTTCAGTTTCTTCGCCACGGCGGAGGCGGTGAGTGCGGTGGGTGCCACGCCGGTGTTCGTGGATGTCGATCCGGTCAGCTATTTGATCGACTTGAATCAGCTGGAGGCTGCGATTACGCCGGCCACCAAGGTGCTGATGCCAGTGCACCTGTTCGGTCGCCCGGTGGACATGGAGCGGCTCTGTGCCATCGCCGGCCGCCATGGCTTGAAGGTGGTTGAGGACTGTGCCCAGGCCACTGGATCCAGCTGGGCCGGTAGGCCGGTGGGCAGTTGGGGAGATGTGGGCTGTTTCAGTTTCTTTCCCACAAAAAATCTCGGTGGCGCCGGCGACGGGGGTGCCGTCACCTGCCGCGATGGGGAACTGGCCCAGGCGATGCGCGAATTGGCTGTACATGGCATGCCCCGCCGCTATTTGCACACCCAGCTCGGTTACAACTCTCGCCTCGATGCCATCCAGGCTGCGGTGCTGGGCGTGAAGCTCCCCCACCTAGCCAGCTGGGTGGAGCGCCGCCGCGCCATCGCCGCGCGCTACCGGGAGCAGTTAGCCCATCTTGACGGCATTCATCTGCCGGTGGATGTGCCCAACGGTCACAGTTGGAATCAGTTTGTCGTGCGCATACCCCATTCCCGGGCTGCCAGGATCTGTTGTGATACCAACTGCACTCCTTCTGCGGATAGCGCTAATTTTGATCTGCCGGAAGCCTGCTGTCGCGA
>JBIKVR010000090.1:0-11021 GCA_044356735.1 Prochlorococcaceae cyanobacterium
CGATTGGAACCCTTTCGCTTGTGCTTGAGATGCCGCTGCAGCCGCCGCAGACGCTTCAGCGCAGAGCGCAGAAACTTCGGCGGGGCGATCTTTTCACCGGCTGATGTGACGGCGAGGGATGCCAAGCCTAGGTCGATGCCAATCGCCTTGCCGTTGGCAGGCAGGGGCGTTGGCTCCACCTCCACCACGAAGGAGGCGAAGTAGCGCCCGCTGGCCTCACGAATAACCGTGACGCTGCTGGGAGCCGATGGCAGATCCCGGCTCCATTCGATCGGCACTGGGCCGATCTTGCTGAGTGTCAGCGACCGCTCTCCGGTTCGGAACACATGCGACATGAGGCGGATCGACTGGGCGCCGCGGCGCCTTTTGAAGCGAGGGGGCCGCACCTTGGGCCCTTGCGCTTGCCGCTCAGGCTGTTCCACCAATTGCGGAACGCCTGATCCAGGTCGCGGACGGACTGCTGCAGCACCACATTGCTGGGGCCTGACAGCCAGGAGCGCTCAGGGATTTGCTTGGCCTGGGTGATGCAGAGCTTCGCCAGCACCGGGTAGCTGGTCTTCTCGCCTGCGGCGTAAAGCTCACGGCTCTTTGCCAGGGCGTCATTCCAGACCACACGCGCACAGCCAAACGCCTTTGCCAGCGCCACCTGTTGATGGGGGTGCGGGTAGAGGCGGTAGCGGTAGCGTTGCTTCACATCAACCATCATGCCAACGTTGCGGTGCAATGGCGCAACCACCATTCAGACGAGGTAGACACAGCATTTCGAGGCCGATCATTCCCTTGGTCTTTGTTTCCAAATGCCGCAAAAAAGCTTAAGCAACGCTGCTCTGTAGCGGATGCACGGGGGCTGTCTGGGCGTTGCCGAAAAGATGGGCTTCCAGTTGATGGAGCTGACCGGCGAGGCGGACAACTTGGATGATGGTGGGGGACGGGCAGCTGCTGGTCGAGTACCCGCCGATGCTCTCGGTCTTGAAGCTGGTAAACCACCTCAAGGGCGTCAGCAGTCGGATGCTGCGCAAGGAGTTCCCGGAGCTGGTAGCCCGTGGCGCATACCTCTGGATGCCCGACTACTTCGCCGCTTCCGCTGGCGGTGCGCCGATTGAACGGCTCAGTAAGTATGGGGAGGATCAGGAAAAGCCGTCCTAAAGGAAGGGGTTTTTATCCCAGAATAGCCACTGATCACATATACATAGTGGACGACATCCCTGAGATATGCTCTTCCAAGAACAGCGGCAGCAGACTCGGCAGCTTGCGCTTGGGGGTCTGCTGTTTGGCTGAGTTGTGTTGCGGCACCAGTGTTTTGCCTCCTTCAGGCCGAGTCGGGAAGCTTCGGGAAGGACAATTTAAATCGTCCACCATCCTTTGCAAAAGCGTTGGTTAAACCAGCGTTTTCAACGCGGTTTCCAGCAGATAGGCCGCCAAGTTGCTGAGGGAGCGCCCCTCGTCGTCACAGCGCTGCTGCAAATCACAGAAAGCGTTGTGAGGCAGTGTGATTGTGATTCGGCGTGGAGCGCGGAACGCCAATGCCGTTTGGGAAGAATATGCAGTCATCTTGTGGAGATCTGAGAACAACAGTCAGTATCCTGCCACGGGATTGCTGTAGTAAAGGTCCTTTTTTTTAGCTTCCCACATTGGTGAGTCCTGGAAGTTGCCATGAATGTATGAGGCCCCTCAGCAGCAACCCCCAGCCCCATCCGCCGACCCGCTCACCCACTGACCCGCCCAACCAGATGTCACTGCCATGGGATTTACACAACGAGGGGCTGCCGGCCTTAACATGCCTCGTACTTGACCGTCAGCGTTTGGTGGGGCAAGCCGTGGGCGGTTTGCTGGCCGAGCACTGCTCTCTGGAGTTGGTGGGGGTGTTTTCCTCCGTGGCCCAGGCGATTGCCTTCATCAACCACTCGCCGCCTGATCTGCTGCTCCTGGATGTCCATTGTGAAAGCGAGCAGGGGCAGACTTGGCAGGATGCGGCGGCGGCGCTGCGCCAGAGGAATCCAGATGGTCGGCTGATCGTGATCACTGATGTGAGCGAGCAGTTTCTGTCCCCGCCCGAACTTCAGCCAATCCTGCTGGGAATCGTGGATAAGCACCACGACTGGGATGACCTGGTGCGGATGGTGACCCACATGCAGGAAGCCAGCCCGCGCCGATCGCACATGAGCAACCCGCAATGGCGCCTGCAGGTGGATCAGCTCGCTCCTCGCGAGTTGCGGGTGTTTCAGGCGCTGGGCCGGGGTTTGCTCAATAAAGAGATCGCCCAGGCCCTGGGCCTGAGCGTGCACACGGTGGAGACCTACCGCAAACATATCAGCTCCAAGTTGTCGCTGAGTGGAGCCGAACTGATTCGGGCCGCCACGCTGCATCGCTGCACCAACCCGGTGTCCAGATTCACCGAGCCGCCCCAGGAATGATGACAACCATAGCTTATCCTGTTAGCTTCGCCGCAGTAATACAGAGAAGCGTCGCAGCGAATCTGAAGTTTATTTTAGGTGATCAGGCGACTGCTAAAAAAGCTGCCAAGGCGCAAGACTTGGTTGTTTCTTCAGTGCGGCACGGAAAATCTAGATTTTATAGCTCTCGCAATTTAAAAAGCATTGCAGCGCCTGAGTCGCTGTCTAGCTTGCAAGCGTTGGATGGGTAATTTGAGCTTTGTTCCTAAGCTTCTTTGCTACTTCTCGCGCTATTGGAGGAGCTATGGAAAACCCGAGCCCCTGCCAATGAAGCCCTGATGCGGCAGGGATTCGCGAGTGGCAGGATCATCTAAATGGCGATTTTCCAGGTTTCTCTAGCTAAATACTAGCTAACCGAGTTTAATGAAATTCATATTGTATTGTGTTAAAGCATTTGAGTTGCCTCCTGCTAGTGCCATTCCACTTAATCTATCTCGTTACAGCCCTCCAGCGCGCTCTTTTTACCCGCCCCCAGCCAGCTCAGCACTGTCCGGCAATTGCCATGCATTGTCGCAGCTTAACAATTATAATTATCCAACTAACTACGAATAAAATTGGAATAATTAGCGGCGGCAAGGTTCCCAGTCTGTGAACAAATGGGCGACCTGTGTACCAAAACTCTACAAATGCGGAGTCGTGACATTTGATTCTCTGTTTTTTATGGAGTTTTTCAATTGACACCAGTGCAGCAACAAGGGCAAGCCAGGAAACGGCTGATATCGCAAGGCCAATGACTGGGATCAGCCATGGTATGTATTTTATGATGAAGTGTTCCTTGTTGGCGCCAGTCGCAAAAGCGGTGAGCAGGAAGGCTTGCGAAGCTACATACCAATTCATTCTATGACTCACAAGACCGTGTTCTCTATGTATTTCTGAGTCAATCCACCTCTCATCACCTAGCTTCATGTTGCCTCCTGTCGTTATTTTGATTGAAATTAGGAATGGGTGGATCTGCAGGCTGATGCCTGATCACTAACCTTACCGGTATTAATTATAGCTGATCTGGCGGCCATATGTAGGCGAGCCGCTCTCGGCAACCCATCTAAAGCGACCAGTGCCGACAGTCTGACTCGTTTGCGTCTCGAGACATGCCTGTTCGCTTACTCACAAATGCCAGCCCACTCACCCCATCTCATTACAGCTTGTGCAACAGACTAATATCACCCAACCCAACCCAAGCCAGCTCACCCTTTAGTCAAAAATACGAACCCACCCGCAACTTGTCAAGCCACCCCATCCCACTTTGCCCCAAGTAACTCAACTCAGCCAAACCAAGTTTGTCCGCTTGAACGCCGTTCAATTCAATTCAAGTCACTTCAGCTCTAGTCGGTTCACCGCTGGCCAGTAATAGTTACGCTTTGATCTGGGCTGTAGCTGGCGGCGCTGGTTTGTAGCTTGCGCCATTCTTCATTGGTGCGTGTGCAGGCAAAGCCGTAGCGGGCGCGCACCCTTTCACTGGCCTGTTCCAGGCCAAGCATCGCCCTGGTTTGCAGTTCGGCCACGCTTAGGGTTTGGCCTGGTTGCAAGTGGTTGAGGATGCTGGTGGAAGGGGAATAGAGCTCGCTGCTGCGGCCGTCAGGCCATTGCAGTTGCAGTATTACTTCTGGCATGGGGGTGAGGGTGCGCAAATAATGTGGGTGAGCAAATCGTAAGCGACCATGCCGCAAGCGATTAATCCGGAAGCGAGTAGGCAATGGCTAGATGGATTGCGGGCAGATGCATTGCAGGCGAATAGATTCCAGGTAACTTGTTTGCAAGTAAATAGATCGCAAGCAAATAGACTGAAAGCAAATAGACTGAAAGCAAATAGACCGCAGGTGTGCGGGCTGTGGGTTGCGGGCGATTGGGCTGCAGGCAAATGGACTTTAAGTGAATGGACAATACGCTAGTTGATCATATGCTAATTGGTCGTGGGCGCATTGGTCATGGGCGCATTAACTGTGGGCGAATAGGCTGTGATTGCGAAAAGTGTTCAGGTGGCCAGGGCGCCAAAGCCGGTGAGGGGCTCGCGGCCGCTCCATAGGCTGTAGCTATGGCCCGCCTGGCGCAGTTCCAGTTCGCTGTCGCCTGGCTGGAACTGGCCGATGGCGCCGCAGTGCAGGTCTGGGTAGTTGCGCAGCAATTTGTGTAATCCCTCTAATTGGGGCGGCTCCACCGCCAGCAGGTAGCCATAGCTGGGAAAACAGCTCAGCCAGGCCTCCAGGGCCACGCCATCGGGCGGCAGGATCGCCTCCAGCTCCAGGCTCAGCCGGCAACCGGCCGCTTCGGCGAACATCGCTCCAGTGCCCACCAGCCCCCCCATGCTGATGTCCTTGGCGGCTAGCACCAGGCCTTGGGCAGCTAGCTGGGCCATCAATTCCAGGTGCTCTCGCAACAGCTTTGGTTTGGCCTTGGTGGCCGCATCCCAAAATGGATAGTGGCGATAAAATTCGCCGCTGGTGTTGATCAATAGGCAACACAATTGGCCCGGTCTTGCCGCCCGGGCTGACAGCACCCGGGGGCCACTGCTGCCCAGCACAGCCACCGATAGTGCGTTATACGGACTGCGCAAATTGCTGTGGCCTCCCACCACCGGCACCTGGAAGCAGTCGGAGGCGCGGCGCATGCCCGCCAGTAGCTGTTCGGCCTGGTGGTCGTCTTTGCTCCAGAGGCTATTCACCACCGCCAGGGGTCTGCCGCCCATGGCGGCAATATCGCTCAGATTTACCAATACGCCACTCCAACCGGCAAACCAGGGGTCCTCCTCCACCAGCTCCGGATGCAGCCCCTCACAGGCCAGCAGCAACTGGCCCGCCACCGCCGGCAGCAGCGCCGCATCGTCGCCCAGGGCCGCCGCCGCCCCCAGTTCTGGAAAGGGAAGATGCTCAAAACTGCGGGCCGCCGCCCGGATGTCGGCCTTGCTGCGCAGGCCAGCCTGGGCCTTTAGCCGCTGGCAGATCGCCTCCAGGGCCGGGGCTGTCATGCCGCCACCAGGGCGGGGCGGCATTCGCGGGCGGGCTGGTAATAGCTTAAATCCGCCTGCATCAGCTGATGAGTCACGCCGCGAATTTCTAATTGTTCAATTGACTGCCAATGCAGCCGCTGAAAGAAGCGCACATTTTGCTGTTGCACCGTTGCTAAAAATTGATCGCAACCCCAGCCATTCGCCGTGGTAACCGCCTTCCAGATCAGGCCCTTGCCAATTTGGTTATGGCGCCGAAAGTTTACATCAACCCCCAATCTGCCGCCATACCAAACTCTGGGGCTCTGCTCCAGGATCCTTACTACCCCCACTGCTTGCCCCTGTACCTGAACTTGCCCCTGAGATTGCCCTTGTACCTGAAACTGCCCCTGGCGCTTTGCCTGCTCCTGGGATAGAGCGTGATTGATCGCCACAATCGGATAGGCAATTTTATCTAACTCATCGCGATCTGACGCTTCAAACAGATGCTGTTCTTGGCAAAATATATCGCTGCGTAATTGCCAGTAACCGGCCAACAGCGGCGAAACAGCCCGCAGCAGATGAAAAGAAAACCGCTCGGAGCTAGCGGTGGGGGAGAGGCGAAAGTCATCGACATCTATGCCGATACCCCAGCGCACCGATGGCGTAAATGCCGCCGGGGCTGAACTAGGGCTGCGGCCGATCTCGTGGCTGCTGGGATCGATAAAAAACATGGCGATCAGCTCTCCTGCTCAAACAGCGAAAGGGCTGAACAGGCGCCGCACTTGGCGCAGCCAGCCGTCATTTGGTCGGAGCGCATATTTGCCGTCTTCAGCAATTGAGCCACAGCCGTATATACCTCGATCATGAATTCAGTGGAGGGGGCGGGATGATCCGCCAGTGGTGTGCCGGCAATCGGCACAAATGGCACCACAAATGGATAGACGCCTATTTCAATCAAGCGGCCACTGCAGGCGATCAAGCTGGCGGCACTGTCGCCTAAACCCGCCAGTAAATAGGTGGAAACCTGGCCCCGGCCAAATACCGCCACCGCCTCGGCAAATGCCTGTTCGTAGCGCTCCAGGCTCAGTTCCGATTTACCTGGCAAAATCCGCCGCCGCACCTCTTCCTCCACCACCTCCAGATGCATGCCGAGACTGTCGATGCCGGCCTCCTTCATGCGCCGATACCAGATCGGATCCTCCGGCGGCTCACACTGCCCCTGGATCGGGATCGCCACCCTCGCCTTCACCGCCGCCGCGGTTTCGGCCATCAGCCGCGCCCCCCGGTCTTCGCTGTTGGGCGTACCAGTTGTCATCACCAGTTGGCTGATGCCATCCAGCCGCACCGCCGCCTCCGCCACCTCGGCCACCTGCTCCGGGGTCTTGCGCACCAGGGTGCGACCATCCTCCAGCGACTGCTCAATGGCGCAGAACTGACACGATTGGCTGCGATCGCGAAAGCGGATACAGGTTTGCAACAGGGTGGTGGCCAGCACTGATTTGCCATGCATTAGCGCAATCGAGCGGTAAGCAATGCCATCCGCTGTAGTCAGCTCGTAGAAGCGCGGCTCCGCCGGCGTCTCCACCCTGGCCAATGGCGTCCCCGCGCCCGCCGCCAACCGCACCTCCCCATCGGCCCCCTGGCCAATGCTGTAGGGCGACTGCCGCGACAGGGCGTTGTAAACGGGCACCATCACCGTGGTGCCCTCGATCGTGAGCGCCCGGTGATCGGAGGGGCCAGCGCCGCCCCGCCGTCCCTGGTTGCCCGCCACGGCGCCATCCACCACCCCCTGCACCTGCAGTTCGGTCACCAGTCGGGCCAGGTCAGCCATGGATCAGCTCCGCACCAGGGGCGGCTGGGCCAGCGCAGCCAGTTGGGCCAGCGCCTATGGACTCTGGCCCAATCGGTATTGTTTGCTCCAGGCCTGAGCCAGCTGTCCCATGGCCAGTTTTTACATGCCCTATTTGATCAAGGCTAATCGCTAAATCCTGCATTTGATTGTTGGCCCTGCGGTTGATTTGAAGGCTGAGCAGGTCTGGCCTGCTGTAGTGCCCAACGCTGTCCATCATTCGCTTGCGTTTGGTTATTAAGGAGCGGTCTAATTCGGCGATCGCCAGCCCCTCCCCCTCCGGCAGGGGGCCCGCCAGGTAGCGGCCTTCCGGGCTGATCACCGCCGTATGGCAACCCCCTTGAAAGGCCCGGTGCAGGCTGGTGTCGGCCGTGATCTGGCCGTAATCACTCGGATCCAGCCAGGCGGTGGAACAGACCACAAAACAGCCGGCCTCCAGGGCGTGGTGGCGCATGGTGACGGCGGTTTGTTCGCTGAAGATCGGCCCCACCAGCGAGCCGGGGAACTGGGCGCAGTGGATCTCCTCCCCCTGGGCCATCAGCGCAAACCTGGCCAGTGGGTTGTAGTGCTCCCAGCAGGCCAGGGCCCCGATGCGCCCCAGCTCCGTGCTCACCACCTTCAGGCCAGAGCCATCCCCCTGACCCCACAGCATCCGCTCGTGGTAGGTGGGGGTGAGCTTGCGTCGCTTCAGCACCAGCTCGCCGCTGGCATCGATCAGCAGCTGGGTGTTGTAAAGGCTGCCGCCATCGCGCTCGTTGATGCCCAGCAGCACATGCATGCCGTACTGGCGGGCGGCGGCGGCGATCTCACTCAGCTCCGCACCGGGCACCTCCATTGCCTGGTCGTAGAGGCGTAGATGGGAAGGACCCATCAACACCGCTGGCTCCACAAAGGAGAAGTAGGGGTAGTAGGGCAGAAAGGTTTCGGGGAACACGATCAGCTCCACCCCAGCCTTGGCGGCTGCCGCCATCGCCTCCAGCAATCGGGCCAGGGAGCCCTCAAGGCTATGTAGTACCGGCCGGATCTGAGCGGCCGCCACTTTAATTGTGGACGCCATGTAAAGGAATTAAACGGAGGGAAAATGACCGGGTGTTAGTGGTTGGTGGCTGGCTGATGGCCACGGGGCATGGAATCGGTTGGTGGTTGCGTGATGGCCATTGAGCCTATAAATGGTTGTTGGCTGCTGGATGGCCATGGGATGTGGTGATTTGATTGACTTAGAAGATGCCAGCAAATTTTGTGCTACAGCATTGAATCCAGGTAAATAGGGTTAAAGTGAACTAGACTCACTTGCCTGGGTTAGGCAGAATTAAACTCGGATGAATTTGACGCAAGCGAATAGACTGCAATTAACTGTGATTTGAATACCTGGTTGGCTGGTGGCTCGCCTTTCCTCATTTGCCGGGGTTCCGGCTAGCGAAACCCCAGTTGTCAGGGCGCTTGGCCCAAGGGCTAGAGGGGAAACCTGTTTAACAAGCAATCCCAATCAGCGACCTCCACACCGAACTACACCAGCTCAACCAGTGCCACAACCAATCGCCTCTGGCCCAATCATCCCCGATCAAATCGATTTAGATAAATTCACCTAGATGTAAATGGTTGGATCTCAAAAGTTCTCAAATTAAATCGCTTCAAGATAAATAGTTTCAAGTCAAATGCATTCACTTTAAATGGCCTCAAAGCAAATAGGGCCATGCCAAATGGAGTGCTGGCAAATGTAGTGCTGGCAAATGGAACCATGCCAAATGGCATTAATTCAAAGGGTCCAGGTGTCGAGAATGAAGGAGCCCTCCTTGCGATGCATCAAAATCAGATCCATCACATCCAATGGATTGATTGGTGTAATGCCTGGGATTAGGGCACCTTCCCCATGGCCATAGAGAGCCTGCAGCGCAAAGCGACAGGCATACACTTTGCCCCCTTGATCCATGAACTTCTGGATGCGGGCATTGAAATTGAGATGGCCGTCAAAGGCGGCATCGCCCAGCTTGGGGAAGCCCCGCTGTACCCCCAAAGTGACGCCGGGACCGTAGAGCAAGATCGAGGTTTCAAAGCCTTTGTTGATCAGCCGACTGGCCTGCAATAGGTTCACCAAGCCGATCGAACCTTCAAAGGCCACGGTGTGAAAAGTTACCAGGGCCTTTTCGCCTGGCTCAGCTTTGATATCTGGAAATACCTTCTCCTCGTAGTCCACCAAAAAATCTCCCGGCTGGTTGGCGGGACGCGTGACTTGAGGCATCGAAGCCGGGCCTGTAACGAAAACAGCGAGCTGAAGTTTGCATGGCTTTTATGGTCGAAATGTCGCCGTTGTTACACCCAAGGCCGGTGCGCCCCTCGGCTGGCCTGCCGCTGGTTGGCAAGGGTGACTATCGCTACCAAATTGATTATTAATGGCGCCGAAACTTGCTTTCTCATTAGCGGCTTATCCCTTGGACCCTTCCCTAGGCGGTTCACCGGGCGGTTCTTTGGGCGGTTCCTGGGACGGATCCTTGGTCGATTCCGCAACTGGCCGGCAGGCCCGCCGCCATTCTGTGGTGATCGTGGGGGGCGGCCAGGCGGGCCTTTCGCTGGCCAGCTGCCTGCAGCGGCGCGGCATCAGACCGCTGGTGCTGGAACGCCATCGGATTGGCTACGCCTGGGAGCAGCAGCGCTGGGATTCCTTTTGCCTGGTAACCCCCAATTGGCAGTGCCGCCTGCCGGATTTCGCCTACGACGGCGACGATCCCGAGGGCTTCATGGGCCGGGAGCAGATCGTCGCCTACCTGCGCCGTTTCGCGGCCCGCATCCAGGCCGATGTGCGGGAAGGGGTGAGCGTTTCGCGCCTGCAGCGCCAGGGCCAGGGCTATCGGCTGCTCACCTCGGAAGGGGAACTGGAAGCCAGCCAGGTGGTGGTGGCCACCGGCGGCTACCACCGGCCCCGGCGCCATGGCCAAGCTGAACGGCTGCCGGCCGGGGTGTTGCAGCTCGACGCCCGCGATTATCGCAATCCCCAGCGGCTGCCGCCCGGGCCGGTGCTGGTGGTGGGCAGTGGCCAGTCGGGCTGTCAGATCGCGGAAGATCTATTTCTGGCCGGCCGCCGCGTACACCTCAGCGTCGGCTCGGCGCCCCGCTCACCCCGGCGCTATCGCGGCCGGGATGTGGTGGATTGGCTTGATCGGATGGGGTATTACTCAATGCCGATTCACCAGCACGCCGATCCCAAGCTGGTGCGCGCCAAAACCAACCACTACCTCACCGGGCGCGATGGCGGTCGCGAGATCGATCTGCGCCGCCGCGCCATCGAGGGCATGCAACTCTATGGCCGCCTGCAGCAACTGGCGCCTGGAGAGATTCGCTTTGCCAACGATCTAGCCGCGAATCTCGACCAGGCCGATGCCGTCTACAGCCGCATCTGCTCCAGCATCGATGCCTACATCGCCCGCCAGGCGATCGAGGCGCCAGAGCAGCCCGCCTATCAACCCTGCTGGCAGCCCACGCCTGGCCATCCCTGCAGCTTGGATTTAACCGACGAGCCCCTGGCGGCGGTGATCTGGTGTACCGGTTATGGGGCAGATTTCAGTTGGATTGATGTGCCCGTTTTCGATGGTGCCGGCTACCCGAGCCACGAGCGGGGCGTCACCCCCAGCAGCGGCCTCTATTTCATTGGCCTGCCCTGGCTGCAAACCTGGGGATCGGCCCGCTTCTGCGGCGTCGGTGACGATGCCACCTATCTGGCCGAAATCATTCGCCTGCGGCTGCAACGCCGCGATGCCAGCCAGGAGCGGCTGGAGTGCACCGCCCTGCTGGGATCCTGATC
>JBIKVR010000187.1:0-2888 GCA_044356735.1 Prochlorococcaceae cyanobacterium
GAGGTGATCCTGCACAGCATGCGCGGCAATCAGCTGTTGGTGATGACCGCCAACCCGGATGTCAGCAGTCGGCTGTTGGGCCTGCTGCGGGCCGCCAGCCACGTGCTCTGCGACCGGCCGAGCCTGGCCCTGGTGGAGCAGACCCTGCGCCAAAACCGCAGCCAACTGATGCGGCTGCCGGTGGTGCACTGCGCCCAGAGCTACCTGGGCAGCGCCACCATCGATGCCCTGCGCAAGGAGATCGGACTACTGCAGTCTTGAGCGCCGGCCCCTGTCGCCTCGGCCCCTGGCCGTTCACCAGAGGCTGCACTGGCCCTGCTGCAGCAACAGGTGATCGGCCAGCACCAGGGCCACCATCGCCTCCACCATCGGCACCGCCCTTGGCAGCACGCAGGGATCATGGCGACCCTTGGCGGCCAGGGTGGTGGCCTGGCCGGAGGCATCGATCGTCTGCTGGGCCTTGCGGATCGTCGCCGTGGGCTTGAAGGCCACCCGAATCACGATCGCTTCTCCATTGCTGATCCCCCCCTGGATGCCGCCCGAGTTGTTGGTGGCGGTATGCAGGCTGCCGTCTTCTGTGGGCAGGAAGGCATCGTTGTGCTCACTGCCTTTGAGCAGGGTGCCGCCAAAACCGGAGCCGATCTCAAAACCCTTGGTGGCCGGCAGCGACATCACCGCCTTGGCCAGATCGGCTTCCAGCTTGTCGAAGACGGGCATCCCCAGGCCAACTGGGGGCCGCCTCACCAGGCATTCGATCACGCCACCGCAGGAATCACCCTCCCGACCGATGGCCTCGATGCGCTCGATCATCTGGCTGGCCGCCAAAGGATCCGGGCAGCGCACGATATTGGCCTCCACGGCCGCCAGGCTGACGTCGCTGGGATCGATCACCGCTTCAATGGTGTGAATCCGCTTCACCCAGGCCAGCACCTCGCAGCCATGGGCCTTGGCCAGCAGCTGTTTGGCGATGGCGCCGGCCGCCACCCGGCCGATCGTCTCCCGGGCCGAAGCGCGACCGCCGCCGCTGCGAGCCTGGATGCCGTACTTGGCCTGGTAGGTGGCGTCGGCATGGGAGGGCCGGAAGGCCACCTGCATCTGCTGGTAGTCGCCGGGGCGTTGATCCTGATTGCGCACCAACATGGCGATCGGCGTACCCAGGGTCACCCCGTCCAGCAGGCCGCTGAGGATCTCGACGCGATCGTCCTCCTTGCGGGGGGTGGTGATCTTGCTTTGACCCGGTTTGCGCCGATCCAGTTCGGCCTGGATGGCTTCAATATCCAGCTCCAGCCGGGGCGGACAGCCATCCACGATCACGCCTACCCCACCGCCATGGGATTCGCCAAAGGTGCTAATCCGAAATAGCTGGCCAAAGCTGCTGCCCATGGTGGATACGCGCTAGCAGGAGCCTACAAACCAGGCCTGGCAGGGCCAGGCTTGATAGGGCCAGCCCTAGCGAGGGCACCTCGATCAGCCGATCACCGGGGGCGATCACCTGGGTTTGCCCATGGTGCTCAGCTGGCATCGACGGCTTCTAGCTTGCTCAGTTGGTGGCGGATGACCAGTGAGAAAGCGGGAACGTGCCGCATTGGTGATGGAACGGCTGGAGCAGCACTACCCCGAAACGCCAATCCCGCTAGACCACAGCGACCCCTTCACGCTGCTGATTGCGGTGCTGCTCAGCGCTCAATGCACCGACAAGAAGGTGAATGAGGTAACGCCAGCCCTGTTTGCGGCTGGACCGAACCCAGCGGCGATGGCGGCGCTGGCGGAGCAGACGATCCTGGGCCACATCCGCGCCTTGGGCCTGGCCAAGACCAAGGCCCGCAACGTTAAGCGCCTGGCGGAACTGCTGCTCGAGCGCCACGACGGGGCCGTTCCCCGCAGCTTCGCGGAACTGGAGGCCCTGCCGGGGGTGGGCCATAAGACCGCTTCTGTGGTGATGGCCCAGGCCTTCGGGGTGCCCGCCTTCCCAGTGGACACCCACATCCATCGCCTGGCCCAGCGCTGGGGGTTGAGCAATGGCCTGAGCGTGGAGCAGACCGAGCGTGATCTCAAAATGCTGTTCCCGCAGCAGGCTTGGAACAAGCTGCACCTGCAGATCATTTTTTATGGCCGTGAACATTGCACCGCCCGCGGCTGCAATGGCACCCTGTGCGGCCTCTGCCGAGAGCTCTATCCCGCCCGCCGCAAGCCGGTGCAATGGCGCAAGGCTTGAACACAAAAGCCTGAACACAAAAAACCCCCGCCAAAGCGGGGGTTTTAAAGATAAACTAAAGCTAAGCTCAGTTGATTTGTTTAGCCGAACTATTAAGCCTGAACCAGACTATTTAGCTTCAGCCGGACTATTTAGCCTCAGCCAGGCTGTTTAGCCTCAGCCGATAGCAGGAGCGGTCAGAGCCACGGGGGTGGACTGAGCAGCTGCCAGGTCGAGGGGGAAGTTGTGAGCATTGCGCTCGTGCATCACTTCCATACCCAGGCCAGCGCGGTTGAGCACGTCTGCCCAGGTATTGATCACACGGCCTTGGCCGTCGAGGATCGACTGGTTGAAGTTGAAGCCGTTCAGGTTAAAGGCCATGGTGCTAACGCCCAGGGCGGTGAACCAGATGCCAACCACAGGCCAGGCGGCCAGGAAGAAGTGCAGGGAGCGGCTGTTGTTGAAGGAGGCGTATTGGAAGATCAGGCGACCGAAATAACCGTGGGCAGCCACGATATTGTAGGTCTCTTCCTCTTGGCCAAACTTGTAACCGTAGTTCTGGGACTCAGCTTCGGTGGTTTCCCGAACGAGGCTGGAGGTCACCAGGGAGCCGTGCATGGCGGAGAACAGGCTGCCACCGAACACACCGGCCACACCCAGCATGTGGAAGGGGTGCATCAGAATGTTGTGCTCA
>JBIKVR010000155.1:0-4833 GCA_044356735.1 Prochlorococcaceae cyanobacterium
TCAGGGCGGTCTTGGCTATTTGGTGGCCATGGCTATGCCGGGCTGCTCTTATGGAACATTAACTGGCTGCGAAGGCGGTAAATTGCGCCCAGGGCTGCATGTGTTATGGCTGGGGGCTAGGGCTAAAGTGGCTTGTGGCGCAACCTATAGCTCCTAGGGCTGCAATGGCTCCAACAAAGGCTGTCAATTGCTCGCAGGGCGGAGATGGCTGCCAGCACGGCAATAGCTCTTAATCCGGCCAATAGCTACTTGGGCTGTAATTGCTATCAGCAAGGTAATAGCTTCCAGAGCAGCCAATAGCTCTCATGGCTGCCAAAGGCTATCAGGGCTGCAGTTGCTCCTGGATCTCGAGTGGCTCCTAGGGTAGAAATGGCTCCAATAAATTCAGAAACAGCTGTCAAGGCTGTTAATCTCAAGTGAGAGCCTTTTGCGTGTAGATCGCCAGGCGAAAATCGAAAGCTTTTCTGCCGCAATGGTACTATGGTCTGAATCGAACTGAGAATGCAGTAAATTGATTTTTTGTGCTGGTACGCCGATGTTGTAGATGCCGCCATCATCCCATATGCCTGATGCAATTGAGGCGAGATTGCTTTTGAGATCTTTCTGTGAATGCATTTGGTGTTGATATGTAGCGATTTGGTTCGTTTTGCTCGCAATAGTCTATATGCAATGCGCTCCTGGATCCGCAATGGCTTTGGCGCGGCAATGGCATCCAGGATGCTATGTCTATTAGAGCTGTCATTATTCACGCAACTGCGGTAGTGCTTGTGACAGGTAATAGATCCAGGGGCCGCCAATGAATGTCGCAAAAGGGATTCTGTGACTATTGACTTTGGCTTTATCCCCAGATTGGAGTATTTAACTTTGCTTGCTTTGTGTGCATTTGTTTTCAGTGTTGCTGTTGGGCGTCGTGCGGCCTTGTGGGCTGCAGTTGCTAGCAGGTGGCTGGTGTGTGGGTGAGCTCCTTTGGTTAAGGTTTGGGTGCTTGACGTCGGGGGCTCGGGAAATTATGGTTCGCGGATCTGTTGTTTTGTGTCTAGTGTAGGGATGATTGCTTCTGCCCCCGGTGAAGATTTGTTTAATTGATTATGAAAGCTGATCGTGGTGCCCTCTTCTGTGGGTCTGGCAGTTTTAATTATTTAGAAGCGGCTTTCATCTCGGCCCTAGCGCTTCGCCAGCAGGAGCCCGATCTTCCGATCACTGTGTTCTCCGATTTGCCGGGACTAAATTTTGTAAATCTGGAGGATACTTGTATAACTATGCGTTTGGTTTCGCCTCAGGTTGCTTCAGGCTCTGATGCTTTTGCCTCCCGCTGGATTAAAACACGCTTGGCCAAATTGAGCCCATATTGCAATAGCCTTTATGTGGATGCGGATATGTTGGCGATGCAGCCGCTGGGGGATTTATGGCAGGTTCTTGATAGGGTTCCCATCGGCTTGGTGCGCGATCGACTGCCTTTGGTGAGCTTGTGTGACCATGTTGCCAACGAGGAGAAAGCTTTGACTTTGGCTGCGGTGGGCGGTGATGCTACGCATTTCAATAGTGGCCTGATCTTGTGGCGATCTGAGCAGGCAACTGACAGCCTTTTTGACCTCTGGCATCAGCAGTGGTGCCGCTTCGCTCGCCAGGATCAACTGGCACTGGTTAGGGCAATATGTAGTAGTGAAATTCAGGTGGAAACTTTGCCTAATAGTTATAACCTGTCCCCCCGCGATGCCCGTGGCCGCCAGGTGCATTTTCTGCATCGCTGGGGTGGCACTGTGGAGCGGGGCATCTTTCGACGCTTTGCTGCAGCCCGCTTGCCTGCGGTGGTTTCCGATGCCCAGAAGCGTTTAGAAGTATTTAAGCACTTGTTGATCAGCGCTGCTGGCTGTCATTCTAGTTGATGTCTAGTAAGGATTTAATGCTATCAGGGCGACTCTAAAAAATCTTAGATCTCGCTGTTCTCGTGACCTGACAAGTATGGCGGCGTCTGAGTGGCTCTTTTGCGTGCAGGGGCTTGACGGGCAATTTGGCGCCCATTCAGTCTTTTGTCCATTATTTGCGGATTATTTTGTCATTGTGTCTTGCCATCGCTTCGCCATCGTTTTTGTTTCTGTCAAGATGCTATTGGGATGTAATCAGAATGCTATTGGGATATTGCCAGGATGCCGTTGAGATGTTGCCGGGATGCTGTTGAGACGCTTTCGGGAGACTGCCAGAATAGTCTCTGATCATCTTGGATCAGTTGTGTTTTTCGCATTATGGGCGTCTCGAAAAATTGCCCTTTCGGCTCCAGCGAGACAAGGCAAAGCTAGTCGCATCAACGCTTATTGCATCATGAGATCGACGAGATTTGGGGGTTTTCGAGGCGCCCTTATGCTCATCTTCCAGGCATCTGGTGATCATGTCAGTGGCTGACGGCCCCATGGCTGATGGGCCTATTGCTAAGGGGGCTATTGCTAAGGGGGCTATGGCTGAGAGGTCTGAGGGTGGCGGGGCTGTGGTGGATGGGCCTGGGCTGGACCCAGCAACGGCGTTGGCGAGCGGTTGTTGGGTTAAGTGGATCGGTGGTGCCAGCAACCAGGATTTGGCCGCGATTGAAGACCTGGCTGGGATCTATGCCCTGGCGGGGGTGCATTGCCTGGATGTGGCGGCCGATCCGGCGGTGGTGGCTGCGGCCCGCAGGGGGCTGGCTCGGGCTGAGCAGTGGCTTGGTCATCCCTTTGGCCCTGTCCGCCCGTGGCTGATGGTGAGCCTTAGCGACGGGGTTGACCCCCATTTCCGCAAGGCCTGGTTTGATCCGCGTCGCTGTCCACCCGACTGCCCCAGGCCCTGCGAGCGGGTTTGCCCCGCCGAGGCGATTGGCGGCTTGGCAAAGGGCCATGGCGGCGTCTGGGCGGAGCGCTGCTACGGCTGCGGGCGTTGTCTGCCTGCTTGCCCCCTCGGCCTGATTGAGGAGCGCCAACAGTTGCTGCCGGCCGAGGCGGTCGCCAGCCTGTTGGCGGAGATCCAGCCCGATGCGGTGGAGCTACACACCCGCATTGGTCGCGGCGAGGCTTTCGGCGAGCGGGTACAGCAGCTGCGCCGCTCTGGTGTGCCTTTGCAACGCTTGGCGGTGAGCTGTGGTTTGGAGCCGGCGGCCGGGGCCGCCGCCGACTTGGCGCCTGTTCCGCCCACGCCGTCCCGATTGGCGGCTGAACTTTGGCAGCGCTATGCCCTGGTGCGTGCCGCTGGATTTGCGCCGCTCTGGCAGCTCGATGGCCGGCCGATGCGGGGCGATCTGGGGGCCGGGACGGCCCATGCCGCCGTGAACCTGGTGCGCCAGCTGGGTCCTCAGGCGCCTCCAGGGCCTCTGCAGCTGGCCGGCGGCACCAATGGCCGCAGCTTGGAGTTGTTGGATCGGCAGCGGCTGAGCCCCTTGGCGGTGGCCGGCGTGGCCTTCGGTGGCGTGGCCCGCAGCCTGTTGCAACCGCTGCTGCGGCAGGCCCAGGAGCGCGGCCAGTCCCTGCTCAGCGATCGGGAGCTGGGCTCGCAAGCCCTGGCGCTGGCCCGCGAGCTGGTGCGTCCCTGGCTGCAACGCAAGCACCGCTAGAACGGGCTAGACCCGCAGGTCGCTCCATAGCCAGCCAGCGCATTACCGAAGCCAGCCAGCGCATCACCGACGATCTCGACCGTTTGCTCGCGGTGTTGCCAGTGGCAGTACGCCAGGCCCTGGCGCCGCCAGAAGCCCGTGATTGCCTGTTGGAGGTGGTGCTCGACCTGGGCAGGGTGCCGGAAGCCCGCTATCCAGGCCGGGCGGTGGCCCTGGCTACTCAGCCGGTGGAGCGGGCGGATTTAGCGGCGGTGGTGAACCAGCTGGGTGCCTTCGGAGGCGATAACCGAGCTGGGATCGAGCGAACTTTGCATCGCATCAGCGCCATCCGCAACCGCACCGGCGAGGTGGTGGGCCTCACCTGCCGGGTGGGGCGGGCTGTGTTTGGCACGGTGGTGATGGTGCGGGATTTGCTGGATGCGGGCCATTCGTTATTGCTGATGGGCCGTCCTGGTGTGGGCAAGACCACCGCCCTGCGCGAGATCGCCCGGGTGCTGGCCGATGAGCTCGATAAGCGGGTGATAGTAATAGATACAAGCAATGAGATCGCCGGGGATGGCGACATTCCTCATCCGGCCATTGGCCGGGCCCGCAGGATGCAGGTTGCTCGCCCTGAGTTGCAGCACCAGGTGATGATTGAGGCGGTGGAAAACCACATGCCTGAAGTGATCGTAATCGATGAGATTGGTACCGAGCTGGAGGCCCAGGCCGCCCGTACCATCGCTGAGCGGGGCGTGATTTTGGTGGCCACCGCCCACGGCAATGAGTTGGCCAATCTGATCAAGAATCCAACGCTTGCCGACTTGGTGGGTGGTATTCAGTCGGTGACCCTGGGCGATGAGGAGGCACGCCGCCGCCGCAGCCAGAAAACAGTGTTGGAGCGGGCCGCCGAACCCACTTTCAAGCTCGCTGTGGAAATGCACGCGCGCGACCGCTGGTTGGTGCACACCGATGTAGCTCGAACCGTGGACGCCCTGTTGCGGGGCCAGTCGGTGCGGGCCCAAGTGCGGGAACTTGGCGCCGACGGCCAGGTTCGTCTGCAGCGGCCGGTCGATGTAATTGGACTGGCTGGCCCCGAAGCGCCGCCGCCCCTGCCGCCAGCCCCCCGGGCGGCGGTTGGGCCGCGCCTGGCCCAGCGGCCACTGCCTCCTTTGGAGGCTCGGCAGACTCTGCCTCCTCTGGAGGCTCGGCAGACTCTGCCTCCTCTGGAGGCTCGGCAGACATTGCCTCCTATGGAGGCTCGGCAGACCCTGCCTCCT
>JBIKVR010000131.1:0-6078 GCA_044356735.1 Prochlorococcaceae cyanobacterium
TGCCTCCTATGGAGGCTCGGCAGACCCTGCCTCCTTTGGAGGCTTGGCGTGCCCTCCCTGGGCGCTCTGACGCTGGGGCCAGGTCTGCATTGGCTGGGGAAGAGCTGCCCAGCCCTCGCCGGGCCGCTGTTTGGGCGGCTACAGCCAGGCAAGTTTCCGCCTCTGGAGCCCCTGCCTCTGCGGTTGCTGGTTATGGGGCCCCAGCCTCTGGAGCCAGTGCTCCAGTCAGCGCTGATCGGGGGGGCTCTGAGCAGTGCCTGGAGGCGGCCTGGAACGGCGGCCAGCGGCCGGCGGCAGTCGAGCTGCCGCTAAGGGTCTACGGCGCCGGCATCAGTCGCTCGTTGGTGGAGCAGGTGTCTCGGGCGCGGCGGCTGCCGGTGGAATCTGCCGGCAGCGTCGAGCTCGCCGATGTGGTGTTGAGTGTGCGCCAGCAGCTCGGCCGTGATCCCCATGTGCGTCGCCAGGCCCGGGAGTTGGGCATTCCGATCCTGGTGATCAAGAGCGCCTCCATGCCCCAGATCCAGAGGGGGCTGGAGCGGCTGCTGGATCGTCGCCAGCCCGAGAACAGGGACCTGGCCCCCCAGGCTCCAGGCGGTGACGCCGACGACGACCTGGCGGCGCTGGAGGAATGCCGACTGGCGGTCGAGCAGGTGGTGTTGCCCCAGGGGCAGCCGGTGGAACTGTTGCCCCGCAGCGAGCGGGTGCGGCGCCTGCAGGCCGAGCTGGCGGCCCATTACCGCCTGCGCTCGGCCGATTTTGGGCGGGGCCCTGAGCGGCGATTGCGGGTATTCCCGGCCTGAGCGGGGGGCTGAGTTGACGAAGGCCCCGCCGCTGTGGGTAACTAACTGAGCACCAGCGTCACTGGCGCTGGAGTTCGCTCCATTGGGCCGTCGCCAAGCGGTAAGGCAGCGGGTTTTGGTCCCGCCATCCCTAGGTTCGAATCCTAGCGGCCCAGTTTTTGCAAGCTTTCTGGCCTGTGCCAGCTACTGGTTCACCATTTGGCCTGGACAGCTCTTCTGGCCTGGACAGTGATCTGGCCAACCTTCCTGGTCCCCTGCGGGAGCCAGCTGCCGCGCCATTGCTTGTATTTGATTTTGATGGGGTGCTGGTGGATGGCATGGCCGAGTACTGGTGGTCCGCCCGCCGGGCGGTGCGGCAGCTGGCCCCCGACCTGGAGCTGCCGGAGCAGGCGCCGCCGGGTTTTGCCCTGCTCCGCCCCCTGATCCACAAGGGCTGGGAGATGGTGTTGATGGTGGCCGAACTCTCCCGGCCAGATCTGGATATCGCCCACCTGCAGGCGCACTACGCCGAGGCACTGCAGCCGACCCTGCGGCGCTGGGGTTGGCAGCCCGAGCCCCTTCAGCGAGCCCTGGAGCAGGTTCGTGTTGCCGCCATCGCCGCCGATCGAGCCGCCTGGCTGGCATTGCATCGCTTCTATCCAGGCGTGCCTGAGCGGCTGCGGGCCCTGGAGCGAGAGGGCGCCAGCTGGATGGTGCTGACCACCAAGGGCGGCATTTTTGCTCAGGAGTTGCTGCAAGCGGCCGGCTTGCAGCCTTTGGCGGTTTGCGGCCACGAGCAGGGCAGCAAACCTGAGGTGCTGGCCCAGTTGGATCCGGCCTCTCGGCCGATTTGGTTTGTCGAGGATCGGCGACCGACCCTGGAGCTGGTGCGCACCACCCCGGGCCTGGAGGCGGTGCGCTGTTTTTTGGTGAGCTGGGGTTACTTGGCTCCGGCAGACCGAGAGGCTCTGCCCCGGGCGATCCGGCTGCTGGAGCCGCATCATTTCGCCGCCCCCCTGGCACAATGGCCCTGAATCGCTAAGGTACGTAAGTACTAACGGTTGGCGGGAGACGCCGGCTGGTTTGTGGGGTACTTGTTTTGCGGGGGTCGCAGGATGGCGGCGTGGGGGGCTGGGATCATCCCGGGTCGCCGGTCCGTTCCATCCCTCAGAAAACAGCCGCCTGCGCTCCGCTCTATTCCTATTCGCTCGCCCGTATTTTTGCCATGCCCGCTGATTCCAAGGCCGCTGATGCCAAAGCCGCCGCCGCTACAGCCCGAGCCGCGGCGGAGCGCGATAAGGCCCTTGGTCTGGTGTTGAACCAGATCGAGCGCAACTTCGGTAAGGGCTCGATCATGCGCCTGGGGGATGCCTCCCGCATGCGGGTGGAAACGATCAGCACCGGCGCTCTCACCCTCGATCTGGCCCTTGGGGGCGGCTATCCCAAGGGGCGGGTGGTGGAGGTTTACGGACCGGAGAGTTCCGGCAAAACCACCCTCACCCTGCATGCCATCGCCGAGGTGCAAAAGCGTGGCGGTGTGGCTGCTTTTGTCGATGCTGAACATGCCCTCGATCCGGTGTATGCGGCTTGTCTGGGGGTCGATGTAGAAAACTTGCTGGTCTCCCAGCCAGACACCGGTGAGATGGCTCTGGAAATCGTGGATCAGCTGGTGCGTTCCGGCGCTGTAGATATCGTCGTGGTCGACTCGGTGGCAGCCCTGACGCCCCGAGCTGAGATCGAAGGCGAAATGGGTGACTTGGCGGTGGGTAGCCAGGCTCGTCTGATGAGCCAAGCGATGCGCAAGATCACTGGCAATATCGGTAAATCCGGCTGTACCGTGATCTTCCTGAACCAGCTGCGCCAGAAAATTGGTGTCATCTATGGCAGCCCCGAAACCACTACAGGTGGTAATGCTCTGAAGTTTTATGCCTCGGTTCGACTTGATATTCGCCGCGTTCAGACCCTCAAGCGTGGCACTGAGGAGTATGGTATTCGCGCCAAGGTAAAGGTGGCCAAGAATAAGGTGGCCCCTCCGTTCCGCATCGCCGAGTTTGACATCCTGTTTGGTCGTGGCATCAGTATTCTCGGCTGCCTGCTGGATCTAGCTGAGGAAACTGGTGTGGTGATCCGCAAGGGTGCCTGGTATAGCTATGAAGGCGATAATATTGGTCAGGGTCGTGATAACACGATCGCTTGGCTTGAGCAGAATCCTGAGCAGAAGGAGCTGATTGAGCAACGCACTCGCCAAAAGCTCACCGAGGGCTCAGAAGTGAAGGCGAACTCGATGAAGCCCCTGGCCGCCGCCGCCAAGGCAGGGGTGGAGACAACCATTGACGAGGAAGTGGAAGCGGAAATGGAATATTCAGATGTCGAGGAGGTGGCTTACGAGAGCTGACGGCATTATTGGCTGATGGCCCTATGGCAGTCCGCTCCAGCCACCGCTGGCTCTTGATCGGGTTGCGATAGGGCGTGCTTTGCCCTATCTCAAGGCGTAGATGTGGCGGGGCTGTTGCGATAGGGCAAGCTTCGCTTTGATGGAAGGCTAAGATGTATTGAGGTTGTTGCGATATGGGAGTGCTGAGATGTATTGGGGCTGTTGCGATATGGTGCAGTGAGCTTTTGGGGCTGTTCGCAGCAGGCGTTATCGCCTGGGGCGGAGGTGGAGCTACTGAGATTTAGCGGGGGCTGCTGCCCGCGGTGGGGCTCTGCTGATCTATTGGGATTGCTTAGATGTGTGCTGGCTGTTGCGATGTGGGGAAGTGAGCTTCGGGGCTGCTCGCAGCCGGCGTTAGCGCCTGGGGGCGGCTGTGGCTGTAGCTGTGGTTGCCCCCACCTGTTGCAGCAATTCGGCCACCCGCTGCAGTTCCTGGATGGCTTCGGCGCCTTCGAGCTTCACTAGCTCGTGGCCGTCGCGGGATTCCACCCAGCTGATGCCGAAATCCGAGACCAAAAAACGCACCATGTGGTTGGAGCCCAGGTTCGCTACAAAGGAGGCCCCATGGCCTTCGCGGCCATCGCCGCAGACGTAGCAGCTGGCGGAACAACCCTGCTGCTGGAGGGTTCTGGCCAGGGCCTGCAGGCTCATGACCAGGTCTTGCACCACGTTGCGGTACTGCTCGGAGAGACGGGAAAACATCTATCAGCCTCAGGCCTGGCGACAATCCTAAGGTTTTCTTCAGATTTTGGCCGCCCAAGTCAAGATGCTGAAGAAAATCGCCGCATTCAGGCTGAGACTTGATAGACTCATGGGACTCGCCGGGCCAGTCAGGCCGGCCAGGGACTCCAGGCTCGCCAGGTCAGTCAGGGGCTCCAGGCGCGCCAGGGCCGCCAGCGCTCTCTCCCAGCTGTTTGGCGGTTGTCCAGGCTGCCCTTAGCCGTCCGAAAGGCTCCACCAGCCCGCCGCCGGTCCCACGAAGCGCACGATCAGCCAGAGCAGCACCAGGCCACCAATCCCCACCCAGGCACCGCGGCTGGTGAGCTGCACAAACCGATCCGCCTGCTGGCGTGTGAGCGGAAACCAGGCCACTATCCGCGGCGAGTTGTCCACCGGGCGGCTCTTGTCAGTTTTGGGTGGCAGCCCCTGGATCGCGCGGCGTTTCGCTTCCCCCATCGGCCCAGTTGCGAACGGTCTGGTCAGGCTAGGGATGCATCGTCCCTGGATGAACCGTCTCTGGCGGCTCAGGTTGCAAGCGATGCTTTGCCTGGAGACCCAGGGCTTGCCAGCTCGCTCTGCCTGCGATTTGCTGATGCCCGCTTCCCCCGGGCCCGCAAGGCTTGGCAGACCCCGGGGTAAGCGAGATTTAGGCGATCTCGCCACCCGAGAACCTCCGGGCCATCGGCGTTCATTGGCGGTGACTCCGGTTTTGCCGCAGCTGCCTCAATGCTGCCGCTATTGGCGAAGCTCTGCGGGGAACACCTAGCTGCCCTAATGGGGTAACAGGCGGCTGAGGCCCACCCAGGGCTCCAGGGCGGTGAACACCTGTCGCCCCCAGCTGCGGCTGCGCAGGCGGCCATCGAGCACGGCCAGCCGGCCATTGCCATGGCGCCGCAGCTGGGCCAGGCCCCGCTGCAATTTGCCCAGGCTGTCGGGTAGGAGACGCTCCCGGAACCAGTCGCGCTCCTGGCGCCGCAGCGCTTCCACCCGGGCGGCGGTGAGTGGATCTTCCAGGCTGGCTATGGGCAAAAGGGCAATCACCACCTGGGCGGGCGGCGGCAGGTGCTGTTGCTGGGACAGCCACCAGTCCCAGCTGGCACAGATCACGCCATTGGCCGCGGCCGCGGTGCACTGATGCACCACCCGGCTGCCGAACTCGGCGGCCAGGCCACTGGCGAGCGATAACCGCAGCGCCTGATCGTCGATAAGCACCACCGTCAGCCCGGCGACTCCCAATACCAGCCTCCGGCTTTGCTCCAGCAGGTGTTCGCCGTAGTTGGGGCTATTGGGCAGGGGCTGGCGCAGCGGCACATAAAGGGGTAAAGGGTCGGCCAGGGGTGGATCTCCCAAGCTCACCTCCACCGTGGCGGTTAGCCCCAGGCTGGCTGCTCCAGCGGCTGGTTCCCCCACCAGGATGGCGCCGCGACCATCGAGCATGCCCTTCAATACCAGCAGGGGCTCCAGGGGCTGACGGTGGAGCCGCCAGGCCAGCTCACCGCTCTGCAGTTCCACCCAACTGGCCCAGCCAGCGCCAGCCGCCAGCCAGCGGGGCCAGGGATCGGGCAGGGCCGGCAACAGCGCCAGCAGATGGCGCAGGGGGGTTTCGTCCTCCTCCCGCAACGGCACCAGTCGCTTGGGCCCGCCGCCCGGATGGCGCAGCACCTGTCTGCTCAGTCGCCCATGGAGCTCCAGCAGGCTGGCTTCCGCTGCCGGATGGGCCCGTCTGAGGTCATCCCAGTGGCCGGGGTTGATCGTTACCTCCAGGGCTTGGCGCAACTGGCCGTCGAGTAGCTCCACCTCCGGCAATACCAGTTGGCGATCCCCCAGGCCATCCCGCTGCCACAGCCGGATCAGGTCGCCGTGGTCCAGCAGCCATACCCGGGCGGCGGCGGGAGGCTGCGGGCCCTCGCAGCAGGGCAGGGCCAGGCCCGCCGCCGCCAGCCGGGGCAGCTCCACCTCCAGCAGGCGACGGCGCAGTTCGGGGCTGGCCACCAGGGCCAGGGGTTCATCGCTGAGGGCCAGGGGCACCAGCAGCCCCAGCCACCAGCTGGGATCGCTGCCGGGGGCCAGGCGCACCAGGGTGTGGTCGCGGCGGCGCAGGCTGCGCGCCACCAGCCGGCTCAAGCTGAGGTGGTGGGGCCAGGC
>JBIKVR010000188.1:0-2851 GCA_044356735.1 Prochlorococcaceae cyanobacterium
GCCGCCGGCGGTTGCCTGCAACCATTGCAGAAGGCAGGCAAGCTGAAATTGGGTCGCATTCAGCCCCGCAACCGCGAACAAACTTTCGCCCTGGATTTATTGTTGGATCCCGCCGTGCCCCTGGTCACCCTGCTGGGCAAGGCCGGCACCGGCAAGACCTTGATCGCCCTGGCTGCCGGCCTACATCAGGTGGCCGATGAGCGCCTCTACGACAAGCTTCTGGTGACAAGACCAGTGATTTCCCTGGGCAAGGAATTGGGATTTTTGCCCGGCGATTTGGATGAGAAGATGGGCCCCTGGATGCAGCCCATTATTGATAATCTGGATTATTTACTCGCCCCCAGCGATGAGCTGCGACCCCAGCAGAATCGGGGTTCTACTCGATCATCCCGCAGTGGCTGGGCCGATCTTAAGAGCATGGGTCTGCTGGAAGTAGAAGCGATCAGCTATATTCGCGGCCGCTCTATACCCCGCCAGTTTATCATTGTAGATGAGGCTCAAAACCTCACCCCTCACGAGGTAAAAACCATCGTTACCCGCGTGGGGGAGGGTACAAAAATTGTGCTTACTGGCGATCCATTTCAAATCGACAATCCCTATGTGGATGCCGAGAGCAATGGCCTCACCTGGCTGGTGGAGCGCTTCAAAGGCCAGCCCCTGGCTGGCCACGTGAGCCTGCTCCAGGGCGAGCGCAGCGAGCTGGCCGAGCTAGCCGCCAATCTGCTCTAGACCAACTGTGACCAATTCAGAACCGATCAGCTCAGAGCCATTGCAGCAGCGTGTACTGCGGGTTGAAAGGCCCAGCTGCTGCCCTACCGCCCAGGTCAACTCAAATCAGCCTTGGCTGCTACAGGGCCCTCCTTGTGTTGGCAGAATCCGATTCGGGCAGGATCGGCTCAAGGCAAGAGCGGCTTTGGCCAGGATTTCGTAACCTATCAGGCGTTGGTGGGCGCACAATCAGCCACTACTGGCTGCCGATGGAAGAGGGCCAATCAGGCCGACGGCAAGCCTCCGACCCGCCTTGAAGCACTCTTTGCCCCAGGGCCGCAGCAAAACCGCTGTTTTTGGCCAAAAAACGCAGGCCGCTGTCCGCATAGCGATGGATTCGCCCCAAGCACGGACAGCTCGCAGTCATGACAGTTAGTTTTGAATGATCAGGGACATTGCGACCTGAGTAACATTTTTTTTTGCCGTGGCTGGTCTCACCCTTTATTCTGGCGCTTTTGCCGGTAATCGCTCTGCAAGTTTTACCTCTGCTGTTGAAATTGTAAACATCGGGGGTACTTGGCAGACAGTAGCTAACACTCTTGTTTATGAATCGTATAGAGTATTAGATACTTATGCAACGTCTGATGGTATTTTCGATCGCGGTGAATGGGTTAATATTAGCATCCCCGGCATCCCTCTCTTCGGATTTGTATTTCGCGGTGTAACCACTAGTTTTGGTGGTGGCATAATTCTTCAAGCCGGATTTAACGGTCAGCATGTTTTTCTGGATTACGATGGCACTTACGGGGGTGAACCTAATTCTTCCGGTGGTCAAAACATTGATATTACTCTTAAAGATCTAGTTGTCTGCTTCGTTGCAGGCACCAAGATCCGCACTCCCGAAGGCGAAAAGGCCATCGAAGAGCTGCAGATCGGCGATCTGATCAGTACCGCCAATGGCGTCAAGGCCC
The DNA here is from genome assembly GCA_044356735.1 of Prochlorococcaceae cyanobacterium. Taxonomy (GTDB): domain Bacteria; phylum Cyanobacteriota; class Cyanobacteriia; order PCC-6307; family Cyanobiaceae; genus UBA5018. The sequence goes on from JBIKVR010000188.1 coordinate 1,680, forward strand.
TGAAGTTCGTCTGTCAGAACACCCGTTCCTTCAACGAGCTGCTTGCCACCGGCAAGAACCCCATCCGCGTTGCCGCCGGCATCTTCGGTGCCACCGCCGACCTGCTGATGAGCCCTTCCCATGCCATCAACCTGGTAGGCAACCTGATCGAGGCTGGCGCCCTGATCGACCACGCCTCCGTTGAGCGCGTGACCGAGTGGAACGCCACTGAGCTCACCTACTTCAACCTGGAGCTCGACCAGCACGAGCTGATCTGGGCCAACGGCGTAGCTACCGAGAGCTATTTCTCCAGCTACCGCACCAATGGCTTCAGCCGTCAGAGCTGGGACAACTACTCCGAGTACGTTGCCCTCTACGGCGAAGGCGAACTGATGCAGGAGCTCGACATGCCCCGCATCGCCTTCTCCCGTCAGATCCCCGCAGCTGTGGCCGCAAAGCTCGAGCTGAACACCGAAGCCAAGGAACTGGCACTGGTTTGAGCTTGTAGCTCGATCACGCCCAATTCCAGCCTATTTTTGTTTAATTAATAGGTAGTCTGTTTGCCTTCCTTGTTTAAATTGCTTGCCGCAGGTTACCCTGCGGCATTTTTGTTGGCAACTAGCCAAGCCAGCAGGTCTAGGCTGGTGGATTTAAGATAGGGCTAAGTGCCAAGCGGCTATCAATCCCAGCCCTCCAGCACTATTGCAAATACTCGATTGCCCAGCCGGTTACCCAGCCGGTTTGCAATTGTGGATATGGCGCATAATCTCAACCCTTCACGAGGCAAAAAACATCGTTACTCGCGTGGGAGAAGGTATAAAAATTGTGCTTACTGAAGATCCATTTCAAATCAGCAATCCATATGTTGATGCCAAGAGAAATGAACTCACCTGGCTGGTTGAGAAGAGTGCCTTCATAGGCCGTGGCTCGGGTTTTCCAGAGCTTTCTTGTAGACCTGGTTGCCTAAGCTGCCGCTACCCACAGGTTCCAGGGCCCAGTTGCTGCCGCGCCGCCCAGGACAACACAAATCAGCCTTCACAGCGCTCGAGCACTCTTTTTTAGGCAGAATCCAGTTTGGACTTGATTGGCTTCAGCTAAGGAACCTCTGAAAAACCTGATAGAATAAGCCAAGATCCAAGTTTGAGACTGGGAACGGATGGCCATCCCCCTCCAGTTAGGTTTCACGGATTACG
>JBIKVR010000092.1:0-10730 GCA_044356735.1 Prochlorococcaceae cyanobacterium
GGCCCGCAGCGGGCTGCCATCGGCGCAGCTGCCCCGCACCCGACCGATGAACTGGGCCTCCGCGGCCGGCGGCGATTGGCCGGCCTGCCAGGCCGCCAGGGCCTCTAAGGGCTGGAAGTTGTGCGTTTCCAGGGTGATCTGGATCGCCGCTGGCTTGGGCGATGGCTCGCCGCTTGCGTGTGTTGATGAGGTGGTGGCCATGGTTCAGCCGCCGCTGATCGGCGGCAGGAAGGCCAGTTCATCGCCGGCCACCAGGGGTTGGTGGGGGGAGGCAAAGGCCTGGTTGATGGCAACCCGCACCGTGGAAGGCAGCGCTGCGCCGCCCCCCAGCTCCAGCTGCAACCACAGGGCCGCTGGCGTCAGCGGTGCGGCAGTGCCATTGGCAATTTCAGAGGCCGGTAGCGGCAGTCGGCGCTCGCCCCAGCCGGCCCGCTCCCGCAGCCCGGCGAACAGTCTGATCTCGATGGCTGGCTCCGCTAGCGGCAGTTCAGCCCTGGCTGTTGGCTGTCCGGTGGCGGCAGCGGGATTGATGGGGATCGGGCCGGGGGGGGCGCTGCTCATCGGGCTGGCTCGGGGGAGGGTGGGATCCGCTCTTGGCCGCTTCGCTCAAATTCTCGCCTTGCGGGGCCCTTTGCTTAGGGTCGGCGCTGGTTGTGCGGCGATTAGCGCCAGTTTGCCGATGGGCCTCGCCATTGCCCTGCTCACAGTTTCAGATACCCGCACCGCCGCCGAAGACAGCAGCGGCGACGCCCTGCGGCAACTGCTGGAGACGGCGGGTCACCGGCTGGTGGAGCGGCGGCTGGTGCCCGACGACCGCTATCAAATTCGCGCCGAAATCAGCCGCTGGATCGCTGATGCCGCCGTGCAGGTGGTGATCAGCAGCGGCGGCACCGGCCTCACCGGCCGCGATGGCACCCCCGAAGCGGTGGCGCCACTGCTCGATAAGACAATCGATGGTTTTGGCGAGTTGTTTCGTGTGCTCTCCTACGAAACGATCGGCACCAGTAGCCTGCAAAGTCGCTGTTTGGCCGGGGTAGCTAACGGCACCCTGATCTTCGTGCTGCCCGGCTCCCTCGACGCGGTGACCACCGCCTGGAATCGCCTGATCGGCGCCCAGCTGGATGCCAGTACTCGTCCCTGTAATTTGGTGCAGCTCTTACCTAGGCTTAAAGAATAGGGCTTAAGGAAGGCTGCTGATCGCAGCGGCAGGCCTGCTGACTCTTTGTAACAAGGCGAACGCCATGATGGGCGGATCCGCCTAAAATCCTGATGCAAACTGATGCAACCGAGGGAGAGACTGCGGTGATTGGCTTCTCGGCTACTCTCGCTCCAGGATTGGGAATCTTAGGCGGACAAGAGGTCGTGATTGGGGATTTTGGGCGGGTCCGGTGAAGATGGCGTTGGGAAGACCTGAAGGCTGGTAAGCAAAAGCGTCAAATGCAATGTAGCGACATGCTAAGTTTTAACCAGTAAAGAGCAGCAATCCGAATGTCATGAACAACAATCAAGCAATCATGATCTCTTACAAGACTGAAAACAGGGCGACTGCCGATGAATTGTTCGCCATGCTTGAAGCAGTAGGCCTAGTGCCATGGATGGATTATCGGGGTATAGAGCCGGGAATGAAATGGCGCGATAAGCTTATTAGGCAAGTTCGGACGTGCAACGCGTTTGTAGCACTATTGACTCCAAATTACATTCAGAGCGAGCACTGCAGAATGGAAATACTCATCGCTCGAAGCCGTAGATGTCCGATTCTGCCTATTGAGGTCGAAGAGTGTATTAATCTATTGGATTCTTACGAGGAGACCAAGGGGCTTGCGGATACCTTCATGGTTCGCCTACAACGCTCTAGCTTGGTTGGTCTGCCAATTAGCCGTGAGCAGGCTTTGGAGCGCCTAGTATCTGCTGCGCTATCTATTGATCAGACGCCGGCCGTCAAAGAAGCATATATAGCCTACTGCAACAATGAAGCAGCAGTGGCAACGCAGATAGCCAGCCAATTAGAGCAGGCAGGAATTTCTGCCTGGATTGCCACTCAAGATTGCAGAATCGGTGATAATTGGCGCCAAGCGCAAGCATATGGGGTCGCCAATGCTGCTGCACAGGTCATCGTTATGGATGAGACCATTGCCGATGCTGATGTTCTGCGTACTGAGATTATACTATCAGAAGCATTCGGGTTGCCAGTCTTCACTGTCTTGGGTGAAAGTCTCTCCAAAGACGACAGCAAGGTTGCAAGCATCATGAGGAATCTTCGCTCTGCCGATATTACTTATCGTCGCCTTACAGAAATTCAGCCTTTTCGCAGTGATCATGATTCGATTGCCAAGCTTGCGAAGGTTCTTGAATCGATAGTAATGTGACAGGATTGCGTAAAATAGCAACGGAGTCTTCGTTGGTATCAACCATAGGCTTTCCAACCAGGCCATCCACCTGAGCCGCCGCCAAATGTCGCCTACTGTACCAGAAACTCCCTGCGGCCAGGTGATGGCCAGCGTTCGAAGATCCATGCGACACAAATCGGAGTGGAGTGGCTAAAGTAGAGAGGGACATCGTTTTGCCAGCAGAATGAACACTAATCAACTAGATTCCCAGTCAAATCTGCCTAGACATGGCGCTCAGGGAAGGATGGATCCGCCCCCTCCTCCACCAACATCACAGAATTTGGAAAGGCAAGGCCGTATTGACCCACCTGCACCCCCTCCAAAAAAAGAAATGATCGGCTGAGATTGTGTCATCTTACTTATGACTACTTTAAGCCACATTAAGGAATGATCTGAAACAGATAAGTCATGAGTGATGTGCCAAATCAGCAGATGGCACGTTCGGTCCCCAAGCCTGGTCAAGAAGTATTCCCAAAGGAGAATACTGCTGCTTGCCTGCTGAGTAATGCCGAGATAGCACTTGTACACGCACAGCAAGCATGGGCCGCCTAGATGTGGTCGGCAGGTCTGCTTCCCTCCATCCTTGCCGGTAAGCTGGAGCAGGTGACGGCCGATGCCATCCGCACCGCCTTTCGCCTCTGTTTGCAGACAGGATAGGTTCATTATTGGCGAAGACGAGATGTGCAGGGCAACGGGACGGATGTGTAAGTTATCTTTGAAATCCATTGTGATCGGAACGCCACCAGCCTCGCATGCCACTAACCTGTGAGCAAGACTTGTTCATCTTGTCGCGAAACCCGCTGTGTCTACCATGCCCGAGTTGGCCATCTTCTCGTCACTAAGATCCTGCGCAAGAAGGTTACTTTGATGGAACGCTACCCAAGAACTCAGCTGTTTCTCTCTGCCGTATCGGCGGAATTTAGAAGCTACCGTGATACACTGCGCCATTACTTTGAGCGCCCCAATGTAACAGCTAAAGTGCAGGAAGATTTTATCGTTTCTGGCACCCCCACACTTGTGATGCTAGATGACTATATCAGGCAGTGTGATGCTGTCATCCACCTGCTTGGAGACATGACGGGTGCTTTTGCCAAGCCAAAGGGCGTGAAGGCTATTCTCCACCGCTATCCAGATCTCAAGGATAAACTGCCAATCGGCGATTTCCTTCGGCCCGGCGGTCCCTTGCTTTCCTACACTCAGTGGGAGGCCTGGTTGGCTTTGTTTCATGATAAGAAGCTGTTCATTGCCATACCAGCTGCAGGCGCTCCAAGAGACCCGGAATTTGCTCCCAGTAACCAGCAGAGAGCCGCGCAACAGAAGCATCGCACCCTGCTGCAAGAGCTAGAGTTCTATGGCAAAGAATTTACCAACAAGCATGATCTCGCTGCTGAAGTCCTGCGATCCTTCATGGCGGATCTGCTGTTCCAATCTTCCAGGGAGAAGAAAAAAGAAGTGCCTGTTCTTCTGCCTTATCTCCCGAATCGGAATCCGCAGGAGGTGCTCATGTTGAAAGCCATGGGAACCCTACTTGGCGAGCAAGATCAGGGCAAACTGGTTGTCATTCTTCATGGCAATAGGGAGGAAAGTCACGATACTTTTCTTCCCAGATTCTTGACATATCACCTTCCTGATCGGCTGCACTCCGCTAGCGCCTTCAGAGAATTTCAGCTCCCCTGGCCGAAAGGCATCGCAAGCGGCGCTAGCTTCAAACCATTGTTCAGCGAGTATTTGCAGCAGAAGTTGCTGCAAGAGTGCCCATCCGCCTGTCAAGGTATCTCTGATTTCTTTGAACAACAACCGGGGCCGATCATCCTTGTCACAACCATCTACACCGATGACTGGGGAAAGCAGGAATTGTCTATTCTTGATTCATTGCTCGCTTTCTGGGACGACCCCGACATAGCTCCGCATTGCCATTTGATCCACTGGATTACCATCCGCTACATCGACCAAGCCGTGCCGCTCGCCGCTTCAACATCTCCTTCCACCTGGAATCAGCGCCTCAAGGGTCTGTGGCTGGCTCATCTGTTCAGCAATCTACGTGGTAATCCCCGACAGAAGCTTATTAAACGGCGCAAGAAGACAAATCAAATAATTCGCAGCAATTTGACTGCTTTGCGAACAGGGGAGTTTAGCTACGTGCAAGCCGTTGTGCTGCCCGAGTTGCAAGCCGTCTGCCATAGCGATGCCGACCACTGGGCGGCAAGCATGCCAGTCCGAACCTTCCTAAACGAGCCCCAAACGGTGCCCCTAGCCAAGCAGGTGGCCAGGGTGTTTTCCGAATGGGAACAAGAGTGGTATCGGCCCGACATTCCTCTGGATCTTTTGGCGGAGAAGCTACTTGAGACCCTGCGGGCTCTGGCCCCCGTCGAACAATGAGCCATTCCTTCCCTTACTACCTTGGTGATGGCGAACGCCGTGTCGCCGCCAACGATCGCCTGCCAGCGCCTGTTCTGGCACCCCTGCAAAAGCCTGAACGCTACCTCACCGCACACGGATTGCGGGATGCTTGCAATGTGGCCCTTTTGTTGGGGCAACCGCTGCTCCTCACCGGCGAACCCGGTACGGGCAAGAGTTGCTTTGCCGCAAACCTTGCCTGGGAACTGGGCCTCGACGCACCGCTGCGGTTTGAGGTGAAGTCCACCAGCACCGCCAAACAGCTTTTTTACACCTACGACACCCTCCAGCGTTTCCAGGACATCCAGAGCGGTGACTCCACCCTGGCCTTGGCAAGTCCCATGCGCTATCTCAAGCTGCAGGCCTTGGGCCAGGCCATTCTCGATTCCCATGCCGCTGAGGAGCTGCCTTCGCCATTGCTGGGGCTGGCTCGCGATGGCACACCAAAGCGATCGGTGGTGCTGATCGACGAGCTGGATAAAGCACCACGGGATTTCCCCAATGACCTGCTCAACGAACTAGAGCATCTTTTCTTCCGCATCTCCGAGCTTGGTGATCTGGAACTCCATGCCCAACAAGAGTTGCGGCCGGTGGTGGTGATCACGAGTAATTCGGAGAAAGACCTGCCGGATGCCTTCCTGCGACGTTGCGTTTACCACCACCTTCCTTTTCCGGATCCCAAGCGGCTGCGGGATATCGTGGCTCGCCAACTGATCGACTGGCCCTGTGGATCGCAAGTCATGGCTGACGCCCTTGATCTCTTCTACCGCCTGCGGGAGCCCCGCCATGGCCTCGACAAACGCCCCTCCACCGCCGAATTGCTCTCTTGGTTGTTGACCCTGCCCCACCTGTTGGGCGGGCCGTCCGCATGGACGGGTCTGCGGGGGTTGCGGGGGCAGGAGGAGGCCCTGCGGTGCAGCTTCAGCAGCCTGATCAAGACCACTAATGACCAGGTCAAGGCGGAGAGGGTGTTGAAAGAATGGATCACTCAGCCCCAGCCTTGAAGGGAGGGCCCACCCTGTCCTGGCCTCGCCACCTGGACTCCCTGCTCGAAGCCCTTCGGCAGGACGGCTTTCGAGTGGGGACGCCGGAAACCTTGCGCCTCCACCAACTGCTCCTGGCGTTGATGGAGCGGGGGGTGGAGCTGGACAAGCCGGAACGGCTGGCGCGTTATCTCGGCCCCGTGTTGTGTCGCTCCGCCAGCCAGCAAAGCCTGTTTGAGGAGCGCTTGGCCTCATGGTGGGCTCAGGTGGCCGCCATGGAGGCGGTCGCTGAGCACCAGGCCCTCCCACCAAACGACCTCTTTTCTCTTCGGGCCATCGCGCTGGAGAACGAATTGGAGGGACTGGAAGGCCGCCAGCGTTGGCTGCGTCGCGGGTTGGAGCTCGCCAAGGTGGGGGCGGTCGTGGTGGCGCTGGCGCTGGTGCCGCTTCCGCCTCGGCCAGAGAAAACCTCTGACGCGCCTTGGGGGCCGGCTCAGCCGCGTCCCGGGGAAACCGTGGCACAGGTGCGGCCGCCAGCGAGGGAGCCGATCCCAAACGCAACCCGCCGACGGAGCGCTTCGACGCCGGCGAAGCCACGGGAGGCGCAGCCGCCCGAAGCAACACCGCTGGATGCAAAACCGTTTGAGACCCGACCTCAGGAGACGGCGCCTCTGGAGCTGGCCCGGGAGGAGGGCTGGCTGCTGCTGCCCCGGGAGTTCCTTCTGCTGGTGACATTCGCCACCCTTCTTCTTGCCGTGGCGGTTTACGGCCTCTGGCGGTTGTGGTGGTGGCGGCAGGCTTGGCTGTTGCTGGAGCGTTTGGCTGTGAAGGGAGATCTCCAGTTGCATCGCATCGCCTTGGCCACCCTGGTGCCCGATGTGGTGCCGCCGTCGCGGGCACGCCGCCTGGCCCGGACCCTGAACCGCTGGATCCAGAAGCCGGCTCTGGAGCTCGACAGCGCGGCGACCGTGGAGCGTGCCACCCGCCGGGGGGGCTGGGTTACACCCGCCTACGGGCAGCGCCGCGAGCGACTGAGTTATTTGTTTCTGATCGAGCAGCACAGCCTGGCAGACCAGCAAAACCGCCATCTGCGGGCCTGGTTGGAGCAGTTGCGCCAGGAGGGGGTGCTCCTCGGCTGGGTGTCCTACCAGGGCGACCCTGGCCATTGCCACGGCCCCGAAGGGCGCGGCCCCGTGCAGACCCTGCGGGAGTTGGGGAGGCAACGGCCCGATGCCGTAATGGTGGTGGTAGCGGAGGCGGAAACGTTTTTCAACCCGCTGGATGGCTCCCTGGTGCCCTGGTTGGAGGGCTTGGCGGACTGGAGCCGGCGGGCGGTGCTCACCCCCAGGCCTCTGGTCCACTGGGGAGCCGCCGAACGGGAACTGAGCCGCCATGTCCGTGTGCTGCCCATCAGTGAGGAGGACCTGATCCAACCGGGCCACCTCCTGGATGCCGACAACCCCGACCCCTTGCGGCTCGATGCACCGGCCAAGCTCCTCGGCTCCCTCTCCAACTCCGCCCTCCTGCCCGACCCAGCGTTCCTTTCCGAACCCTCGCTCCTGCGTCAGCGCCCCCGACGCTTGATCGACACCACCCCACCCCCGCAGCAAGTGATTGGCCGGTTGTTGGCGGATATGCGCGGCCACCTTGGCCCAGAGGGCAGCACCTGGCTGGCGGCCTGCGCCGTGTTTCCCGAACTGCACTGGACGATCACCGCTTACCTGGGCCAGCGCCTCCAGAACACGAAAGGCGAACCATTGCTGAAGGCTTGCCCCATGCTGCGGCTGGCCCGGTTGCCGTGGTTTCGCCAGGGCTTCCTGCCCGACTGGCTGCGGGTGCCCTTGATCCTCGGCCTGCCCCCGGAGCAGGAGCACCAAGTGCGAGAGGCCTTGCGCAATCTGATGCTTGTCGCCGTTCAGGGCGGCGAGGTGGGTGGCGACCAGCTCAGCGTGGCCACGCGCCACGGCCGTCACCTCCCCCTCCTATTTCCACCGCTGCTCGACCTGTTGCGACGCCGCGCCGGCCCCACCAGCCCCCTGCGCGACCACATGTTTCTGAGCTTCATGCAACATCGGCCCCTGCTGGCGGCGGAGGCGCCGGAAAGTCTGCGACACCTGTTGCAAGACCATCTCCCCAAGGCCGGGCCCCGGCCCCATCCGAGAGACCTCCTCCACCATCCCAGAGTCCTGCTCAAGGTGGCACTGGCGCTCCTGGCTGCCGCCGGGCTGGGCCTGTTTGGCTTGGAGCGGCTGGAGCGGTCCAATCTCGCCCGGCTAGTGCTGCGGCCTTCGGAGGCTGACATGTATTACGACACGAATCGCAGCGACCATCTGCAACGGGCTATCACTGCGGCCGGGCTCAGTCGCTCCACCCTGTTGAGCTTCGGCGGCCGGCCATCGATGGCCCCTGTGGAAGCCGCGTTGGAGACTGGGTTGTGGATTCCGGGGCTGTACTTGCGGTTTCTCAGAGCTCATAATCAACGTATAAATGACGGTGCCTTCAGTCCGGATGGGCACATCTTCATCACGGCATCCTGGGACAAGACCCTGCGCCTCTGGGATGTAACCACCGGCCAGCCCATTGGGCCACATCTCCGGGGACACAGAGAGGGTGTGACCTCCGTGGCCTTCAGCCCCGACGGCAGGCGCATCGTCTCCGGCTCGGCCGACAACACCTTGCGCCTCTGGGATGCCACCAGCGGGCAACCCATTGGCTCTCCCATCCGAGGCCATACAGGCTGGATAAGGAATGTGGCCTTCAGCCCCGATGGCAGGCGCATCGTTTCCTCATCCGAAGACCTGACCCTGCGCTTCTGGAATGCCGACACCGGGAAACCTATCGGACGACCTCTTCATCGCCAATCGAACGTGTCTCTTTCAAAAGGCTTCAGCCCCGATGGCCGAGTCTTTGTCTCAGGTTCCGATGACGAAACATTGCATCTCTGGGATGTGAACACTGGAAAAGCATTTAGCCTTCTAAACCAAGCCTACAAGTCTGGCTCATACTTCAGGCTTGATAACAGAGAGACTACATTGTGGAGTGCTTCTTTTAGCCCTGATGGGCGCCGCATTGCTTCTTTATCCAATGTAAACACCCTTTTGATTTGGGATGTTGCCACCCGCAAGCCTATCGGACCTTCCCTCCAAGGCCACATAACAAGTGTGAAAGACGCAGCCTTAGCCTTCAGCCCTGACAGCAGGCGCATCGTCTCCGGTTCCGAGGACAACACCTTGCGTCTCTGGGATGCGAACACTGGTCAACCCATTGGCTCTCCTCTGCGTGGGCACACAAAGAGAGTGATGACTGTGAACTTCACTCCGGACGGCAAGCGCATCCTCTCAACATCTGACGATGGAACAATGCGCTTCTGGGATGCCGCCACAGGAAAGCCCATCGGATCTAGTCTCAGGTTATTTTATGTCAGTGGCGCCAATGTCTTAAGTACAAATGGGAGAATCTTAGCAGAAATATCTTATGAACATCTGGAATTCTGGGATGTGGACGACAGCCCTCTGAACCTGAACACGCTTCGGGGAAACCGCTGGGCCGTACCGGCAAAGGTATCGAGCCTGATTGCGATGAATAGCGGGGATTTGATCAGTGGTCATGAGGATGGAACCCTTAGGCGCTGGCGGGATGGAAAAGCTTATGGCCCGCCTATCGCCACCGGACAGCCAACTATATCGAGCCTGATCGAACTGAAAAATGGCGAGCTGATCAGCGGCGGGAGTGACGGAACCATGCGCCGCTGGCGGAACGGAAAGCCCGTGGGGGGCGGCAAGCCGATTGCCACTGACCAAGGGTCAATAATTTTACTTGAGACAAGAAATGGTGAAGTGGTCAGCGGTGGAGATGATGGAACGCTGCGCCGCTGGCGCGATGGTAAACCGGTTGGTGACGGCAAGCCGATTGCAACTAAACAAGGAGAGTTGATAAGACTGATCCAGCAGAAGAATGGTGAGATGATTAGTTTTGGGAGCTTTGGAACCTTGCGCCGTTGGCGAGATGGCAAGCCTGCGGGAAAAGAGGAGAATCTCGATCATGGTTTAGGAATGGCAGGGAACCCGACAAGCGTGGTTGTGCTTAATAATGGAGAAGTGATTAGTGGGGGATTGGATGGAACGATGCGTCGATGGCGCGGTGGCAAGCCGGTGGGATTCTTGAACAAACCAACCTTTTTGGGCCATGTAATCTTTACTGGCCAAGGTCGATTGCAAAGCCTGATCGAGCTGAAGAATGGTGAGCTGATCAGCGGAGGGAGTGATGGAACTCTCCGCCGCTGGCGGGACGGCAGGCCCGTGGGAGATGGCCGGCCCATTGCAACGGGCTTGAAGTCAGTGGAGCATTTGATCGAGCTGAAGACGGGCGAGGTGATCAGCTACGGACCAGATAGGTCTTCCAATGTACCTACGCTCCGGCGCTGGCCTTCCTTGACGCCTTCCTGGCGGGTACTGCTACCTCGGGCCTGCCGTCGGCTGGAGTATCACCCCCGGCTACAGAGCTGGCCCTGGCTCAACACCGCCCGCGCCACTTGCGACCAGCTCGTGTGGAGCCAGCCTCGCGGCACCACAAGCGGCGTCAAGCCGTGAGGCATGGTTGCCTAGCCATGCGGTGTACCACCTTCTTCGCTGACGCACTGGCCCCATGCCCTGTCTATTAGGAGCCTTCCTGTTAAAGATTTAGCGGGACCACCCACGAAAGAGTCTCCGTTGGCGTCAGCCGCGAGTTAATTGTATATCGTTCATTTCTGCTATCGTTGCCAGGGTTTGGAAGCAGTTGAGAAGTCAATGATCTTTCTCAAAGCTTGGCTCACCATCGATTTGCCTTCTATGCGGACGAAATCTTTGTTGAGAAATGCAATGGTTTAAGGAAACTCTGATCAAGCCGCCCATTTCCGGGGATACTTGCCTCATCTTCGCCAATGAGACGAGCTGGAGTCATTTTTGAGTTTGTCCTTCAGCGC
>JBIKVR010000139.1:0-5382 GCA_044356735.1 Prochlorococcaceae cyanobacterium
CAGGCTCCGTATCTCCAGGCTCCACATCTCCAGGCTCCGCATCTCCAGACGCCCAGCCCGCACGTAATTCATACCCAGGATCTATTCAACCCGAGAGTGGCGATCTGGGGGCGGGGCTGCTGCGCTGCTGGTCGCGGCAGCCCGCCGGGCGCAAGCGGGCGTTTAAGCGCTGGCGCCGCCGCGAGCGCCACTGGCTGGCGGATCACTGCCGCTTCATGGTGTTGCGGGAGCTGCAGCGGGGCCGCCCCTGGTGGCAGTGGCCCGAGCCCCTGGCCCAGCGCCAGCGCCAGGCCCTGGGCCGCTTCGACCAGGACCAGGCGCCGGCCTTGCTGCAAGAGGCGCTGGTGCAATGGCAGCTGCAGCGGCAGTGGCAGCAGCTGCGCCAAGCCGCCCACAACCATGGGGTGGAGCTGGTGGGAGATCTGCCCTTCTACGTGGCCCACGACAGCGCCGATGTCTGGAGCCGACCGGCCCTGTTCGAACTGGGGACGGCCGGCAGGCTGCGCCAGCAGAGCGGCGTGCCACCGGATTACTTCTCCGCCACCGGCCAGCTGTGGGGCACACCTGTGTATCACTGGCCGCGCCATTGGCTAACTGGCTTCAGCTGGTGGCTGGCCAGACTCCAGCGCCAATTGGAACTGTTCGATCTGCTCAGGCTGGATCACTTCCGGGCCCTGCAGGCTTTCTGGAGCGTGCCCGGCAAGGACGACACCGCCGAGGGGGGTCATTGGCGGCCCTCCCCCGGTGGGCCGCTGTTGGCGCTGCTGTGGCTGCGCTGTCTGCTGGCCCGTCAGCTGCAGGCCGGTCGGTTGCCGATCATCGCGGAAGACCTGGGCGTGATCACACCGCCGGTGGAGGCCCTGCGGGACAGCTTTGAGCTGCCGGGCATGAAGATCCTCCAATTCGCCTTTGACGGCGATCCCACCAACCCCTACCTGCCGGCGAATATCAAAGGCAGGCGCTGGGTGGTTTATACGGGCACCCACGACAACGCCACCAGCATCGGCTGGTGGCAACAGCTGAACCCCGAAGCCCGCGCCCGGGTGGAGGCGGCTGTGGGGGGCGGCGTACACGCCCCGGGTTGGCAGTTGCTGGAGCTGGCCCTGGCCAGCAGTGCCGATCTGGTGGTGGTGCCGCTGCAAGACCTGCTGGAACTGGACGACCACGCCCGCTTCAACACGCCAGGCACCACCGAGGGCAATTGGAGCTGGCGGCTGGATCGTTCGATCGCCAGCCTGGCGGGTGCCCTGGGCGGCTACGGCGCCATGGCCAGCCGCTACGGTCGAGGCCAAGGACCCAGCGACTAGAGGGGCCTGCCACGGCCAGAGCTCTATGGGCCGCAGCCAAGGACCCAGCGACTAGGGGGCTGCGGGCGCCACCGCTGGGGCGAGCCTGTAGCGGCCGGGGGGCTGGCCGGGCAGGGGTTCCAGGGGGGTGCCATTCCAGACCACCTGGGCCGGATCCAGGGGCGGAGGCTCGATCTGCAACTCAAAACCCGGGGCCAGGTTTAGCTCCAGGTTGCCGCTTATGCCCTGGAGGTCGCTGCGCAGCCCCTGGGCGCCCTTGAGCCGCACCCGACTTACCTGCTGCAATTGCAAGCTGAGCAGGCCGTTACCGGTAGTGACCCGGCCTGGCTTGGCGGCTTGGCTACCTGCTGGGCTTGAGGCGACTGGACTGGAGGCGGCTGGGCTGAGCTGACGATTAGCGCGCAAATCGGCCAGGAGTTGACGCAGAACCAGCTGGCTGCCCCGCCGATCCAGGGGGCGCAGTTCGGGCATCGCCGCCAGCAGCGCCAGTTCCGGGCGGGCCGGCCGCAGTTGCTCGCTCGGCGGCAGGGGCGGAATCGGCTTGAGGCTGAGCAGGCCCGCCGCCGCCAGCCGCTGCTGGCTCAAATTGAGACCGTAGATCAAGGCCAGGATCAGCAGGCCGTAAATCACCGTGCCCTGCCAGCTGCTGAAAACTTCGATCGAACCGGGCGTAAACCGGCTCAGCAGCGGATCGCGCCGCGGCCCCGTCAGCAGTGGAGCGCTCTCGGGCATCAGGGGATCGAGGCAGCCGGGCCGCAGCTGCAGCTGCCGCTCAATCAAGGGCAGCATCGTGCGCAGGTAGGCCGGCTCCGGCAGGCGATCGCGCCAACCGCGCTCCAGGGCCTCCAGCACCGGCGTGCTGATGCGGGTATCGCGGGCCAGATCCCGCAGGCTGAGGCCCTGGGCTTCTCGCTGTTGCCGCAGATGCAGGCCGGCGGCGATCAAGGGATCCACCGCTGGCGGCTGAAGCTGACCCTGCTCCAGGGAGCGGCGACGCCACCAGCGGAGCAGGCGAGCGGGCAGCGGGGGGCGCGGCGCGGTCAGATCGGCTGGCTCAGGGCTTGCCATTCTTGGTGATCGAGGCGTCGCCACTGGCCTTCTGGCAGGTCGTTGAGCCGCAGATCACCAATGGCGATCCGCTGGAGATCGAGTACAGGATGGCCCAACAGGGCTGCGGTACGGCGGATTTGCCGGTTGCGCCCCTCCCCCATCACCAGTTCCAAACAGCTGCTGTGCCCAGAGCTGTGCCCAGAGCCGCGCCGCAGCTTCACCGCCACCGGCTGGGCGGGCTGGCCATCAAGCGCCACGCCCCGGCGCCAGCGCTCCAGGGTGGCGGGGGCTGGCTGGCCCTCCACCCACACCCGATAGGTTTTGCGGTGGCCGTAGCGGGGATGGGTGAGTCGCAGGGTGATCGCCCCCTGGTTGGTGAGCAGCAGGGCGCCGCGGCTGTCGGCATCGAGGCGACCCACCGGATGCAGCCCCTGGCCCCTACTCAACTGATTGGGCAGCAGATCGAGCACGGTGGGGCGGCCCTGGGGGTCGGCGCAGCTGCTGATCACCCCCACCGGCTTGTTCAACAGCAACAGCAGCGGCTCTGGCGGGGCGAGCAGGGGCTTGCCGTCAACGCTGACGCTCACCGCATTGAGATCAACCCGCTCCCCCAACTGGGCGACGCGACCATCCACCAGCACGCGGCCGGCGCTGAGCAGCGCATCGGCCTGGCGCCTGGAGCAGAGCCCCGCTGCGGCAATCAGTTTCTGCAACCGTTCAGCGGCCATTAACGAAGCAATCAGCAGGCGTTATCGGCCTCCCATGCTGCCCGCCGGTAAACGGTGATAACGTTACGAAACCCAAGTGTTTCGTAACTTTTCAAGCCCATGCCCTCCTTGCCTGTGGCCGCAGCCGATGGTTCCCACCTGGGTGGTGGCGACCTGGTGCGCTGCTATCTGCGCGATATCGGCCGAGTGCCCCTACTCAGCCATGAGCAAGAGATCACCCTGGGCCGTCAGGTGCAGGAATTGATGGCGGTTGAAGATTTACGCGAAGAACTGCGCCTGCGCAGTGGTGGAGAAGAGCCCAACGAAGACCAGCTGGCGGAGGCGGCAGGCCTGAACCTGGCGCAGCTGAAAAAGCGGATCAGCTCCGGGCGACGGGCCAAGGAGCGGATGGTGGCCGCCAACCTGCGGCTGGTGGTGAGCGTGGCCAAAAAATACACGCGCCGCAATATGGAACTGCTGGATTTGATCCAGGAGGGCACCATCGGCCTGGTGCGCGGCGTGGAAAAATTCGATCCCAGCCGCGGCTACAAATTTTCCACCTACGCCTATTGGTGGATCCGCCAGGGGATCACCAGGGCGATTGCCGAAAAGAGCCGCAGTATCCGGCTGCCGATCCACATCACCGAACTGCTCAACAAACTAAAGAAAGGCCAGCGGGAGCTCAGCCAGGAACTGGGCCGCACCCCCAGCGTCACCGAACTGGCCATAGCGGTTGAATTGCCGGAGGAGGAGGTAAAGGAACTGCTGTGTCGGGCCCGCACCCCGGTGAGCCTGGAAACAAAAGTGGGCGATGGCGACGACACCGAACTGCTAGACCTGCTGGCCGGCGACGACGAACTGCCCTCCGATCGCCTCGATGACGAGTGCCTCAAGGGAGACCTGCGCAGCCTGCTGGAACAGCTGCCAGAATTGCAGGGAAAAGTGCTAAAGATGCGCTACGGCATTGATTTGGTAGAGCCGATGAGCCTTAGCTCAATCGCCAAAACCCTAGGCATGAGCCGCGACAAAACCCGCAACCTGGAACGCAAAGCCCTAGAAGGCATCCGCGCCCAATCAGTTCGACTAAACGGCTACCTCACCGCCTAATAAGCTAATTCACCAGGGCCGCAAGCGGCCCTTTTTATTGTTTAGAAGCGGTTGCATTAGTGGCGAGGGTTTTGCCGGCACGTAGCTGGCATCCAAGGCAGAGCTGATTGGCCGCTGGTCTGAGCTCGGCCGCCCGAGCTGACAGGACCTAAATCGATCATCGAGAGTGAACAAGAGGAAATTATTCGCCTTCTACAGGCAGAAAATAGGGCAGATTATTTGGATGTACATCCTCTGATCCAGCCGCTTCAGAAGAGGTCCACCACCTGTAGCGTGAGTGCTGCTGTTGAGGAATCTGCTCTAGCTCAAGCGCTAGCTCTAGCTCATAGGCCAATACCACATAGTGCGTGCCTATCCCTGCAATGCCAGCAAAATTCGTATCGTATTGGTGGGTGAACGCACCAAGAAGTTTTGCATCTGCGCGCGAGCTGTACACGCCTAGTTCCTTTACTGAAATCCGTGAGAATGCTTCATCCAATGTCTCACCCTTCATGATGCGGCCACCAGGTACAAACCAGAATCCGCGCGCCGGTTCATTAACTCGAATACCGAGAAGAACGCGGCGCTGCTGGTCGCGAACAACCAAATCGATCGAAACCAACGGAGTTTTATCGACTACGGCGAGAAACTCTTCTGGAGTGAGTGTCTGTTGCATGGCTTATGTGTCGGCGAACAAAACTCTAGACCGCCGCAGCCACTTCCCTTAGGGAAGCTCTGAAAAACCCGAGCCACAGCCAATGCCGCCCTGATGCCGCAATGGCTATCAGCTGGCTGGGTCGACGAAATGGCGGTTTTTCAGAGGCTCCTTAGCTGTTCAGCCTAAAGTTAGCGTAATGCCATATCTGCAACTCTTGAAAGTAGCGCTAAATCAATCCGGCTGGACGAGCACAAGCATCAGGCCAACGAAGGCAGAAACTCTCTGTTCTTAGCGGATTTTGCAGGCAAAGGCTGCTTGGTGCCTGTGCTCTACTTAAGGCTGCCAAAGGATGCACCGGTACTCGCAACACTACGCTCCCTCCAAAGCCTTATAACTATAACTAAAAAAAGCTGTGCAGAGAGCCACCGCAGTTGCCGATTCTGAGAGCGATGGAGGGAAAACAAGAATGAAACCTCGGTGACTTTCAGGAAAGGTGTCACTCCTTGGCTGCCTTTCAGGGAGCTTGGATAGATGGTAGCGCCTGATTGGATTGGTGGCCATCTGGTGGCTTGTT
>JBIKVR010000016.1:0-34071 GCA_044356735.1 Prochlorococcaceae cyanobacterium
CGTAATCCGTGAAACCTAACTGGAGGGGGATGGCCATCCGTTCCCAGTCTCAAACTTGGATCTTGGCTTATTCTACCAGGTTTTTCAGAGGTTCCCTAGCCACGCACCAACCCGTGAACCTCAGCAACCTGCCGCAAGCAGCACAAGAATACGAGCATTCAATATCGACTTCCAAAAGAACCCGGTAGCAAAACCAGGGCCATAGCGAGGATGCCTCCTTGAACCAGGTAGGGAAATGATGACCTGATCAAGCAGATTTCAACAAACCCGTAGGAACAGCCGCGATCTATGGGATCAGGCGCACAGCAGCCACGGGCACTGATCCACATTCATGGCCTGAATCCGACTGCCTCCCCACCGGTTACAGCCCAGTAGACAAGCAATACCGTGCAGACCTGCAAAGAGAAATCCTCACCACCGCAGATCAAATAGCAACGGCCGGGCAGCGTAAATTGCCGGAAGACGCCCAACCTGTCCATGGCTACTGAGGAATTAGCCACCTGCAGAGTATCGACGATAGGGCCACTGCCATCTCCATTGCTGACACGGAAGTGGACTGCGGCGGCCAACAACTCCAGCTCCGGCATGCCCATAAAGACAGGGGGCAGATGCTTGGGACACTCTTTGGCGACAGCAGTGGATCGGGGTATGGCACCAACCCAGCATGGCCCCTAGATTAAGCAGCGTGTTTACAGTCATCAGGATCAAGACTGCTGGGCTTTACCCGCCAAACATCCAGATCTTCCTGATGCTTGTCAGTCTGCCCGCAAAGCCCCAAAGCAGGAGCCTGTGCAAGCGATGAGTAAGGCCCGCATCACATGTTCAGGCTCTCGTCAGCGATGCCGAGGAGTCACAGGTTAACGATGAAGTAAAATCAACATTCAACCGTCCTGCACCCTGCATGATGGCGAGCCACGCTGACGTCTGGAATGTGATGCAATTCTGGATGATCGTCAACCAACCCGCCATCGCCGGTCACATTGTCGAACAGGGTGTGGGCAGGATCTTCATTGACCTTGAGCATCTCGGTAAACAACAGCGGCAAGGCCATCTGGATACATGGATGTCCTCCCATCTCGCGAGCGACATTGCCGGAGTACGCGCCGTGGTTGAGCCAGGCCGTCTGCTGGTAAGACTGAATCCCTGGCATGGGGGGTCAGCCGCCGAGATCACCAGTGCGATCGCAGCCGGAGCCGACTGGTTGATGCTGCCGATGTTTCGAACACTCCACGAGCTTGAGAGTTTCTGCGCCGTGGTGGATGGCCGTGTGCCCGTGATCCCATTGGTAGAAACAGCTGAGGCCCTTGCGCTGATCACCCAAGTGGCCCGGGTTCCCGGCGTTGCGGAGGTGTTCATCGGCCTCAACGACCTGAGGCTGTCCCTCGGACTGAAATTCCTGTTTGAACCACTCGTCAACGGGCTGCTGGACCGGGCCGCCCAGCAGCTCCGCGACCTCGGAATTCCATGGGGCTTCGGAGGACTGGCCCGGCACGGGGAGGGGTTGCTGCCGGCCGAGCTGATTCTCGGAGAACACCGAAGGCTGGGATCGAGCCGGGTGATCCTCTCGCGGACCTTTCACCGGATGGCCACCAGCCTGGAAGCTCTGCAGGCCGAGATGGATTTCGGCACCGAGATCGCCAAGCTGCGTGCCGTGGAGCAGCACTGGCGCACCGCCAGCCCTGCAGCGCTGTCCGCGAACCACGAGCAGGTCAGGGGGATCATCGATCGCATCGTCTCCGGGGCTTAAACGATGGGGCTATGGCGCTCGGGCTCCCAGGTGGCCGGGTTGCTGCTGCTGGGCAGGCTCACCGGCTTTGGCCGCGAATGGCTCCTTTCCGCACGGGCTGGGGCCAGCGGCAGCAGCGATCTGGCGATTGTGCTGCTCACCCTGCCCGATCTTCTTGTGAATCTGCTGCTGGGAGGTGGTCTCGGAGCCACGCTGGTGCCGGTGTTGCAACAGCTGGCACCCGGTCAACGACAGCGGTTGGCGACCCAGGTGGCCTTGCCTATCGGAGTGGCCTTTGCCTTGTTGGCCCTGGTGCTGGGGCTGGGGGCGCCCCAACTGCTGGCGCTGATGGCTCCCGGGGTCGCCGGAGCCGAGCGGACGGCAGGCCAGGGCCCCTTGGTGGTGGCCCTGGTGGCAGTGCCGCTAACCGCCCTGGCGGGAGTGACCACGGCGCTGCTCAACGCCGGCGGCCGGTTTGGCCTGGGCGCTTGTGGAACGGCACTGTTCAATCTGCTGGTGATCGCCGCGATGGCTAGCCAACTTCCGTTGGTGTGGGCTGTGGCCTGGGGGGTGATCGCCGGCGCCCTGCTGCGTCTGCTGGTCCAGGCCCTGGGTGCTGGCTGGCGCCTGCGCAACACGTGGAGAGCCCCCTGGTTGGTCGACAGGTCCCTGTTGCGGCGCTTCGGCGGCAATTTCGGCTTTGTCACGGCGCTGGTGCTGCTGCCGCCGATCGCCCGTGCCTGGGCCTCAAGCGCTGATGCGGGAGCCCTGTCATTATTCAATTACGCGAGCAAGCTGGTTGAGTTGCCCCTCGGGGTGCTGATGGGAGCCCTGAGCACCGTGCTCCTGCCCCACCTGGCCATCAATCCAAGCCCAGCTGCGGTTGGCAGGGCGCTGCGGCTGAGCAGCCTGGCAGCCGTGGCGATCAGTGTGCCGGCATTGGTGTGGGCCTCTCCTCTGGCGCGGATCGTGTACTTCAGGGCTGACTTTTCAGCCCCTCAGCTGCAGCAGCTGGGGCAGGCCACAGCCTGGGCCTTTGCCTTTCTGTTGCCCCAGACCCTGGTACTCCTCTACGGCACGGTGTTTGCGGCTCTGGGTCGCACCAGACCGCTGGTGCTCACGGCGGTGGTGATGCTGGCGGCCCTGTTGACGGCTGCCCCGCTGGCGGTGTGGCTGGGGGGGCTGAGCGGAGTGATGGCCGCCTACGGGCTGGTGTATGTGGTGGGGGCACTGCTGCTGAGTTGGCTGGCCTGGCGGGATCTGGGAGCGGAGCCATTCAGGCTGGCGATGGGCTTGGATGGTGCGGCTTGACGGGGAGCCATGTGCGGCATCGCTGGGGCCATTGAGCTGGATGGCCGGCCTCTGCCGCCGGGCCTTCTCTCGGCCATGGCCGATAGCCTCCTGCACCGTGGGCCTGACGATCAGGGTTTGTTTGAGGCACCGGGGATAGGCCTGGTCAACAGGCGTCTGGCGATCATTGACATCGCCGGCGGCCACCAGCCGTTTGTTTCGGATGACGGCCGGATCGCGGTCGTGCAGAACGGCGAGATCTATAACCACATCGAGCTCGCCGCTGAGCTTGCCGGCACCCCCTTTGCCTGCCGCAGCGGCAGCGACACCGAGGTGCTGCTTCGCCTCTACGAGCAGGCCTGCGCTGCGGGTGGCGATCCCCTGGGATTTGTGAGCCGGCTCAACGGCATGTTTGCCGTGGCCATCCACGACGGGCACAGCGGCATCACCTGGCTCCTGCGCGACCGCCTCGGAGTGAAGCCTCTGTTTGTGGCCGAACACCAGGGACGCCTGCTCTTCGGCTCCGAGATCAAGGCCCTGCTGCAGGCCGGGGTGCCACGCCAGCTCGACGCCGAAGCCCTGGATCTGCTGCTCACTTTCAACTACGTGCCGCCGCCGCGCACCCTGTTCGCCGGCATCAGCCACCTGCTGCCCGGCCACTGGGCCCGGATCGAAGGGGGCCGCCTCAGCACCCACTGCTGGTGGCAGCTGACCGATGCGGCGGGAGGTGCGGGCGATGGGATCAACGCGGGCGCCGATGTGGAGGACTGGCAGGCACGCTTTCTGACCACCCTGGACGACGCCGTTCGGTTGCGACTGCGCAGCGATGCCCCCTTTGGGGCCTTTCTTTCAGGCGGGGTGGATTCGAGCACGGTGGTTGGACTGATGGCTCGCCACCGGGTCGAGCCGGTACGCACCTATGCCATCGGCTTTGAGGAGGCGGCCTACGACGAGAGGCCCTTCGCGGCTGCGGCAGCTGCCCGGTTTGGAGCCCATCACACCAGTGAGCGGGTTGATGCAGACATGCTGGCCCTGTGGCCCCAGGCCGTGTGGCACTGCGACCAGCCCCACGGCGATGTGTCATTCATGCCCACCTACCGGGTGGCCGAACTGGCGGCCCGCAGCGTGAAGATGGTGCTCACCGGCGATGGCGGCGACGAGCTGTTTGCCGGTTATGACAAATACAAGACATTCTTTGGCGGAGATGGTGGACCCACTTCACCCGTTCAAGACCTGAGTGAGCAGCAGTTTCGCCGGAGCTACGGCCAGACGCTTTCGGTGTTTTCCAGCCAGGAGCGGGCTGCGCTGTATGGCGCCAGTAGTCCGCTTGGCCAGCTACAGCCGATCGAACCCGAGCAGGCCCTGGCGCCCCTGTGGGAGCAACTGAGTCATCTCGATCGGCTCAACCAGGCCCTGGCGATCGATGTCATGTGGCTGCTGCCGGGCAACAACCTGGTGAAGCCCGACCGCATGGGGATGGCCGTTTCGCTTGAGGCGCGCACACCGTTTCTCGATGTGCGCATGGTGGAGTTGGCTTTTGCCATGCCGGGTGCCCTGAAGCTGCAGGGGGGCGAGAGCAAGTGGATCTTCAAGCGGGCCGTGGAGCCCCTCATCGGCCGCGAGCTGGCCTACCGCCGCAAACAGATGTTCACGGTGCCGGTGGGCGAGTGGTTTCGGGGACGTCTGGGGCCCCAGGTGCAAGAGTGGTTGCTTGGAGAGCGGACTCGCGCGCGCGGGCTGTTCAATCCAGCGATGGTGGCAAAACTGCTGGAGCAGCACATCAGCGGCACTGCCAACCGCACTCGCGAGCTGCGGCTGCTGATCGCCATCGAGCTGTGGGCACGAATCTTTCTGGATTCACTGGAATGGCCGCCGGTCAAGCTGGCAGCTTGGGATTAACCTACCTCAAGGAAAGACTCGGATGGATGCTGGCCAATCCAATGGTTTCACGCTGAGCGATGGAGCTGGCACAGTGAGTAGGGACTGGAAAAGGCAGGAGCATCAACACTGGACACCAGCCTGGATTGAGGTGACTGGATCGAGAGCCGGAGTGGCAGGACGTTCTGCTCTGGGCCACTCATCATCCACGCAGATCTGGGCAGAGGGGAAAGCGAAAATGGCTCCAGTGGCCAGCAGCCAACAGCGTCAGTGGCAGTGAGCGATCAGCCCCTTCAGTAAAGTGGGAACAAGATCAGCGGAGGCGACGAGATGTCCCAAAACAACTTGAAAGCAAGCGAAGTACATCCCGATTTTATCTTTACCGAGTTCGATCGCTTGATGCATTTAGATATCAATGACCTGCTCCAAGGTAGAGAGCACTTTGAAGACACCTACTGCCCCGCTTGTCACCGGAGAGACACGCCGAAGGCATTCACATATCAACAACTGGATTATCGGCGTTGCCAAGGCTGCGGCCTACTTTATATCTCACCAGCGCCAAGCGAAGAACAGCACTTGGAGTTTGTACGATATAGTCGCGCAATGGCATTTTGGCGCCAGTCACAGCCAGAGGAGATGAAAGCAGCTCGTAAACCAATGTACGAAGAACGGGCAGCATTCACACTCGAAACCTTTCGAACATTCAACATCACTGCACAGTCAGTGCTTGAAGTAGGGGCAGGAAATGGCGAGTTTGCCGAAGAACTAGCGGCCAGAAGGCCAAACATGAACATTGTCCTACTGGAACCCCAAGAGTTAGACTTACAAGCCTCAGGGATTGAGATAATCACAGGTGGCTTTGATGCACTGGAGCGAGCAGAGAGAAAGTTCGACGCCGTGATCGCATGGGAACTGATTGAACACATACTAGAGCCGGATAACTTGCTACGGCTTGTACGGGGGGCACTAAAGCCAGGAGCTCCGTTACTACTGTCAACGCCCAACGAACGCAGCGTGGAGACGCGGAAGCTAAAGACCGAGTCATCGAATATACTGTTTGATCACGTTAGACTCTATAACCCAGTTGCTATACAAGAATTGCTCGCACGCAATGGCTTCCGCATCATTTCACTCAGCACGCCGGGGCAGCTAGATGTACAGCGAATTAAGGCGTATCGCAACGTAAATCCAGAAGCATTTGCAGATGATCCTGCGTTGAATCTAATCCTAGATAGCCCCAAGTCGTGTGATGACTATCAGATTTTCCTGCAGACTCATCAGCTGTCAAGCCACATGCGCGTCATCGCGATTGCCGATGGGGAATGGAACGGCTCACCCACACCCAGGATGTGAAGCGATTGAAACAAGTTATCCCATTCAAACTCTTCATCAACCAAGACCAGAATTCACTATCCTGGTATGATGTGATGCCGTTAGATGGCGCAGCCGTCTCAGGCATTCCTTATCAGCATAGTATTTATCATTTGCGTGATAAGTTACTTAAAGCACAGCAACCTGACCCCAATGATCTCAATATTCTTGCCGCACTTCTACTGGGACAGGGGGATCGCCTTCACCCTCCCGATCTCTGGAGCAAGTTAGCCGAGTTACTCTCTCTCTGGATGGCAAATGAACTAACTGGCAATGGCAATCGCCTGCTACGCATGCAAGCCGCCAGGCTCAATTACTATATTGAGGCCCTGATCTCAAATTCAGAAGACTATCAGAATAGCATTCTCGCCGAACACAACCTTCCGGGGTCCAAACCTTGGGACTATGTAGAACATCAAGAGTCATCTTGGTGGATTTCATCAGGCTCACCCAGTCTTTATCGTCAGAATCAGCAAGATATTCAGACTTGGCACTTAGGGTTGCCCACGCAATTAGATCCGCTGCCCGACGGCAGGCTGGCGGTAGGATCAATCTACAGCCATGGGGCAATGCTCGGGAATGGGCACAATTGGCAGAGACTTGAGCACTCAGAACCAGTTCCATTGGTTTTTCAACACGAGAAACACCTATACTTTCTTGATCATTTTGGCAGAATTTGGCGCGATTCTCCGCGAGAATATATTCTAAGCGCAGCCTGCAGGCAAGTGCACTTTGCCAGATACTCAGACGGTAGAGTATATTGCTTAGACAATTCTGATTACGGCCATATTACGATCATCGAGATGGGCACCAACTCATATCGCCGCCAATCAGTCTTGCCAGTACGAGTTTGCAATGATATCACATTTGGCGTCAGCTGCTACTACTTGATTGATAAGCAGCAAGGCAGCGTTTTTAAGTTTGATCAGAGCTTTACCTTTCTCTCAAGAGTCCTATCGTTCGGGCGCGGCAAGGGCTGCCTCCTAGATCCAGTTGCAATTCATGCTGACAGCGAGAAGATTAGTATCGTCAGCTGGCTGAGCAACAAGCTGACCACCATCGGACTATTCTAGATTGACTTACCCCAAAGGGGAGCGGCAAATACTGATTGGACATAGCCTGGGAGTTCCCGGTTGCCACTGTTACCACAAGCGACTGGCCCGATCTACATCGGTGCACAATCCGGAACAAGAATAGTCTAATAGCCATCACCACCAGATCTATACCACAACAAAATTATACAAAGATAGTAACATTATAGCAACAAGCTTATCCCTATAACTCGGCGGGCAATGAGTGAGGCAATGCAGGTATGGCGCTCGACTGGTACATCCAAGTCCGCTTTTGTCAAGACCAGGAGCTTGCGCGAGCAAAATACACCCTTGATTCAATACTTTTTGAGGGCCTAGCATTGTTAGCGCCGACGATTGCTTGGCCCATGACAATCACCAGCTCAGTGCGTAGCGGCGGTTGTCATGAACATTAACCAGCCCGAACGAACCTCCATGCCGATCCCACCGGCTGAAGTTTCCCAATGCATCAAGCCAGTACTGTAGACTTTGACCGCTTGAAGGGCTGCGCCAATGTCTGCTGCTGCCGACGCCCCCCGCTCATTCAATTCAGTCGTACTGCCACATGCCGTTGATCCCGGCAATGAATATCCCGTCAAGATGTTGAAGTACCTGCTATTTGAATTTGCAGGTGTTCAACAAGGCCGTTTCCTTGACTTGGGAGGGGGATGGGGAGCCTACACTAAAATTGCACTTGACTTAGGTTTTGATGCAATCTCAATTGACAGGGAGCCGGCAGCCGAAGGGGTTCCTCATCACATTTGCGATTTAAAGCATGGTGAATTACCAATAGAGTCAAGCAGCATTGACATTGTGTTTTCCAAGTCTGTAATTGAGCATTTCTATCTACATGAAATTCCGCATCTCATGTCAGAAATTTTGCGCGTACTCAAGCCGGGTGGAGCACTGCTCCTAATGACACCAGATTGGGAAAGCAATACAAAGGCCTTTTATCAGGTGTTTACCCATGTGACCCCCTATACACGTTCCAGTCTTGCGCAATGCCTAAAGATGTACGGCTTTAAAAATGTTAGCTCCAAACAGTTTGTCCAGCTCCCCTCGGTCTGGCATTCTGCCTTCGCGAGACTAATGGCAAAGCTTACCTACTACGCTCCGCTTCCCAAAAGTCTTTCAAAATGGGTACGATGGAGCAAAGAACTTTCTCTTGTTGGGGTTGGCTACAAGTCATGCCCGGATTAGGCTGTCTGTAAACGTGACACGAGAGCGCCCACTTGTTGACAACCAACTGGCAATCATTAACTCTCTATCGACGTAAACTTTGTTTCACACAATAGCCCTTTAATGCTTTGAAGATTTTTCTTACAGCCTATGGTGGTGGTCACATCACATCTGTGATTCCGGTCTTCAAGACTTTGGTTCAACGCGGCCATACCTGCACGCTGATGGCCCTGACCACGGCAGGAGAGGTGGCACGCCGTGAGGGTCTTCCACACCTGCGTCCGATTGATTGCCTCGATGAAGACGATGCCACGATTCAGCAACCTGGCAGTTGCTTGGCAGAGCGTCACCATACTGACGGCAAGGGAATCAGCCGCGCCGAATCGATCGCCTACCTTGGCGTTTCTTTTCGCGATCTAGCTCGCGATCTTGGGGTTGAACAGGCCTGGCGACGCTACAAGGAGCAGGGACTCAATGCCTTCACACCCGTTCATTTCATGCGAGATGTGCTTAAGATGATTCAGCCTGATGTGGTGGTTGCGACCACCTCGCCGCGAATGGAGAAGGCTGCTCTACGGGCCGCATTTCAGCTCAATATCCCTAGCCTGTGCATGGTTGAGCTTTTCGGGATCCAGGAAGAACCTTGGCTGAGTCGACCTGATAATGGTCATGTTTTAACCGTATCCCGACCAGATGTAGCGAGGCGCCTAGTTGCAGCAGGTAGACAAACAGGAGACATCCACTGCATCGGCAGCCCGATGTTTGATTACCTTGCCGACCCCCAACTGAGGGAAGCCGGCCATCGATGGCGACAGCACCGCTGCGTGCGGAGCGATGAAAAACTCCTGTTCTGGGCCGAGCAGCCCGAGCCCGCAGACCCGGAATTGCCTCGCCGAGTCCGCCACCACTTGGCAGCGATCAGCCGTGCTCGGGGATGGCGCCTCGTGGTGCGACTCCATCCCAGCAGCACAGACGCAAGCAAGGAAAGCATCCCAGCGATGGTCCTTCAGAGCCATTCCGATGAACCTCTGGCGGAGGTGGTGAGCGCCTGCGATGCGGGCATCACCCTAACCTCCACGGTGGGATGGGAGCTGTTGCTGGCGGACAAACCCTTATTGGTATTGCGCCTGTCCCCCAATCAGTCAGCAGTTACCTATGGTGAAGATGATGGAGCGCTGACCATTGACAGGCTCGAAGAAGCAGAGGAAGCTTTGGCTGCATTGCTCACAGAGACATCGCAAGCACACCAACTTGCACGGTTGCGCCGCCAGTTGCCCCGCCCTGGTGGGGCCGCCCAACGGATCTGTGATCTGATTGAACAGGTTGTGGAGCCTCGACACTACAGCCTAGAGCTCAATCGTCACTGCCCAGGAGGGCCAATCAGCTGATGACGGACGCCATCCTGCATGTGGTTCATTGCATCGACACCGAAGGCCCGCTCGATGAGACGCTGGAGGCTACGTTTCAGCGCCTGCACGATCTGTTCGGAATCAAACTTGAACCCTCCGAGCAAAAGCTGAAGGCCCTGCAGGCGCAGCAGTTGCCCCTGGGGGGACTGGAGGCAGATGTGGCTGCTGTGGTGGCTCCCCCTTTGCTGGCTTACAACCGCAACTGGAATCAGGTACGCAACATGCTCGAGGAGGCCCTGAGTCCCGGCTTTCGTTACCAGATGGTCGACGATGTCGGCAAGGGCTGGGTGTACAGCTGGCACTGCGTAGACCATCTTGGCTATACCGATAACCCGCGCAACAAGGATCTTGGCTATGGCAAAATCTTTCACTTCTATCGGGACATACTTGAGGAGACAGGCAGTTCATCGGATGAGATCAACTGGCATTTCCACCCACTTTCGCTCACACGTCAACCGCTAGCAGCAGCCACCTGCTACGCGAATACGATGCAGCTGCTGGTTGAGATTCTCGCCCGGCGGGTGCTTGATGATCGTTGGTTCCCGACCACGTCAAGGCCTGGATTCCATGCGGAACGGCCCGATTCCCATGCGTTTCTAGAACAGTGGATTCCGTTTGATTACGCAAACCAGGCCTGCGAGAATACGAATACCAGTCAAAATGATACCCAGCTCGGGCGTTTTGGGGACTGGTCTCGCGCACCCCAGGATTGGCTGGGCTATCAGCCCAATCATGATGATTATCAGCAACCGGGTCAGTGCAGACGCTGGATTTTCCGCTGTCTCAATGTGGGCACGAGGCTACGCTCTCTGCGCCAATCCGATATAGTCAAAGCCTTTGAAAATGCTCGCACTCATGGCAGCGCCATCCTTGCATTTGCAGACCATGACTTCCGGGACATCCGCCTAGATGTGAACGTGGTGCGCAAGATGCTGGACGAGGCACGCAACTCTTTTCCCGAGGTCAGGATGGTTTTCTCAGGTGCCGAGGCGGCCGCCCGCTCCCATTTATCGTACCTACACGAGGAACCGCATGGACAGACAAAGCCAGAGTTTAAATTAGAGATTGTCGAGGGTCGACTGTTTGTCCATTTAGAACATGGATCGTTGTTTGGCCCCCAACCTTTTTTGGCGCTGCAAGACCGGGGGGGGAACTACTACCATGACAACCTAGACGTGGTGAAGCCGGGGCGGGTATGGGCCTACGTTCTTGATGATCAGACACTCAGACTGGAGAATCTACACAAGCTTGGCGTGGGCGGATCCGGTTCCTGGGGTGGTTACGGCGTAGCCGTGATCGATGTCTGATGCGCTCTCTGAACGACCTCACAAACATGCATGGCCGCTGCAGCCTGGTGACGGGCGCGGCGGGGCATCTCGGCATGGCAATCGCCGACGCCTTGGCTGAGATGGGCTCAGAGCTGCTGCTCCTGGATCTTGATCGCGAGCGCCTGGCACACCAACGCCAGCAACTCCAATCCAGCCATGGCGTTCCCGTTCATGTTCTTTGCTGTGATCTGGAGAACGACAATGACATTGCACAGATACCAGAGCGCATCAATCACGCCGTGGGCCGTCTGGATGTATTGATCAACAATGCGGCCTTTGTCGGCTCCTCAACTCTGACAGGCTGGGCTGTTCCGTTTGATCAGCAGAGTGTGCAGACCTGGAGGCGCGCTCTTGACGTCAACCTGACTGCAGCCTTTGCCCTGGTTCAGGCCTGCAGGCCCCTGCTGGATGCCTCGGGCAATGGCTCGATCGTCAACATAGGCTCTATCTATGGTTTTCTCGGACCCGATCTGTCGTTGTACAAGGGGACGTCAATGCAGAACCCTATCGCCTATGCCGCCAGCAAAGGAGGCTTGCTGCAGATGACACGTTGGCTATCCACCGTGTTGGCACCACGCATCCGAGTGAACGCCATTTCACCCGGTGGCATCGCCCGGGGCCAGCCAGATCTCTTCGTGGAGCGATATGTGGCACGCACACCACTTGGCAGGATGGCCAGCGAAGAAGATTTCAAAGGAGCTATCGCCTACCTGGCGTCGGACCTGTCTCAGTGGGTCACAGGTCACAACCTTGTGGTGGATGGTGGATGGAGTGCTTGGTGATGCCTGACCCCACTGATGCAGGGTGGCCATGAGAATCCTTGTCGCGGGCAGCGGCTCGATTGGCCGACGTCATCTTCACAACCTCACCGGGTTGGATCCCGGCTGTTCGTGCCTGCTGCTGCGGGCTGATGGCCGGGAGGATGAATGCTCGCGGCAGTTTCAGGCACAGGTGGTCCAAACCGTGGATCAGGCCCTTGCTGATCGAATCGACGCGGTATTGATTGCCACACCCTCTGCACAGCATGCCGATCTTCTACTTGAAGCCATCCCGGCTGGTCTCCCGGTCTACGTCGAAAAGCCGGTGGTCACCACCGGCAGTGATGTGCTGGCCGTGCAGGCAGCCTGTGAACGTCATGGTTATCACGCAGCCAGCCAGGTGGGCTGCAATCTCCGTCTATTGCCCTCGTTGCAGCTGATGCGCGCACTGGTGCATGAAGGTGCCATCGGGCGGGTGGTGCGCGCCAGCCTGGAGGCAGGCCAGTGGTTGCCAGACTGGCGACCGCAGCAGGATCATCGGCACAGCTACAGCGCCGATCCCGAGCGCGGCGGCGGTGTGATCTTTGACCTGATCCATGAACTGGACGCGGCCCGCTGGCTGTTGGGAGAACTGCACCCTTGTGCCTGCCTGAGCGCGACGGTGCCCGCTCTGGAGATCAACAGCGAAGCTATTGCGGTGGCACTGCTTCGGAGCGAGGCTGGTGTGCTCCTGCAGATCGGGCTCGACTACGTGGCAAGGCGACCTCTGCGGCGTTACCAGCTCGTCGGGGACACGGGCACCCTCACCTGGGATCTGCCCGGCCAACACCTGATCCTCGACAACGCCAGGGGCAGTGAGCTGATCGACTGCGGTGAGCAGGGTTTCGATGTGGCACTGACTTACCGCAAGGCCTTGGCGGAGTTCCTGAAGGCTGTACAGAGTGCCGGAACCACCACACAGCCCATTCAGGAAGGGCTGCGCAGCGCTGCCTTGGCCATTCGACTGAAGGAGTTGGCATGCCTAAACCCCTGACCATCGCCACCATCTGTGCGCGGGGCGGCTCCAGCGGCCTGCCGGGGAAGAACATCCGGCCCCTGCTGGGCAAGCCCTTGATCACCTACAGCATCGAGCAAGCACTGGCACAACCCCAGATCGACCGGGTGTTCGTCTCAACTGATGCGCCGGACATTGCCGCGGTGGCAACGGCGGCAGGGGCTGAGGTCCCTTTTCTCCGACCAGCGCATTTGGCCACGCACGATGCAGCCAAGGTGCCTGTGATCGAACATCTTGTCACCTGGGTCAGCGCCCACATCGGGGCCGTTGACCGCATCGTGGACCTGGATCCCACCTCGCCGCTGCGCGAGGGGAATGACATCAAGGCTTGCCTCGCCTTGCTTGATGATCAGACCGACACTGTGATCACCGCGTATGCAGCGGATAAGAACCCTTACTTCAACATGGTAGAAATCCAGAGCAATGGCTGTGTCGCCTTGGTGAAAACCTTGCCGGGTGGGGTCACATCCCGGCAGGCAGCGCCACGGGTTTATTCCATGAACGCCTCAATCTATTGCTGGCATCATCACACCCTCAGCAAAGGGCTGTGGCAGGGAAGAACCCGCCTGCATGTGATGCCGCGGGAGCGCTCGATTGACATCGACGATCCGATCGACTTTGAACTGGTGGAGTTGTTGATGCGCAAGAAATTGGCCGCTGGTTGAGCTCTGCGCCGATGTCGTTTTCCTTTGCTGCGCTGAAGCGTCTTGGCGATGTCTCCGTTGCGTTCACGCTGCTGCTGCTGCTGGCGCCGCTGCTCCTGCTGATCGCCGCGCTCGTGCGCCTTGACAGCCCAGGACAGGCGCTGTTCCGTCAGCAGCGCGTGGGCCGCGGGGGTTCACCGTTCTGGATGTTGAAGTTCCGCTCGATGGTGGTGGAAGCGCCAAGCCTCGGCGGCTACTGCACTTCTAAGGATGACCCAAGGATCACCCGCATCGGCCGCGTGCTGCGGCGCAGCAGCCTCGATGAGTTGCCACAGTTGATCAATGTGCTCCTCGGCCACATGAGCCTGGTGGGCCCGCGGCCCGATGTCCCTGCCCAGCGTGCGGAGTATTCAGAGCAGCAGTGGCGGCTGCGCCACCAAGTGAGGCCTGGAATCACCGGCTTGGCCCAGGCCACCGTGCGCTCCGATGCATTGCCTGGTGAGCGCACGGCCCTGGATCTCCAGTACGTGGCGCACCAATCCCTCAAGCTGGATCTCTGGATCGTGCTGCTCACGGTGCGGCAACTGCTGGCCAGAGGTAGTTACTGAACATGAATCAGACCTCATGCCTGGTGATCGCCGAAGCGGGGGTGAACCACAACGGTTGCCTCGACCTGGCGCACCAACTAGTTGATGTGGCGGCCGAAGCCGGCGCCGATGTGGTGAAGTTTCAGACCTTCAAGGCAGAGCAGCTCGCCAGCGCCCGGGCCCCCAAGGCCGCCTACCAGGTGGATCAGACCGGCGGCGGCGACCAGCTGACGATGCTGCGGCAGCTGGAGCTGCCCATTGCGGCCTTTGCCGAGCTGGCTGCCCACTGCAGTGAGCGGGGCATCGGCTTTCTCTCCACACCGTTTGACATCGCCAGTGCCGAGGCCCTGATTGCCATCGGCATGGGCCAGCTCAAGGTGCCCTCCGGTGAGCTCACCAATGCACCGCTGCTGCGGGGCCTGGCGGCCACCGGGCTGCCGCTGATCGTTTCGACCGGCATGGCCACGCTTGAGGAGGTGGAGCAGGCCATCGACTGGATCGCTGCGGCCCGCGCCGCTGCCGGCCACTGCGCAGCTCTGGCTGAGATGCTCACTCTGCTGCACTGCACCTCCAACTACCCCACGCCGCTGGTGGATGTGAACCTGCGGGCGATGCAGACCCTGGCCGCGCGCTTTGCCCTGCCGGTGGGTTACTCCGACCACACAGCGGGCACGGCGGTGGCGCCCCTGGCGGTGGCACTGGGGGCGCGGGTGATCGAGAAACATTTCACCACCGATCGCAACCTGCCCGGGCCAGACCACCAGGCCTCGCTGGAGCCTAATGAGCTGGCCCAGCTGGTGCAGCAGGTGCGCGCGGCTGAAACCGCCCTCGGCAGCCCTGTCAAGGGCCCCGTAGCAGCCGAGCTGGAGGTGCGTGTGGCGGCACGTCGCAGCGTCACCCTGGCCCGTGATCTATCGGCGGGAGCGGTGCTCTCCGCAGCCGATCTAAGCCTGCAGCGTCCGGGACATGGGATCGCCCCCGTGGAGCTGGAGCAGGTGCTCGGCCGGCGGCTCAAGGCCGCTGCCGCCGCCGGCCAAACCCTCCAATGGGCTGATCTGGCATGAGCCGACGGGTGCTTTATGTGAGCGGCACCCGGGCCGATTTCGGCCTGATGCGCCGCACCCTGCTGGCGATTGCGGCTGATCCGCGCCTGGAGCTGGGCATCGCCGTCACCGGCATGCACCTGCTGGCGGCCTATGGCCATACCGCCAGCGAGATCGAGGCGGAAGGCCTGCCGGTGGTGGCTCGGATCCCGGTGGTGCTCGATGGCAGCGGCGGCGCGTCGATGGCGCGGGCGCTGGCGGCGCAACTTGAGGGGCTCGTGGGAGTGTGCGAGCAGTGGCGGCCCGATTTGATGCTGGTGCTGGGCGATCGCGGCGAAATGCTGGCCGCCGCCCTGGCGGCGGTGCACCTAATGATTCCGGTGGCCCATGTGCACGGCGGTGAGCGATCGGGCACCGTTGATGAATCGGTGCGCCACGCGATCAGCAAGTTGGTCCACCTGCACCTGGTGGCTACCGAACAATCGCGCGATCGGTTGATCCGCATGGGTGAGCAGCCAGAGCAGATCTGGGTCACCGGTGCCCCTGGGCTGGATGGGCTATCCCTGGTGTCGGCCGGGCCTGCGGAGCGCGGCGCTTTCTGCCGTCGCCATGGCTTGGATGGGGGCAGGCCTGTGCTGCTGGTGCTGTTTCACCCCGTGCTGCAGGAGTCGGCAGCGGCGGATCAGCAGGCTGAGACTTTGCTGCAGGGGATCGCCCAAGCTGCAGCTGACGCCCAGTTGCTGGTGCTGGCTCCCAACAGCGATGGCGGTGCGGCAGCGATCGCCCAGGTGTGGCGGCAGCGGTTGCCGGCGCTGGGCTTTGAGAATCGCCTACTCACCCATCTGCCCCGTGCCGACTACCTCGAAGCCCTGGCGGTGGTAGATGTCCTGGTGGGCAACTCCAGCAGCGGCATCATCGAGGCGGCCAGCTTTGGCTTGCCGGTGATTGATGTGGGCAGCCGCCAGCAGGCCCGCGAGCACAGTGCCAACGTGCAGCATGTCGAAGTTGAGGTTGGTGCCATTGCCTCAGCGCTGCGTGCGGCTCTGGCCGCCGGCCGCCGGCCGGTGCACAACGTCTACGGCGATGGCAGGGCTGCTGGTCGTATCACTGAGATCCTGGCCACCGCGCCGTTGCCCCCTCAGCTGTTGGCCAAGCTCAACTGCTATTGAATGGGGGGTTGAATGGAGATTGGATGGAGATTGGATGGAGATTGGTCATGCCGGTGATGTGTCTGAACCTTCGGGGCTATTGATCCTGGGCAGGGGCGGCCATGGGCGCGTGCTTGCCGAGATCGCCCGTGACCTGGGCATCACCGACATCGCCTGGCTGGATGACGATCCGGCGGCCAGCGGTGTGCTCGGCCCGCTGAATCTTTGCCATGAGCAAGAGCTGCGTCGTCATTTCTGTCGGGCCCTGGTGGGCATCGGCCAGGCCCGGGTGCGGTTGGAATGGCTCGTTCGCTTGCAGCAGCTCGGTTTTGCCTGCCCAACTTTTGTGCATCCCTCAGCCTGGGTATCGCCCACGGCGCAGCTGGGGGCCGGCACGGTGGTGATGCCCAAGGGAGCTGTGATGTGCGGCGCTCGGCTGGAGAGCGGCTGCATTGTCAACACGGCCGCCAGCGTGGACCATGACTGCCTGCTGGCCGAGGGCGTGCACGTGTGCCCCGGGGCTCACCTGGCTGGCGGGGTGCAGGTGGGCGCGCGTAGCTGGATCGGCATTGGCGCCAGCGTGATCCAGGCAATCAGGATCGGCGCCGATGTCACCGTGGGGGCTGGCGCTGCGGTGGTTCATGATTTGGCCGCCGGTGTAACCGCCGTCGGGGTGCCTGCGCGCCCTCTGTTCTCGCGCCAGCCTGAACCTTGAAGCTTGCCCCCTGGCCCCACTTTGACGAGGAGCAGATCGAGGCCGCCGCTGCGGTGCTGCGTTCGGGCAAGGTCAATGCCTGGACTGGAGGAGAG
Organism: Prochlorococcaceae cyanobacterium; assembly: GCA_044356735.1. Lineage (GTDB taxonomy): Bacteria > Cyanobacteriota > Cyanobacteriia > PCC-6307 > Cyanobiaceae > UBA5018. The sequence continues at coordinate 17,296 of JBIKVR010000016.1, forward strand.
GTCACCGCATTTGAAGCCGAGTACGCGGCCTGGTGTGGCACCAGCCATGCCATCGCCCTGGCCAACGGCAGCCTGGCCCTCTCGGCGGCGTTGCTGGCTGTAGGTGTGGGCCGTGGCGATGAGGTGATCACCACATCGCGCACCTTTGTGGCCACCGCCAGTGCGCCTGTGTTGCTTGGTGCTCGCCCAGTGTTCGCAGATGTAGATCCCGATAGCCAGGTGATCACCGCTGCCGCGATTGAGCCCCTGATCACACCCCTGACCCGGGCAATCCTGGTGGTGCACCTCGCTGGTTGGCCAGCCGATATGCCCGCCATCTGTGCCCTGGCTCGCCGCCATAACCTTGCTGTGATCGAAGACTGCGCCCAGGCCCACGGCGCCCAGCTTCTGGTGGAAGGCCAGTGGCGCTCGGTGGGCAGTTTCGGCGATGTGGCCGCCTGGAGCTTTTGCCAGGACAAGATCCTTACCACCGGCGGAGAGGGGGGTATGGTGACCACCAACAATGCCGCGCTATGGCAGCGAATCTGGTCTTTCAAGGATCACGGCAAGGACCCGGGGCTTGCGCTTGCACCCACTGACCCGCGCCGCAAGGACTTTCGCTGGCTGCACACCGGTTTTGGCAGCAACTTCAGGCTCACCGAGATGCAGGCGGCAATCGGCCGCATCCAGCTCAAGCGGCTGGCCGATTGGCAGCAGCTGCGGGACCGCAACGCTCATCTGCTGATTGAGGCGATCGGCACACACCCCGCCGTGCGGGTGCCGACGCCGCCCTCCGAGATCCGCCACGCTTGGTACAAGTTTTACGCGTTCATCAAGACATCAGCCCTGACCAAGGGCTGGAGCCGTCAGCGCATCCTTGAGGAGCTTGCCGATCTGGGTGTTCCCGCTTACTCGGGTAGCTGTAGTGAGGTGTACTTGGAGGAGAGTTTCCAGCAGGCGGGTCTGGCTCCGCTACAGCCACTGTCGGTTGCACGTCAGCTGGGTCAGAGCAGCCTGATGCTCCTAGTGCATCCCACCATCACTCTTGAGCAGATGCAGCAGATGGCTGCTCTAGTGCGGCAGGTGCTGGATCAGGCAGTTGCTCAAAGGGTTTGATGCGATTTCCATCCTGTCTCAAAACCTTGGGCCAGATCTTGTGCCGCAGTGCTTCTGGAGCATCCTGCAGTTTCCAACAAGCAGACAGCTGGCTATTCCAAGTCTCTACAATCTATCGCAAAAAGGGCCGGTCTGTCTAGATGCTTACGGCAATTCGCTCTCTCATCTCTGCACTGCGGCGCCATTTCTTCGTCAGCAGCTGGTTGTTGATGATTGTCGGTGATGTTCTGATCATTCCACTGGCGGTCTATCTCAGCTTCTGGCTGCGGCTGGCTCAGCCATTGAGTGTCCAATTCATCCAGAGTTCCTGGATGCTGGGGGCTGCGCTGCTGATAGGCCTGCCGCTGTACACCTTCACCGGTCAATACAAAGGGCTCACCCGTTATGTGGGTAGTCGGTCTTTTTATCGCCTGGCGGGGCGCAATGGCTTGCTGGTGCTGCTGCTGGCGCTCACTGGCATCATGCTGAGGCTCCCCCTGCCGCCACGGAGCAGCTGGGTGCTGCTGTGGTTGCTGCTCACCGGCCTCAGCGGGGCTATGCGCTTCGCGCTTCGCGATGTGCTGCTAAGTGTTGAGAACAAACCTCCACATGCCCAGATCCGCGTGGCCGTTTATGGAGCTGGAGCGGCCGGGGTTCAGCTGGCCGCCACCCTGCGCCTGGCTGGCACGCATCGTGTTGAGTTCTTCCTCGACGATGCAGCCCAGCTCTGGCGGCGCGACATCAACGGCATCCCCATCCGCCCGCCACATCTGCTCGAGCAGCGCTTTGATGAGATCGATCAGGTGCTGCTGGCGATTCCCTCGCTCAGCCGCAGCCGTCGCCGCCGCATCGTGGACGCTCTGCAGCGGTTCGGCATCCCCGTGCTGCAGGTGCCCTCGGTGGAGGAGATCACCAGTGGCCGAGCTCGCATCGATGCCTTAAGGCCCATCGCCATTGAGGAGTTGCTGGGTCGGGATGCTGTGCCTCCGGCTCCCCAGTTACTTGGCCCTGGGATCAACGATCAGGTGGTGCTGGTGAGCGGTGCTGGTGGCTCAATCGGTGCAGAGCTGTGCCGCCAGATCCTCCGGCTCCTGCCCAGGCGCCTGGTGTTGCTGGAGCGCAGTGAACCCAGCCTGTACGCGATTGATCAGGAGCTGCGGCGGTCTCTTCCACCTGGTATGGAGCTGGTGGCCGTGCTCGGCAGTGCGGCCAATCGCCAGCTGGTGGAGCGGGTGCTCCACGAACATGCCGTTCAGGCGGTGTTTCATGCGGCGGCCTACAAGCATGTGCCGCTGGTGCAGGCCAATCCCCTGGCAGGCCTGGCCAACAATGTTTTCGCCACCCGGGTGATGGCCTGCGCCGCCGTGCGATCTGGCGTGACCAGCTTCACCTTGATCTCTACCGACAAGGCCGTGCGCCCCACCAACGTGATGGGCGCCAGCAAACGAGCGGCCGAACTGGTGATTCAGGCCCTGGCCCAAGAACTGCCCGCCGCCGGCACCCGCTTGTCGATGGTGCGCTTCGGCAATGTGCTCGGCTCCTCCGGTTCGGTGGTGCCGCTGTTCCGTTCCCAGATCGAAAAGGGCGGGCCGATTACCCTCACCCATCCGGAGATCATCCGCTACTTCATGACGATCCCTGAGGCCGCCCAGCTAGTGCTGCAGTCCGCCGTACTCGCCCAGGGCGGCGACCTTTTCCTGCTCGACATGGGTGAGCCGGTACGCATCAAGGACCTGGCTGAACAGATGGTGCGCCTCAGCGGTCGCACGCTGCGCGATTCCCTTCACCCCGATGGCGACATTGAGATTGTCTGCACCGGCCTGCGACCTGGCGAAAAGCTCTACGAAGAATTGCTGATCGACGCTAATTCCGAACCTACCGCCCACCCACTTATTTATCGAGCCTATGAACGCTCACTCCCCCCCGAGCAGCTCTGGCCCCAGCTGGAGGAGCTGGAATTGGCTGTCCGGCGTCGCGATGAGTCTGCCGCCCTGGCCGGACTGGCGCGCTTGGTGCCGGAGTGGCAGCAATGAGTGACTGGCGCAGCGAGGCGACCAGCCCGCGCTTCACACTTCTTTACACTAGGGTAAGGGCAGTATTGGTTTGCCCTTGAACGACCTCCTGGCTGTTATCTATCTGATCTGCTTTGCGCTGATCGCCGGTGGCGCTTTTGCCTTGATGACCCAGAGCCTGCGCCAACCCGCACCTCTGGCTGTGGCACGGCAGAGTCGCTCCAAGCCCAATCCCCATCCCGAGGCTCCTGAGCCCGGTGAGCAAGTGATGTATGTGGACCTCAGCCGCGAGCGGCTGGAAAGCCTTTACCAACAACCCTCCTGATTGCCAGGGGCCTTGATCACCCTTGCTTTGTAAAAAAGTAAAAGTAGGGAGGGCTTTTCAAGCCAATCATCCCTAACCGTGGTGCATTATTTTTCGGAAATAATGCCTCATTTATTGTTGAATTAGGTTGAGGTCAGATTTCATCCAAATTGCAAGGTAATTCGAGAATTTATTTTTTACTTACACTCTTTAGGGCTAGCTGATAAATTGGAATTTTTTCACATTATGATAGAATGATGATTGCCAGGAAAGATTACTTATCTGCCGCCGATCAGGCGAGCATCATTAAAGTAGCTGGCTAAAAATCGTCTCCCGGCGGCTGTAGATTGATCCACACCGCCTCAGGCTAACGCTAAAAAAAGTAGAGGATGCTGATAACTAAAAGCTTTTTGAGATGTATTAGAGAATTACAGTATTTTTAGATTATAAAAATAGTAAAATTAGGTTTGTTAAAATGTTCATAAATAAAGCCCTGGATGACAAAACCATCCAGGGCTTTTTAAGGAGCTTATTAAATTATTAATCAGCCGAGGCCGATTTGGCCCAGGATGCCTTGGCCGGTGAGCAGTTCAGTGGCCAGGCCGATCACGAAACCGAGCATTGCCAGGCGGCCATTCCAGGTTTCAGCGAAGGCAACAAAGCCAAAACGGGGGGTGGAGTCAGCCATGGATGAAGGAGGAGTTACAACTGAAAACATTGTAACGGTGTGTGAAGGCGGCCGTCAAGCCCGGCTCGGGCGCCTGCGGCCCTGGGGTCGATCCATCGCTCGATCCACTCCCTAGAGATCCCTGTCGCAGTGGGGGTTTTCTGGGGTGAGCCTGCAGCCCAGCTGAATTTGACCGCGATCCAGCAGGCGTCCAATCCTCAGCGCCGTTGCCTCCTCTATGCGGTTAAAGCGGTTTTGCTCAAGGGTGAGCCAGGAAAGCTCGTAGTGGGTGATCACCCCACTGGAGAGCGACCTGATGAACAGCTGGCCGACCGTCATGACTTTTGTAACGGAACGTTAAGAGTCTGTCTCATCTGGGGCGCCGCCGTGGCTTCCAGTGCACCACTGGCTTTTGCTTGGCAAAGCCCTCGCCCTGGGCGACGGCAGGCCCCTCCTCGACCCCTCAGTTGCCGGCCCGCTTCACGTTTCTTTACGAACGTTGGCAGAATCTTTTGGTTGCCTTTTCCACATTGACTACCTCTCTGCTGTTGGAGCTGTTCGCCGGCTTCGTGGCCGCCGGCATGGCCCTTTGGTTCGTAGTGCTCAACCGCCCAGCGCCCCAAACTGACGCCGCCAGCGCCTCCCCAGCGTCGCTGCTGCCGGCCTTGGCCAATGGCGGCTGGATTAGCCGATTTTTAAGCAATTACTTTTTGCGCACTGGCCTGCTGGGCAATGTCGGCCTGCTGGTGTTGCGCCTGGCGATCGGCGTGATGATGATCCACCACGGCCAGGAAAAACTCGCCGATCCCCAGCAGTTCGCCAACACCTATGTGGCCTCCCTGCATCTGCCCTTTCCGCTTTTCTTCGCCTATGCGGCCGGCTTCTCTGAGCTGATCGGCAGCTGGCTGTTGATCTTCGGTCTGTTAACTCCCTTGGGCGCTCTCGCCATCACCGGCACCATGACCGTGGCTGCCTACCAGCACATCCTCACGGCTGGCCTGAATATCTATGTGCTTGAACTGGTGGCCCTCTACCTCGCTGGCAGCCTGGCCGTGCTGCTGCTGGGTCCTGGGCGCTTTTCCTTCGACGGCGCCATCGTGGCCGATCTGATCGCCGAACCCGCTCAAAAAAGCTCGGATAACTTCGAATCAGGCGCCGCGCTGCCAGCCGCATGAGCCCAACGGCTAATTGAAGCGGCTAAGGAAGCTCTGGCAAATTTGAGTAATGATCAATGGAGTCATTACGCCACAATGGCTCCATGTATTAACCTGATTACCCAGATCACTCCGCGAAGTGTCGCCCTAATTTCTGCAACAGAACGGATTAGCTTGTGAGGTCAAACAATATTGGAAGACCTTGGGAACTTCTGAAAAACCCGAGTCACGGCCAATCGAACCCTGATGCAGCAATGGCCCATCAGCTGACTGGGGCGACGAAAAGGCGGTTTTTCAGAGCTTCCCTTGCTTGAACTTCACAGGTTCATAGCCAATCTAGTGCACTAATGCAGTTTCGAAGCTACAATGTGCATCAACTGGCGTTGGTTAATTCGTTACTGCCTCTCTCGCTACTACTGCTCCCGCAATTATTTTAGCTCGCCACTGATTTTCTGACAAGAGTAGCTGTGTACAATGCCACGCAGCTGTTCGAACTCGATTTGGTCTGGGGCGGGGCTGCTCCACCACCAGCGGCCATCGGTGTAACTGGGCTGACCGGCAATGTTGCTGCGGGGCAGTTGCAGGCTGATCCCCCGCCATTGCAGCACCACAAAAGCCCCCGGCACCGTGCCGGCACTGCTGTTGGGGATGTCGATCGCATCCACGGCGCCGTTATGGATTTCGGCCAGTAGCGGTTCGCCATCACAGAGGTAGTGCTGCGCCCCAGACTCAGCTTCTGCGAGGGCCGGCGCTGGCCCGGCAATCGCAATGCCCACCGCAAGCACAATTGACAATGCCAATAGGGCGAATGACCGCATCAGAGCCAGGATTTCCAAGGCCATGGCGCGTTCGAGGAGAGTGGCGTGGCTGAGCTGGGTCATATCGCTATGGGATCAGGGATTGGATTCTAGATTCGGTTCTTGAAATATGGCTCCAGCGGCGATCACGCCGCCGATAAAGCCGCAGGCATGGCCCACCCAGCTAACGCCATCGGGGGTATTCCAGGGCAGCAGGCTTGGCAGATAGCCGCCGTATAAAACGATGCCCAAGATGGTGAGCCCGATCGAGATCAGACGCCGTTCAAGAAAGCCGATCACGATCAGAAAGCCCATCAGGCCATAGATCACGCCAGACATGCCATGGCTGCTGCGGGGCCAGAACAGCCAGATCGGCACCTCCATCAGGATCACTCCAATCCACACCGCCAGGTAGTCACGCAGGCCCTTGCTGAGCACCAGATAGCTGAGGGGCAGGAATATCACGCTATTGGCGATCAGGTGCGCAAAGCCGCCATGGCTGAAGGGAGCGGTGAACAGGGTCCACCAGGGTTGGCCGGGCCCGATGGCAAGGTTCCAGCCGCCGCCAAACAGCAGCTGATCCACCAGCTCCTGGACCCAGGCCAGGCCCAGCAATAGCAAAGGCAGCAGGGCGCGGATCGGCAGAGAGCGAATTTGCAAGGGGCGGATTGGCAAGGGGGCGGATTGGTGGGGGGCGAATTGGTAGGGGGCGGATTTGCAGGGGGGCGGTTCATGGGTGGGCTGGGCGGCAGCGGCGGAAATTGTCCTGGGGGTGAGAGAGCTCCGCCTGGGACGCCAGCGACCTCTATGCCATCAACTCTGTCGGACTCCAGCCCAAATTGACGAGTCAGCGGCCCCAGCTCGATCCAGCGGCGCCGCTAGCGGTGGCCGCCTAGGGGTGCAGCAGTTACCCCATGGCTAGTCCTGCCAAATGGTAAGGACTTCGGCACATAAGTGAGTTGCCTGACCATAAAGATGCAGCCATTGCATTGCCGTCACCTTTGTCCAGTCCCTCACCAAGGCAACTCGCCAACATCATTGTAGCGAAGGCAACATATATTTTTGTAAAACTCTGACATTTTGCGAAATGCTAGCCGTAAGCTAGTCAATAAATTGTATTTACCGCCTATGCATTGCCAAGTGTAAGCGTTAGTCGCAGCCAGTCGATGCGCCGCACCCACAGGGCTACCGCTCGCAAGATGTTGTTTTAGGTCTGATTCAAGCTTGCCCTTGCCGAGAAACGCATCGGCTTATTCCATGGCTTCACTTAGGCATACATCCCTCATTCTGCCCCCATGCATTACCATATCAGCTCTTTGATTAAACAAAATGGAGTTAACCCCAATGAATAGCTATGGATTCGTACAGACAAATCAGTTCACGCCAGCCCCAACAACCGAGAATAACGCCTGGACTACAATAGGCAATATTGCCAAATGGAGCTATGATCCAGAGGAAAAGTCATTCCTACTAACTGCAAAATCTAGCAACAGCATTCAAGTCAAAATATACATTCTTGGCCCATCATCGTTTAGGGTGCGATTTAATCCTAACTCCACTGACTATTCAAGCAACTTATCCAGCGCCGTCGTAAATCGCAACCTGGGCAGCACAAACATAAATTATGCTCAAGACAATGGCAGCAGTACTCTTGCAATCACTCTTGATGGTATTTCCTTATCAGTTGGCTTGGAGCCTTATGGTATTGCGGTTTATCGCGATAGGCAGTTAATCCATCAAACTAATTATGAATATAATCTTGTCTATCTTCCCTCCGGATCTGAAGTTACCGCCTGCTTCATGAGCGTTGCCCCAGGGGCCGGATACTATGGCCTTGGCGAGAAAGCAGGTATTAATCTTAACAATAATTACCACACTACGACATTTTTTAACTATGACAATTTTGAATATAATGGCTCCAATAGCATTGATGGTTCCAATTATCCCGTTGTTCCCAGCAACAGCCAGCCAGGCCCTTTAAATATTTTAGAGCCACTTTACAATTCCATGCCAATCTTGGTTGAGTGGAATCCTGCCCCATCGGGCATGTTTTCCGGCTCACCTTATGCTAATTTGATTTTCCTGGATAATCCATGCCAAACCTACTTCAACATTCAAACGACTGATTATTCTCAGTACATGAATGGAAATTATTATTTCGGCTCGCTATATAATGAGATGGACTACTATTTTATTACAGGAAGTGACATACCTTCTGTGCTTAATCAGTTTAACATCTTGACCGGCCCTAGCCCCATGCCTCCTATGTACGCCCTAGGCTATCACCAAGGAGGATATGGATACTACAACAAGCATCGCCTGCTTAATGTAGCCAAGTCTTATAGAGACAATCAAATCCCAATCGATGGTTTGCACATTGATGTTGACTTTCAAGACAACTATCGTACCTTTACCAGCAGCACTGAAAAATTCGGTGATGTAACTGATTTATTCAACCAGTTACATGGCATGGGATTCAAGTGTAGTACAAATATAACGGGCATCATGTCTACTGTGCCCTGGGATGAAACAGCAAAAACCAATGATTCAGATCCTGATTCATCATATCCAAAAGCTCCCTATATTGTTACGGCTCTTGATGATAGCGGAAATGTCGTGCAGCGCAATGTTATCGATGACGGGATGGCTAAAAATGTATTTATTTGGGATAGATACATAGATAGCAGTGGAAATGATTCGCCATTTATCACCAATGAAAATTATGGTTGCAATGAGGGATTTAATCCCTACTTTTCTCCGGGCCACGTTACAAATGTAGCTGGCTGTGAAGGATCGCAAGATATTCCATTGGGAACCTATGGTTACTATGCAGATCTGCTTAGATCAGAAGTGAAGATTTGGTGGAGCGGTAACTATTATGGTCTTTTGGATAGTGGCTTGGATATGATTTGGCAAGATATGACCTGCCCTGCCGTGGTCCCCAGTGTTGATGCAGTAGTTAATTACAAGACTTTGCCCGGAGATCTTTTAATGAGTAATCTCGCGGGTGAACTAGTGCCTAATGCTAAAATCCACAATGCCTATGCTGTCAATATGATTCAAGCCACCTACGAAGGCCTTACCAGAATTAAAAACTACCTACCAGATGGCCATTACAATAAAAATAAGCGTAACTTCATCATCGCACGCGGAGGATACACGGGGGTTCATCGTTATGCGGCAAGCTGGACGGGTGATTCCGCTTCTAGCTGGGAATTTTTGTCGATCAATATCCCTCAAGTGCTGAATTGGGGGATGAGTGGCCAACCTCTGAGTGGATGTGATATTGGTGGGTTTGCAAATGGCAATACACCTTCTGGCAATGTAGAAAATCCTTTTAGCACTGATCTCCAAAATCCTCCTTACATTATTGGCGGCCAACCTGCCCCAAATCTTCTCACTCGTTGGATGACAATGGGAGCTTTTCTGCCCTGGTATCGCAACCATTACAATGGCTATACCAAGGCCTATCAAGAGCCCTACAACTACTCTTTATACCCCCACAACAATACCACGTACAGCACTGATGTGATGCCTGCCTGCAAAAAATACATAGAAATTCGCTACAAACTTCTTCAGCTATTTTATGATGCCATGCATGAATGCATGCAAAGCAACCTGCCCATCTGTCGAGCTATGTTTATTAACGACCCCGATGATCCCAATCTTCATCCCTTAACCAATGTCAATGAAGTACTGCTAAGTCCCTATAATCCCAGCCAGCAATTTGAATATGATACCAATAATGCGTACCGGATTGCTGATCAATTCTTTGTGGGGAAAGACTTGCTTGTGGCCCCTGTTGTGCTGGAGAGATGGGAATCCAGTTCCTATGGTCCTGGCAATACCACCAACGACTATCCCTCTCGACCTGTTTATCTGCCCCAAGGCTTCAATTGGTATGATTTCAATGGAAACTCCACGCCACTAACTATACCAAATGGACCCACTACACTTCAAGAAGCGCTCAATCAACCTACCAATGGCGGTCAAAGTGTCACTTGGAACACCACTCAACTTGATTTAGTTCCCGTATATATCCGAGAAGGGGCAATCATTCCCGTGCGAGAATTAGAGCAATACGTGGGTCAGCTTCCAAAGAATTATCTCACTTATAACATCTACCCGGGCATAGATAGCAACTATCTTTGCTATCAAGATGACCACATTAGCATGGATGCAGAATCTAAGCAGGCCTATCGGATGATCGAGATTAAGCACCGACATCGCAATGACATATCCGGTCAGGAAATTTCTTTGATTCGCCAAGCAGATAACTATACTCCACCCGAGGAGTTTTATTACATTGCTCTACTGGGACAAACTCAAACCCCAAGCTCTGTGAATGCTAACAAAGTAGATATACCCGCCCAATCAACTCTTCTGTCCTTGACAAGCTCCCCGACAAACGCCTACTGCTATCTCCCCGATAGCCAAACAATTTTTGTTAAAATCTTTGATACGGATGCTTCGATGACAATTTTGTTATCAGGCCTTAAACCAATAGGCGAATCAAGTGATCTTCAAAAATCTTCCAAGAATTATAAGAGCAGTTTGCAAAGTGCCGTTGGTGCATTTCTCGCCTTCATACTGAGTTTCAGCCTATGGTTTTATGCACTTCCAGCCCAGGCCGAGTCATCTGCTGCTGTAGCGCCTGAGCGGGATTCATTGACTTCCCTAGTGACACCCGAAATTCCTGTTGACATTACTCTTAACCTAGAGGAAGAACAGAAATTACTGGTGGAAAATTTCCCAGCTTTACAACGTCTTTTTGACTTGTTTTCTTGGCAATCGTTTATAGCCCTTAACTGGCCGCTGGATGCCCAAAAAAATCCCCAGCCAAAGCTAACAGATCCTGGCATCCCACAGTGGCTCACTTTCCATGAAAGCCTTCAAGTATTTAGACCAGATGGCAGTGCACCAGTTGAGACTACGCCAAGGATGTGTGCCAATAATAAAAGTGACATGCGTGAGCTTTCCACCACCAGTTCCTTATTTACAAATACTCTAGACAGAAAAGATATCGCAGACGAGATAAACCAAGCCTTTACCTCCCCTCTTTATGATCAGAACGGGAAAGAAGTGCGCTACGAAGTTTATCTTAACGACGATGAATTTGATTATTTAGTAGAAAACAAGCTTTATAACCTTGATGGTCAAATCGTTTTTTCCCAAAATCATCAGCCAGTTAACTTTCCCTCTGGGGATTATGACACGGGGAAAAGCGGGGCGATGGAAGTTAAATTAGCCTGGAAAGAACTAGATCCAAAGCGAGATATTCCCAGCCGCTTCTTCACCCAAACAGTGCTGCTACCTAAGCTCAACAAAAGTGGAGAGCCGATTTTGGATAGCAACGGCAACTTTGTAAACTGCCAACAGCAGAAAGTGGGCTTGGTAGGAATGCACATCTCTGCCAAAACAAAGTCATCACCCCAATGGATTTGGGCAACATTCGAGCAAGTGGACAATCTAAATACAAATGATTTAGTTAAAGTTAATGGAAAAACTTTGCAGGCTTCATTCCATGACTATAGTCCAGCGGGACAGACTTTGCCCGTCAATGTTCCACCTATTCCCCGCGATCCTAAAACTGGCAAGCCCAATAGCAAGGGCATTCTTAAAACTCAGGTGTCTCGCCCTATCCCTATTCCTGGAGCGGCAATGGCATTGAATAAGTCAATGCAGAAAATACTGGCATCTATGAAATCTCCACTGCAATATTACGAATTGATTGACACCCAGTGGCCCACTGCTCCTTATCCTGAAAATCCCGGCTATCCCGCCATTCAAGGAGGTCCTTCCCCGAACAATCTACCCGATGCAATCACTCGCAAGTCTACCGGATCACCTGCACCAGTGTATTTAACTAATAGCATTATGGAAACCTATCTTCAAACTGGCAATCAGCAGGCCCATTTTCAAGAAAATGGTTTCCCCTTCAACAATACGCCAGTATTTGGCACGGAAAGCTGCATGGCCTGCCACTTTTCTGCCGGTATCGCAACTGGATATGTAGAGAAGGCGGAAAATTCGGACAAAGCTCAAAAAGTTGCCATTTTTGGTGGCGATCTAACCGCTGACTTTAGTTGGTTGCCTCAGCTAAAGGCTAATTGGGCACAAGATAGTGAATAAGTCAGCCAATGGTTGACGGGCATTAAGATCCTCGTCCAGCATTTGGCCCCAGGAGTTGCCCATATCTAAATTGGTGCGGCGACCGCCAATATTCGCAGGAGCTGATTCGAATCCGAGTCAGCTCCTCTTCGTTAAAATCCTTACGCTTGGAGGGCCACTCCATAGCCGCGAGCCACCAGGTGGCCCAGATCGGACCCTCCCAGCTCCTCAATAAAACTCCTAAGCGAGCCCGCCAACCTGGCCCCAGCTTCGCCAGAGTGACCGACGGGCATTGGTGAGGCCATGGCAGAAGCGCAGCGGGGCGGTGGTTGGCCCCTGATCGACGGCTGGGCCCGCGCCACCCTCTCCCCCGGCGGGCCTGGGCTGTGGAGCAAGCTTCTGCATAAGAGCGCCTGCCTGTCCTGCGCCTGGGGCACCGGCGGCCAGAACGGTGGCTTTGTCGACGAGCTCGGCGAACCACTGCAGCGCTGCCTCAAAAGTGTGGAAGCGATTGCCGCTGAGCTGCAGCCGGCCGTGCCGGAGCAGCTGTTCGCCGGCCGCCGACTGGCGGAATTGCAACAGCTCGATTCAGCCGATTGCGATCGCCTCGGGCGGCTCAGCCAGCCGCTGATTCACCGCCAGGGTTCTGATCACTACGAGCCGATTGACTGGCCGGAGGTGTACGAATTGGTGGAGGCCAGCTTCCGGGTGCCGGCTGCAAAGCTGGCCTCCTACAGCTCCGGTCGCTCCTCCAACGAAGCCGCCTACCTACTGCAGCTGCTGTTGCGGGCCCTGGGCTCCAACAACCTGGCCGACTGCTCGGATCTCTGCCATGCCCCCTCCACGGTGGCCCTGCAGGCGGCGTTTGGCTCGGGCACCTCAATGGTGAATTTAGATAGCCTTAAGCATGCCGATTGCGTGGTATTAGTTGGCTCCAATGCCCCCGCCAATCACCCGCGGTTGATGAATGAATTGCTGCAGCTGCGTCAGCGCGGCGGCACTGTGATCGCAATCAATCCGGTGCTGGAGGTGGGGCTGCTCAAGTTTGGCTCGCCCGCCTTTCCAATTCGCTCGATGTTGCAGAACTCGGAGGTGGCATCCCTCTTTTTGCAGCCGATTCCCGGATCCGATACGGCCGTGTTTTTGGGGCTGCAAAAGGCATTGCTGGAACGGGATGCGATTCCCTGGCAGTTTGTGAAAGACCACAGCGATGGCTGGGAGGCCCTGATCGAGCAGCTGCGCGATACCAGTTGGCAACAAATTACCGCCTGTTGCGGTCTCAGCCGCGAGGAACTGGACCATGCCGCCGCCCAGATCGCCAAGGCCAGCGGCGTGGTCTTCGCCTGGGCGATGGGCATCACCCACCACAGCAACGGCGTCGACAATGTGCAGGCGATAGCCAATACCGCCGTACTTAGTGGCAATGTGGGCCGGACCGGGGCGGGCACGATGCCGATTCGTGGCCACTCCAACGTGCAGGGATTTGGCTCGATGGGAGTATCGGCTCAGCTGCGGGAGCCGATGCGGCTGGCGTTGGAGCAGCTATTGGGTCGGCCTTTGAATCGCCAGCCCGGCTATGACACCCGCGCCCTGATCACAGCGGCGGCGGCGGATCAGGTGGACACGCTGTTCTGCCTGGGGGGCAATCTCTACGGTGCCAATCCCGACGCCCAGCAGGCCCAGGGCGCTCTGGCCCAGATCGACACGATCATCTACCTGGCCACCAAGCCAAATACCGGCCATTTCCATGGCCTGGCGGCGCGTCAAACGCTGCTGCTGCCGGTGTTCAACCGCTTTGAAAGCCCCCATCGCACCACGGTGGAATCTGGCAATAATTGGGTGCGGCTGAACGAACCCGGCAGCACCCACCTGCAGGCGGGCTCCCTGGTGAGTGAGGTGGTGTTTCTGGCGGAATTGGCCGGGCGGTTGATGGGCGACGGGCCGATCGACTGGCGGCGGCTGCAGGAACCCAGCTATGTGCATCAGCTGATCGCCCGCAGCGTGCCCGGCTATGGCGCCATCGCCGATATCGACAGCAGCCGGAAGGAGTTCCAGGTGGCGGGCAGGGTATTTGATCAACCCAAATTCCCCACCGCCACGGGCCGGGCCCAGCTGACGCCCACACCCCTACCCCAGTTGAGCCTGCCAGCCGCCGACCACTTTGGCGGGCTGCCGGCGGGGCAGCGGGGGCTGGTGGTGAGCCTGATCACCGCCCGCAGCTACGGCCAGCACAACACGGTGGTTTACAAGCGCGGCGACAGCTACCGGGGGATGCCCCATCGCCAGACGATCCTGATGAACCGCGACGACCTGCGGCTCAGCGGTTTGCAGCCCCACCAGCGGGTGACGGTGCAGGGGGAGGCCGGTGCCATGGCCCAGGTGGAGATCATCCCCGGCGCCATCCGCGCTGGCGCCGCCCTGATGTTCTACCCGGAAGCCAATTGCTTGATGCGCGCCGAGATTGACCCCCGCAGCGGCACACCCGCCTACAAGCGGGTGCCGGTGCTAGTGCACTCCGGTGACCCGGCGGCCTAAGCAATGCGGGGCCTTGCTGGCTGGCGGCAGGTGGCTATAAGACAATATCCATCGACGAGCGTTGTATTAACTTAAGCCGCTACTTTTCGCAAAGTTTTCTGGCCTCCACGGCCGCCGGATCGTCCGATTTGCTAATCATTTGATTGGCAGTTAATTGGCCGCAGGCTTTAGCGATAGCGCGGATAGCAGTTGGATAGATGTAGATCGTTCCATCTCCATTGGCGCTCATCAACTCCCCGTTACGGCGCTCAAGTAGGCTCCAAAGGCCACCAAATTCCGTTTGAATATAGCCTCCCATGAGCTTGCCATTCTGCCAGAATTGCAAGTCGCCACCACTGCCACCCGTAACCCAATCGCCATTTGCGCGGATTACCATACTCTCCAGTGAGTTGTGGGGCGTCTTTATTGTATTGCCCACCTGCTTTCCCCGTCGCCAGATACGTAACTTGCCATCATCGCCACCAGTGATATAGTTGCCATTGGCCAAATTGCTGATTACCCACACCGCGCCGTGACGGGTCTGAATCGCTGGCTCCCCCAGGGAGTTGCCTGCGGCAGACCAATGTTTTAAGCTTCCATCTTTGCCCCCACTCAACAAAGTGCCATCCGCCAGGGTCGCCAAGCTGGTCACTTCCCATTGGTCGGTGGCAAAGGTTTTTACCGCCATACCATTTCGCCAGATCCTTGCCTTGCCGTCGCTGCCGCCGCTCACCAGATCTCCATCCAGAGTTTGAGTGAGGGCATGTACACGGCCATGGCCAGTTTTAATCGGGTTGCCCAGGCGCCTGCCGCCACGCCAATAGCTCAAGAAACCATCGCTGCCGCCGCTGATAAAATCACCGTTGCATAGCTCCACAATACTGAGGGCTTCTGCCTGACCAGAGCGGATGAGGTTGTTGGTTTGACGACTGTTCGCTCTCCAAATTCTAATATGATTCTTATCCTTATTTATCAATTTTTCGCTGCCGCCACTGAGTATTAATCCATTACGTCTACGCAGGAGCGTGTGTATGGTGCTGTGGCCACTTTGTACCGACCCCAGTGTTGTACCGGCTGGGTTCCATCCCCTGGCGCTGCCGGCATCGCCGCCGCTGATTACGCCGTTGTTTGCTAGGCCCTCCACCGCAGTGACGGACCCCTGACCGCTGGCGATTGGCGCCCCGCGCTTTTTGCCCTGGTGCCACCACTGAAGCGTGCCGTCGCGGCCTCCGCTCACCCAATCGCCATTGGGCAATACCGCTAAACCCCACACTTCCTTTTGGCCGCTGGGCATGGGCGGTCCCAGGGGGGTGCCCATGCGGGGATCCCAGCGACGCAGATTGCCATCGGTGCCCGCGCTGATCAGGCTGCCATCGCGGGCCCGAACCAAGGCCTGAATCGATCCGTGGCCCGACACCACCGGTGCACCCTGGCGCCGCCCCTGGCGCCACCGCTGCAGGTTGCCCTCGTCCCCGGCGGTCCACCACTCGTCTTCTGTGATCGCCACCACCCCCCTCAGGCCGCCGCGGTGGTTGGTGGTGATGGCCTTGCCTACCGGCTCGTAATTGGCGTTCCAGAACCGCAAGCTGTTGTCCCGGCCGCCGCTGATCAAGAGGCCCCCAGGGGTTTCGGCCAGGCTCCACACCTCGTCCTGGCCACTCAGAAATCCCCCACGCAATCTGTTTTGAGAGGCAACCCGATCCAGGGTTATGGCCAGGCCCAGGTCTGCACCCGGGCTGTCCCTCATCCACTTCCACCTGAACCAACGGGAGAGGGGGAGGGAGATTACCTCACTCGAGCTGTCCTCCAGCCGGGCCATCGCCGCCAGGCCATTCACCAGGCTTTGCAGCGGATCCGTTTCCAGCATCGATAGATGCACACTGAGGAACTGGCGGGTTTGGGCCTGGTAGGCCTGCTGATTGGCCCATTGGGCAAATACCCAGGCCGCGGAGGCCGCCGCAGCGAGCAGGCCCAGCCCGGCCGTCACCAGATTTCGCTGGCGGCGTCGCCGGCGGGCGGCCAACTCCCGCTGAGCGATGCTCGCTTCCACGAAGCTGCGCAGATCGGCGGCAAACTGCTGGGGCCGCTCCTCCAGCCAGGCCTGGGCCCTGCTCAGCTTCAGGCCGCTGAGCAGGGCCGCTTC
>JBIKVR010000096.1:0-10402 GCA_044356735.1 Prochlorococcaceae cyanobacterium
GCGCACCCGTTCGCCGCGGGAGGACTGGCCGCGAAAGGCATCGCCGGCCGGGGCCGGCCGCGCCATCGGCTCCCGCTCCTGTTTGGGCTCCTGCAACTGGTAGTGCGCCAGTTCTTCCCGCAGCAGCCGCACCTGCTGGCGCAGGGCCTCGTTTTCCAGCAGCAGGGCATCGAGGTTGCTGGTCACCGAGCGACCAGCGGGCTCGTGCATCCAGCTGCGGCGCTCAGTGCCCATGCCTTGCCAGTAGGCCCCAACTACGCCAGGCATCTTGGCCGCACCAGGGACCTGATGATGGGCCGGCAACGGGCTTGGCCGATCCAAGCCTTGAAGATTGCTTGCCGAGGATTGTTTGTGGACGTGTAGTTGCTGAGGGGTTTTGCTGAAAACCGTCTATTGAAGTGTGCTTGCTGAGGGGCTTTGCTGAATACTGTTTGTCGAAGACTATTTGTCGAAGACTATTTGTAGAAGGCTATTCGTGGAACGCTATTGCTGAGGGCTATTTGCCTAAGACCCTTTGCCCAAGACTATTTGCCCAAGACTATTTGCTGAAGGCTTGGTTGTTAAGGGCTGTTCTTCGAAGGCTGCTTGTGGAGAATCCTTTGTGGAGATATCTAGAGAATGCTGAGTTTCACTGATCTAATGCCGTAAGGGGCATTACAATGGTTGGCTTATGTTTGGCTCGCAGGGGCGAGATGGGCGATTTTTTGAGACGCTCAGAAGGCCGTTGTCTAAAATTGGGCACCCCAAAAAATATAAAAGTTGATCAATCTTTTGCTCCCGGAAGCGCTGCGGTGAATCGCTTGCCCCTTGCTGCCCCTTGTTTTTACCAGCGGAATTGACAGCCTTTCCCATTGACAGCCTTTCCCGGTGCCAAGCTGTTTGCACCCAGCTTAATTATGCCTACAATACCTGAAAGTTTAGCTGGGACCATTCGCCTGCATGATGCCTGGCAGATCGAGACTCATAAGTGCAGCATTTATGGGCGATGTCCCTGTTTGAGCTGGTGCGAGTCTTAGGTTCTAATTGTGATTAAACAGCCCAGCCCCGATCAAGTCCAGCCCTGATTAGCTCCAGCCCTGATCAAGTCCAGCCCTGATCAGGTCCGGCTCTGCCCAACTAGATCAAAAGTAAAGCCTCGATCAAGTCCAGCCCCGATCAACCCGATCAAAAGCCAAGCCTCGATCAAGCTAAGCCCCGATCAAGTAAAGCCCCGATCAAAAGTTAAACTTGAATCAAATCAAGTTCCGATCAAGGCCCGATCAGGCCAAGCGTGATTCATAGCCAGGCATCATTCATGGCCAGGTATCATTCGCGGCCAGGTTATTGGCTATGGCCAATAATTATTTGTGGCCAGTAATTATTCATTCTCACATTATTAGAACGCTTCGCAAAGCCCAAATCTAACCGGTCTCATGACCCGAGAAGCGTTGAGGCAAATTGCTTGCTTCTGGTTCACAGGAGTGAGTCGAGCGGGCAATTTTTGAGGTGTCCATTATTCGCAGTCAAATCATGATTACCAGGTCAAATGCCATGGAATTGAATTTGTTTCGTCGTCTTTTCTCCTGCCTGGCGCTGACTGCTATTGGCTTCGCTTTGCTGATGCCCCTACCAGCTATGGCCCTGCCTGCCATGCCCCTATCTGCCATCGCCCTGCCCGACATAGCCATGACAGTTGATCACCACTATATCCCCATCGCCCTTGCAACCATGGACCACAAAGCTGATGCCAAAGCCAAAGAGGTGGAAGGCAAGCTCGAATCCGCCTATGGCGAGCTCACTGGCGATACCGGCCATCAGATCAAAGGCAAGGCGAAACAGGTGCAAGCCTCTGCCATGAACGCTGCCGAAAACCTTAAGGAAGGCACAAAATCAGTGGCCCACAAAATCGGTGATGCCGCCACTGGTAAGACCGACGCTCATAGCTGAACGTCAGGGAATCCGCCGTCGGTAAAAGGCTCAAAATATCTAAACAGAAACGCCAGATAATGGCTGCTGTGCTGCTCAACTGGCGATGTTCCTTGTTGCATTCTCTGTCTTATGTAGCCTCCGTCTTGCTGCAATTCTCGCTTTGCCGCAATCTCCGCCTTGCTGCATTCTCCATCTTGCTATAGCCTCTATCTTGAATTGCCATGCTTGAGCTTATTGCGGTACTGCTGATTGTTTTGTGGCTGCTGGGTCTGGTCACCTCTTTCACCTTGGGGGGACTGATTCACCTGCTCTTGGTTATCGCGGTGATCGCCATCCTCATGAGGCTGATCAGTGGCCGTCGCATCTAGCTTCCCCGTCTGCGCATCTAGCTTTCGCTTCTGTGCATCTAGCTCTCGCGTTTGGCTGTGGGCCTCATTTAGTTGGGACGGGGATCCCTCTTTCCTGTCCATGCCAATGCAGCCAGGAGAGCTTTTGAATCAAGCAGATTGCCTTGGTGCCTATCCCCGCTTCCCCCACTCCCTTGGTGCTGGTGCACGGCATGCTCGACAGCTCTCGGGTGTTCGACCGGCTGCTCAGCTATTTGGGCGAGCTGCAGCGCCCCCTGCTGCTGCCCGACCTGCCGCTGCGGTTTGGCATGACGCCCATCACCGAATCCGCCGCCCTGCTGGCAGCCCGGATCGAAGCGGCCTTCGGTGCCGAGCAGCCCATCGATCTGTTTGGTTTTTCGATGGGTGGGGTGATCGCCCGCACCTGGATCCAGATGTTGGGGGGCCACCGGCGCACCCGGCGGTTCATCAGTGTGGCGAGTCCGCACCATGGCACCCTCACGGCCCAGCCCTGGCCGCGCCGGCCGATGGCCGGCATCGCCGACCTGAAGCAGGGCAGTGCTCTGTTGCGGCAACTGAATGGCGACCTCTCCAGCCTGGAGGCGATCGAGTGCTGCAGCTTCTATTCCGGCCTCGATCTGGTGGTTGTTCCCGGCTGGCGTGCCGTACTGCCGGTGGGTGCACAAAAGATGTTGCCGGTATGGACCCATCCGCAACTGCTGAACGATCACCTTTCGCTTCAACTACTGGCCGAGGAGTTGAAGCGGCCTTAAACCGCAACCTCAACCCCAATCTTCTCAATTCAAACCTCAATTCAAACCTCAATCTCAATCTCAACCTCAATTACAACCTCAGCCTCAACCTCAACCTCAATTCCAACCTCAATCCCAAGCTCCACCTCAATCTCAGCTTGAAGCCATGACCCTGGTGAGCCTGGCCCTGGCGAGCCTGCCCCTGGTGAGCATGCCTCTGGTAAGCCTGCCCATGGAGAACCTCGGTCTGGTCAACATTTCCCTGCTGGTGCGTTGGGGTTTGGGCTGGGCCCTCTGCCTGCCGATGCCAGCGCTACCGGCCGGGGAGCCCCGGGGCCAAGCCTCGGTGGCGGTGTTGATTCCGGCCCGCAATGAGGAGGAAACCCTGCCGCACCTGTTGCAGGGCTTGGCGCGCCAGAGTTTTCGGCCCCGGGAGGTGATCGTGATCGACGACCACTCCACAGACCGCACCGCCGCAATCGCCAGCCAGGCCCATCCCCGGCTCGCGGTGCAGCTGGTGCAGTCGCCGCCGCTGCCGGCTGGATGGTGCGGCAAAACCTGGGCGCTGCACCAGGGCGTTGCCGCCTCCAGCTCCGAGCTGTTGGTGTTTCTCGATGCCGATACCGAACCGGCGCCGGATTTTCTCGCCTCCCTGCTGGCCTGCCATCAGCGGCTGGGGGGTCTGGTGTCGGTGCAGCCCTATCACCGCACCGAAAGGGCCTATGAGCTGCTTTCGGTGTTGTTCAACCTGGTGGGTTTGATGGCGGTGCCGCTCGGCCCCGGCGGTGGCGTGGCTTTTGGCCCGGCGATGGTCACCAGCCGCGCCGACTACGACCGCATCGGCGGCCATGCCGCAGTGGCCGGCAAGGTGGTGGAGGACTGGTTTCTCGCCCATCACTACGAGCGGGCCGGCCTGCCGGTGAGCGCCTACATCGGCCATGGGCGCTTGGCCTATCGGATGTATCCCGGCGGCCTGGGGGACATGGTGGTGGGCTTCGCCAAAAACTTCGCCACCGCCGCCGCCGAGGTGCGCTGGCTGCGCATGGTGGCGGTGCTGCTCTGGCTTTCGGGTCTGTTCTGGGCCGCCTGGTGCCTGCCGGCCGCGCTGCTGGGCTGGCCAATGCTGGGGGATCGCAGCCTGCCGGCCAATTTGCTGCTCTACGGAGCTTTTGCGCTGCAACTGCTGCTGATTAGCTGGCGGTTGGGCAGCTTCGGTTGGATCAATTTGATCTTTCCGGTGCCGGTGCTGTTCTTTCTTGGTGTATTCCTGCTGGCCATCGTTAACTTGAAGCGGGGCTCGGTGCAGTGGAAGGGGCGCAGCGTGTCCACCAGCCCATGAACATCGCTCACCTGCTCACCAGTGCCCCGCTGCTTTCCAGCGCCCCTCTGCTCTCCGGCGCCCCTCTTTTGTCTAGCGCAATTGCCTGGTGGGGCTGGTGCCTGCTGGTGGGTGGTCTTGCCAATCGGCTGCCCCTCTCCCTGCTGGCCAAGGATTCATGGCTCACCCGCCCGCGCCCCTGGGGTGAAGGCACCGAGGCCTACGAACTGGGCCTGGCGATTCGCCGCTGGAAGCCCTGGCTGCCCGATGCCGGTGGAGTATTGCCCGGCGGCGTGGCCAAGACCGCCCTGGCCCGCAGGGATCGGTCCTGCCTGGAGCGGTTGATGGCGGAAACCCGCCGGGCTGAGTTGGTGCATCTGGCCCTCTGGCCCTTCTGGCTGGTGACAGCCCTGTGGCTGCCGCCTCGGGGGGTGTTGATCAATTTGGTGTTTGCCACCCTGTTCAACCTGCCCTGTCTCTGGGTGCAGCGCTACAACCGCCTGCGCCTGCGCCAGATCCTGGGGGAGCAGCAGCCCGGGGCCCGCCATCGCCCCCAGCCTCAAGGGCCCAGCACCAGCGCCTCCAGCTGAATAGCTACGGCCAGCCCCTCGTCTTCCGCGTGGCGGGCCACCACCAACATGTGTAGGCCGGGCTCCAGCAGGAAGGCATCGGCCTTTTCATCGAAGTAGGCCAGGCGGCGCAGCGGAATCGCCAGGCTTGGCCGCGCCACCTGGCCCGGTTCCAGCTGCAGCCGCTGGAAGCCCACCAACAGCCGCGCCGGCCGCTCCACCAGCTGTCCGGGCGGCTCCAGATACACCTGCACCACCTCGGCGGCCGCCATCGCCCCTGTGTTGGCAACCGTGATCGCCACTAGCAGCTTCTCCTCGGCGGCCAGCAATTCGGCCCGTAGATCCCCATGGCTGAAGCTGCTGTAGGAGAGCCCGAAACCGAAGGGGAAGGCGGCGGCATGGCCCTGGCGGCGCAGCAGCCGGTAGCCGTGCCACAGGTCGTAAACCACCCGTTCAGCCCGAGGCTCAAAGCTGGGCAGATGGCTGGCGCTGGTGGGCACCGCAAAGGGCATCCGGCCCGAGGGCGACAGCTTGCCCAGCAGCACATCGGCCAGGGCTTCACCGCCCTGCTGGCCCGGATACCAGAGCAGCAGGATGGCGTTCACCTGCTGCCGCCAGTTTTCGCAGAGGATCGCGCCGCCGCCCATCAGCACCACCACGGTGCGGGGGTTGGCTGCCGCCACAGCCAGGATCAGGGCTTCTTCCGCGGGCGACAGCTCCAGTTCGGTGCGGTCGCCCGCAGCGAAGTCGCCCCCCGTGCGGGCGGAGGCAAACCGGGTGATGGAGGCCACCAGCTCGGCCACCGGCCGCCAGAAGGGTCGCAGCCGTTGGCTGCCCAGCCACCGCTGCAGGGGATCTGGAGCGGGCATCTGCCGCAGCACCGGCGCCAGATCGCCGGGGTGAATGTGCTCACCTTCGCTTTGCCAATCGAGGCCCACCACCACCAGGGCGGCATCGCAGCTGGCGGCCAGCTGGGCGGCTGCAGCCGGATCCAAACCATCGCCGTGGCGCACCAGCAGATCGGGGGCGGCGGCCCTCAAGCCGGCCAGGGGGGTGACCACCTCCTCCATTGCCGGGCGGGTGTCGGAGGAGCCCCGATCCCCCAGGTTGGCCGTGGCCGCCAGCCGGCCGATCACCGCCAGGGAGCTCAGATCGCGCAGGGGCAGCAGCGCCCCGGCATTTTTGAGCAGCACGATCGACTTGCTGGCCGCCTCCCGGGCCAGGGCCCGGTGGGCGGCGCAGCCCCGCAATGTGGGCGGATAGTTGCCGCTGGATAGCGCCAGCTGGGCGCGCAGCAGCCGCAGTACGGCGTCGTCTAAGCGCTCCATCGCCAGGGATCCAGCGGCCAGGGCGGCGCCGAGGCTGCCTTCAAAAATCATCCGAAAGGGCATCTCCAGGTCGAGCCCGGCCTGCAGGGCCGCCACGCCATCGCGCAACCCGAAGATGAAATCACTCACCACAAACCCCTGGAACCCCCAGCGGTTTTTGAGGATGGATGTGAGCAGTTCCGGGTGCTGGGCGCACCAGAGGCCATTCACCCGGTTGTAGGCGGTCATCACCGAGCCGGCGCCGGCGGCCAGGCAGTCGCGGAAGTGGGGCAGGTAGAGCTCATGCAGCACCCGGCGGCTCACCTGGATGTCCACCAGGAAGCGGGAGCTGTCTATTGAATTGAGGGCGAAATGCTTGACGCAGGCGATGCTGTGGCGCTGCAGGCCGCGGCAGCAGGCGCCGCCCATCTCCCCGAGCAGTACGGGATCTTCCCCGTAGGTCTCCTGGGCCCGGCCCCAGCCCGGGTGGCGCAGCAGGTTCACGCAGACGGCCGCCACCCAGTTGGCACCATGGGAACGGGCCTCCCGGGCGATGGCTTCGCCGATGCGCTGCTCCAGGTCGATGTCCCAGCTGGCGCCCCGGGCGATCGGCACCGGAAAGGTGGTGGCCCCCCCCGTGAGCACCACCCCCCGGGGACCATCCACAAATTGCAGCCCCGCCAGGCCCCGGCCGGGCAGCAGGCCGGCGGGCCAGGGATGGCGGTGGGAGGCGTCGGCAAAGGCGATGTCCCCCATCCCGGCCCAGAAGTAGGTGGTGCCGGAAAGCTGCGCCAGCTTCTCGGCCGGGCTGAGGCGGGCCAGCAGCTGGCGGGCCCGCGCCTCGATGGAGCTGCTGGGGGAATCGTGAGACATGGCGGCTCAAGAACGGCAGCTGGCTGGGCGGCTAATTGGGCAGCTGGTGCCCAAGGCCCTTGCCTCCTTGCTACGCGGAAAAGCTGGCTTTGGAGTAGTTCGGGCCTAGACGGCGGCGCTGCGGGGCCAGGGGCTGCGGATTGGCGGCGGTTAGCTGCTGGTTGCTGCCTGGGATGGCTCTGTCAAACCCACCCATGCTCAAGATTGTGATTGTTGCTGATCATCTCTGTCTGTTCATGAGATTTGCGATTTTCGAGTCGCCCTGCAATAAGTGTTGGGCGTTAGACTTAGGTGCGGCGAACCATAGGACTCGGCCCGGCCGATTGCCGTTCTTTTGTGGTGAAATACTTTTATTCTGCAAAGATTTGCGCCTGGTTGAGAGCCTGATCGGCAGTGCCTGGCTTGCGAGTGGTCTGCTGGGGGCGGGGCGCTTGCTTCCCAGCGGCAAAGCAGCACAGGCGTTTGCGGGGTAGTCAAAGAGTGTGACGCGAGCTACGCCAGGCCCCAGGCGGAATCTTTAAGCTAATTCCGCTATATCACCCGGGAAACCGTTTTAATCCGCATGTTTGCCTTCACCCGCCGCCGCCTGCTAGCTGGAGTAGCAGGGCTTGCCGTGGCAGGCCTGCTGCCGATCACTGCGACCAATGCAGCCGTCGCCGCCACAAGCATCCAGCTGGTGAGTCCAGCCGATGCGGCGGCTGGGGCCAAATCCGGTAAGTGGAAGGTGCTTGATGTGAGACCAGTGCCGCCTCTGGATTACATCGGCGGCCACCTCCCCAATGCAGTGCACATTTCGGAGCAGGCCTTCCGCGGACCCAATGGCAAACTGCCTTTCCAGATCTGGCCAGCGGGGGACCTGGCCAATCTGCTCAGCAAAGCCGGCATTTCCAACCGAGACCAGGTGTTGGTCTACTCCGATGGCAACAATGTGCTGGGAGCCTCGCTGGTGGCCTACATCCTCGAGAAGAGCGGCGTTCCCAAGGTTGGCATCATCGACGGCGGCTTTAGTGCTTACAAGGCTTCTGGCGCTGAAGTAACCAAGGTGTTCCCCAGCTACAAGCCTGGTAATTTCAAGCCCACCAGTATCCCCGGCCTGGCTATCTCCCTCAAGGAGCTACTGCCCTTGGTGGGCAAGCCGAATGTGGTGATTGTCGATCCACGGCCGAAAGCGTTGTTCGAGGGAACGGATCAGTTGTTCATCCGCCACGGTCACATCCCGGGGGCCATCAACATCACCTGGCAATCGGTAACCGAGGCCAATAATGCCGATGAAGCCCTCAAAAATCCCCACAAGATCAAGTCGGTAGAAGCCCTGCGCAAGCTGTTTGAAAGCCGTGGTGTCACCCCTGACAAAACGGTGATCATCTCCTGCAGTACTGGCCGGGAAGCCAGCCTCCAGTATGTTTTGCTCAAGCACGTGCTGGGCTATCCAAACGTGCGGATATATGAAGGCTCCTGGACCGAGTACAGCGCCACCAGCAATCCAGCCCAGACTGGACCTGATTCCTCCCCCATCAAGAACTGAGCAACCATGCGAACCGGCGGATTGGCAGCCCTGCTGCTGCTCACCTGGCTGGTGGGGGCTAATGCGGCCCTGACCAGCCAGGTGCTGGCCTGTGACGGCGGCGAGTCGGCTCCCCAGGCCAAACCCAAGGCCAAGGAGAAGGCAAAAACGTGAGTTCCCAGAAATTCGCCTGGATCGTTGGTGCTCTGGCCGCCGGCCTGGCCTGGGGCTATGGCAATACCAGCTCTGGCCTGGTTTGGCTGCTGGGCTGCAGCATCGGCTGGTTGCTGGTGCACTTTCGCTTTGGGTTTAGCGGCTCCTTTCAGCGGCTGATCACCCAGCGGGATGCCGAGGCTTTCTATCCAATTGCGGCTCTGCTGGTCGCCTTGATCCTGGGAACGGCGATATTGCTGAGCCTGCAGGTTCCCCTAGGCCTCACCCTGCAATTGTCGCGGGCTCCACTGCGATGGTCGCTGCTGCTTGGAGCCTTCCTGTTTGGCATCGGCATGCAGTTGGCCGGTCGCTGCGGCAGCGGCACCCTGGCTTCCGCCGGGCAAGCCGGCAGCGGCTTTCCGCTCACCTTGGCCGGTTTGGTGTTGGGGGTGTTCGCCGGCAGCTTGCATCGACCAGGGCTGGAACAACTCACCCCCCCTGGATTGCCGGCAGTTGTGCTGCTCGACAGCCTGCCGCTCTGGGCGGCGGTGGTGTTGCAGTTGGCCTTGCTGCTGCTGTTGTTGCTAGCTCTCAATTGCTTCTGTGGTTGGAGCATCGCCGGCCGGGAGGCCTGGCAAAAACAGCTGCCTGCGGTGCTGTGGCTTGCTGCGGCCATGCTGCTTTTGCTGCTGGCCAGCGGCGAACCCTGGAAGGTGCTCTGGGGTTTGGGGTTGACAGGCGCCCATGCCGCCCGTGGCTTGGGCTGGGATCCTGCCAGCAGTGTTTTTTGGGGTGCACCTGCACGCTCCGCCCTGCTCACCAGTCCGCTCAACTGGCTGCGGAATGGAGCCGTGATTGTGGATTTGGCGGTGATTTATGGAGCGCTGGCCGCCGGAGCCTGGCGCTCTGGTGACGTTGCTCTCTCTCCCTTGCGGCGTTTCCAGCAGCTGCATTTTCTGGGCGGCGGTTTGTTGATGGGCTACGGAGGATTTTTCTCCTATGGCTGCAACATCAGTAGTTTTGTTGGCGGCGTGATGAGCTTCAGCCTGCACGGCTGGCTCTGGCTTTTGGGGGCCCTGGCTGGATCCTGGTTCTGGCTGACGCTGCGCCGAAAGCTCAGCCTTGACCCCTAGACCAACTGGGCCCCGGCTGCTATTCAGCCCCGCAGGTGGCGCGCCAGGCTGGCTGGGGAGAACAGGAATCCTTCCGCCTGGGCGATGGCAGCCACGGCGGTGGCATCGCTGGCTTCATCCACCTGGAGCTTGAGGGCTGGATTGGCCTCCACCTTGGCCAGAAAGGCGGTGAGCTGTGCTTTTGACAAAGTGTTTTTTTATAATTTCCTGTTTAAGTCTAGGGCTGATTTTCTCGATCTGTTGGCCGCCGGGTTTTGTGGCCGCTGGTGGGCCTGGTTTTGTTGCCGCTGGTGGGCCTGGTTTGGGAATGTACCAGTGGTGGGATAGGCGATAAGTTGAACCATGAGCCCAGGTATTTAGGGCGTAATTGGCTGGCTGGCGGTTTTGCAATGCTCAATCTGGCTTCCCCAGTAAGCCCCAGTACAGTTCCAGCCTCAGCAGCCCTGTTGGATCCCAGGCGTTAGCAGGGCGAAGGCGCGGCCCCCCTGGCCCCAGGGGTTTCCAGGATGCTGCCCTCGCACACCCCCTCCAGCTCCAG
>JBIKVR010000185.1:0-2934 GCA_044356735.1 Prochlorococcaceae cyanobacterium
CCATGGTCACCAGCGGGAAAGGGCGCCGCGAAACCGCGAAACCGCTTGCCACAACTGGGGCTTTGGGGCCCCAGGTAGGGGACCGCTGGCCGAAGTATAAGGGCCATGTTCAAGCCCTTTGGGGCTGGAGTTACAAAGGTTCAACCCCGGCGCAAGCCAGACCACCACTGGGGTTTGCCGGACGCACACAGGCAGATTGACAAGGCATCTTTATGAAGGCTGATTAACAGCAAATATTCGCAATTACCAGTTGAAATAAACAGGCCATGGCTATCTGGGCCTGCTAGCAGAATGAAGCCAGCACCCCCGGCCCCGGGCGAGGAGTGAGCATCGAGACCGCCACCGAAACCGCCATTCAGGCCCCCATTCAGGCCCGCGCCAAAACTGTGCCGCTGGGGGGCCGCCGCCATGGCCGCTCCCCGGGCTTGATCCCCTGGCTGCTCAGCGCGCTGATCGGGGTTTGCTTGCTCATGATCGGCGGTTGCCGCGCCAGCGAGCCGGCCGCCAATTCCGAGCTGTTGGCCACCACCGCCCCAGCCGGCCGCCTCCAGGAGGTATCGCCGCCGCCGGCCGTGCGGCAATTGGCGGCGGCCCTGGCCGAGCGCTCGCCCCAGCTGCAGATCGAGGCGCCAACCGCCGACAGCCTCTTGGTTGGCGCTGACTGGCAGTTGCGCTTGAGGCTGCGCGACTGGCCGCTGGTGGATGCCGGCCCCCTGGGCATCGGCCCCCATGTGGTGGTGCAAATCGACGACCAATCGCCGCTGCGCATCAGCGATTACCTGCCCAGCGGCCAAGGCGATCAGTTGCTGGTGAACCTGCCGGCCCTGGCGCCGGGCAGCCACCGGATCACCGCCTACGCCGCCCTGCCCTGGGGGGAAGCGGTGAAGGATCCGGGCGCCACGGCCAGGCTGCGGCTGCACTCGGTGGCCGCTAATCCCCTATCCCTACCGGCGCCAGGCAGCCCCGAATTGATTGCTGTTAGTCCAGCTGAATTGGGTGGCAGTGAACCATTGCTGCTCGATTGGCTGCTCTACGACGCTCCGCTGCAACATCTCCGGCAGGGCGATGACAGCTGGCGGCTGCGGGTGAGCATTAATGGCGATAGCTTTCTGGTGGATCAAAACGCCCCCCTGTGGCTGCGGGGCTGGCAGCAGGGCAGCAACTCCCTGCAATTGGAACTAGTGGATGGCCGGGGCGAACCCCTCAACCCCCCATATAACAGTTTGGTGCGTCAGGTAACCCTGGCCGGCGGTCCGCCTCCCCGTTGGCTGGGGGCGCGGCTCAGCAGCCAGGAGCTGGCGGTTTATTTGGGGCAGATCCCATCAGCTGCTTTGGCGCCAGCAAATCGCCCCGCAGCGCCAAAAAATGGCGCCGCGCGGGCCGGCGAGCCCTTGGCGAGGCCGGAAGCAGTGGCTGATCAAAGCGTCTCCCCGGCCGATGCAGCCAAGGCTGGTCTGGCAGCGGCCGCAAAGGTAGACACTGCAAACGCAGGGGCCGCAAAAGCGGAGACAGCAACAGCAGAAGCCGCAAAAGAAGAGGCTGCAAAAGTAGATGGCGCAACAGCTGATGCCGCGGCAACTCTCGCAGACCCGCTGGGGGCGGAGCAAGATTCAGCGGACTTTTCTGATGCCGATACCACTACCAGTGCCAGTGCCAGTGATAATGCCAATGCCAATGCCAATGCCAATGCCAATGCCAGTGCTAATACCAGTGCAGATCAGGAGGATTCGATCACGGCAAACGCAATCCCGCCTGGCGAAATCGCTTCACGGGCCAGCCGGCCCCCCGAACCCAGCCAGGTCAGGCATCATCAGGCAGCTGGTGTCAATACAGCAGGCAATGATGTAGTAGATGTTGGCGTAGATACGGATATCGATGCCGATGCCGATGCATATGCAGGTGCGGATGCAGGTGCCGATGCTGGTGCTGATACGGGCACTGATTCAGCTGCGGATTCAGGCGCCGGCGCTGGCGCCGATGTCGATGCTGATGCTGATGCGGGTATCGATGCGGATGTGGTCAACCCGGCCCAAATAAATGCAGAGCCAGCTGCTGGTCAAGCCGCGCCATCGCAAATCTACCCAACTCTTGCTGCACCAGAATTTTCTTAGCCAGAACTTTCTGAGCCAGCACTAATGAAATCAGCCCTGGCTGATCGCCTGATCGGCCGTTTGCTCGGCCGGGATCGGCTCACCGTCCAGGAGCAACCGCAGGGGGATGCGGACCAGGCGGCCAGCGACCCGGCCCCCGGCGGTGGTCCCCTTGGGGGCCTGCGCCGCAGACTTGCGCGGTGAACAGTTCCCCTAACCAGCCCTCCCATCAGTGGGCCAACCATTCGGCTAACCAGCCAGCGGGCCCGATCTGGGGCCTGGGATTCAGTGACGCGGCCAACGGCCTGTTGAGCCAACTGCTGCAGGGCGGCGTGGTGAACCAGCTGGTGGGCGGCGGCGCCAGCCCCTCTGCCAGCGAAACCCTGGCCAACGCCTGGCCCCACAGTGCCGGCTTCGTGGTGGTGGGGGCCACCGGGCTGGTGACCCGGCTGATTGCCCCCCTGTTGCAGGACAAGCGGCGCGATCCGGCCGTGGTGGTGGTGGATCCGCTGGGGCGCTTCGCGATCCCCCTGCTGGGGGGCCATGGGGCCGGCGCCGAGGCCCTCAGCCAGCGGGTGGCGGCGCTGCTGGGCGGCACCGCCGTGCTCACCGGTGCCAGCAGCGGCAGTGGCCGCCTGGCTTTGGATGCCTTTGGTAGCCAGTGGGGCTGGCGCCGGGGCGGCGGCGATTGGGAGGCCTTGATGCGCCATGGAGCGGCCCGGGACGGTCGGCTGCCGGTGCGCCAGGAGGCCGGCTCCAGCCTCTGGCGGCAGCTGCCGGCGGCGGCGCCCCACGGCGAGCGCAGCGAGGGCGATCAAGCCAGCTCCACTACGCCATCGGCTAC
>JBIKVR010000046.1:0-20391 GCA_044356735.1 Prochlorococcaceae cyanobacterium
CGCCATTGCCAACGGCCACGCCATTGCCATCGGCTACTCCATTGCCAAAGAGCGCACCAGAGCCGGCAACCATTGCCGCCGCCGAGCACCTTGAGCTGCTGGTGACGGCCAGGCAGGGGCCCGGTTGTCGCTGGCATCCCCCCTGCCTGTGGCTGGGTATCGGTTGCGAGCGGGGCACGGATTTGGCCCTGCTGGAGCGGCTGGTTATGGAGGGGCTGGCGGCAGCCCAGCTGGCGGCGGCGGCGGTGGCTGGGCTGGCCAGCATCGATCGCAAGGGCGACGAGCCGGCGCTGCTGGCGCTGGCGGCCAGAAGGGGCTGGCCGCTGCGCCTGTTTCGGGCGGAGCAATTGGCAGAGGTGCCGGTACCAAACCCCTCGGCGGCGGTGGCGGCCGAGATGGGCACCGCCAGCGTGGCCGAGGCGGCGGCGCTGCTGGCCGCCGGTGCCGGCGCTCAGCTGCTCTTGCCCAAACAAATCGAGCGGCGTCAGGCCGGCGAAACCGGCGCCGCCACCTTGGCCATCTGCCAGGCGCTGCACCAGTGGGCACCGCAGCGGGGGCAATTGCACCTGGTGGGCAGTGGGCCGGGGCGCTTGGATCTGCTCACCCCAGCAGCGCGGCAGGCCCTGGCCGCCAGCAGCGCCTGGGTGGGCTACGGCCTCTACCTGGATCTGCTGGAGCCCCTGCGGCGCTCGGATCAACTGCGGCTCGACGGGAGACTCACTGAGGAGCGGGCCCGTTGCGCTGAGGCCCTGGCTTTGGCCTGCCAGGGGCTGCCGGTGGCGCTGGTGTCTTCCGGCGATAGCGGCATCTACGCGATGGCGGGGCTGGCGCTGGAGCTCTGGCTGCAGCTGCCAGAAAATGCCCGGCCCGGCTTTGCGGTGCATCCAGGCATTTCAGCGCTGCAACTGGCGGCGGCCCGGGCCGGGGCACCCCTGATGCACGACTTCTGCACGATCAGCCTCAGCGATCGGCTCACCCCTTGGCAGGTGATCGAGCGGCGGCTGCGGGCGGCGGCGGCGGGCGACTTCGTGGTGGCGCTCTACAACCCCCGTTCCCGCGATCGCCACTGGCAGCTGCAACGGGCCTGTGAGCTGCTGCTGGAGGGCCGGCCGGCCAGCACGCCGGTGGCGATCGCCCGCCAACTGGGCCGCAGCGAGGAGGCGGTGAGCCTGCACAGCCTGGGCAGCCTGCCGATTGAGCAGGTGGACATGCTCACCCTGGTGCTGGTGGGCAATTCCAGCAGCTACCTGCGGGACGGAAAAATGGTGACGCCCAGGGGTTATCCAGGGGCTGAACTGGTCTGACGGCCTAGGGAGAACTGGCCGGAAGCCCTCCGCTGAACCGGCAGGAGCCGTCAGGAGAACTGGCCGCAAGCCCTCAGGAGAACTGGCCGGAAGCCCTCAGGAGAACTGGCCGGAGGCCGTCAGGAGAAAGGTGCTGGCGTTAAAGCCAAAGTCGGGATGACAGGATTCGAACCTGCGGCCCCTTCGTCCCGAACGAAGTGCGCTACCAAGCTGCGCTACATCCCGATGGTCGAACTGTAGGGGATGGCCAGGGCGCACCAGGCGCTTTCTAGAGTTCCCACCTGCCCCGCCCGGCCCCAGTGGCCCCACCAGTGCCTTGCTGAAACCCGATTGGCTGCGCGTGAAGGCCCCCCAGCGGGAGCGCATCGGTGCGGTGGCCGACCTGCTGGTGGACCTGAAGCTGAACACGGTGTGCCAGGAGGCCAGCTGCCCGAACATCGGCGAGTGCTTCGCCGGCGGCACGGCCACCTTTTTGATCATGGGGCCGGGCTGCACCCGCGCCTGCCCCTACTGCGACATCGACTTCGATAAGAGCGTGCGGGCCCTAGATGCCAGCGAACCGCAGCGGCTGGGGGAAGCGGTGCGGCGGCTGGCTTTGAGTCATGTGGTGATCACCTCGGTGAATCGCGACGACCTGGAGGACGGCGGCGCCAGCCAATTTGTGGCCTGCGTTGAGCAGTTGCGACAGCATTCGCCATTCACCACAATCGAACTGCTGATTCCCGATTTTTGTGGCAATTGGCAGGCCCTGGCCCAGGTGATGGCGGCGGCCCCCGATGTGCTCAACCACAACATCGAAACCGTACCGAGGCTCTACCGCAGTGTGCGGCCCCAGGGCATCTACACCCGCTCGCTGGAATTATTGCGCCTGGTGCGCGAGCAATGGCCCCGCACCTATAGCAAGTCTGGGTTGATGGTGGGCCTAGGCGAAACCGATGCCGAGGTGCTGGAGGTAATGGCAGACCTGCGCCAACATTGCGTAGACATCGTTACCATCGGCCAATACCTATCACCAGGTCCCAAACATTTGCAGGTGGCGCGATTTGTTACCCCAGCACAATTTGATCAATACCGCCAGCACGGGGAAGATGAGCTGGGCTTCCTGCAGGTGGTGAGCAGTCCCCTCACCCGCAGCAGCTACCACGCCGGCGAGGTGCAGCGGCTGATGCAACAGCATCCCCGTTAGGCAGGCTATTCGGCGGGCTTTGTAAAATTGCCATCACGGCCACCAGGCCAGCTGTGGGCGATTGCGGCGGCGGAGTTCCATTGAGCAAAACCGTGTTTTCAATAGCTTTGCCATGGTTTTGCTATGGTTTTGCTATGGCTTGGCTGAAGATAAGTGACGGCTGGATGTAGGCGTTGCTGGGGGGCTGGTGGCGGGGTGGCATTAGGCGCTGGCTGGATTGGATATTGGGTGAGATAGATTTAATGGTGGCTTCCATGGCGATTCCGAGCTGGATGTCGCCATGGAAGCCACCGTGATTAATGGCGTATTAAGTGATTAATGGCCCATTAAAAAGCTTGAATATCAATGACTTAGTGGCGCAAAGACTTAGTGGCGCAAAGGTATTGCGATGTTTGTTTTGCCTGTGGACGTTCAGGCCGCCACCGCCTGCTGTTGGGCCAGGCCCACGTTGGCCAGTTCGCTGGGGGGTACCAGAAGCTTGAACTTGGCTTTCCAGCTATGCCAGTTGGCCAAGATGTTCGCCGCTTTGGCGCTGCCAGTTTGCTCCAAATGGGCCTCTAGTAATGGCTTGACCAGGTCTTCTTGGGCCGTGGTGGTGAGATCGCATAGGGCCACGATTTCCCGGTTGAGACGATCGGCTAAACCGCCATCTTCATCGAGCAGAAAGGCCACCCCACCGGTCATGCCGGCGGCCACATTGCGGCCCGTGGAGCCCAGCACCACCACCACCCCACCGGTCATGTATTCACAGCAGTGATCGCCTGCCCCCTCCACCACGGTTTTGGCACCGCTGTTGCGCACCGCAAAGCGCTCACCAGCCCTACCCAGGGCATAGAGCTCACCGCCGGTGGCGCCATAGAGGCAGGTGTTGCCGAGAATCACCTGCTCACCGGGGTCTTGCACCGCCGCCGGCGGCACCACCGTGATCCGGCCACCATTGATGCCCTTGCCCACGTAGTCGTTGGCTTCGCCCACCAGACGCACCTCCATACCCTTGATGCCAAAGGCGCCAAAGCTCTGGCCCGCCGCCCCCCGGTAGCTGAGCTTGAGCAGTCCGTTAAAGCCACTGTTGCCATGGCGCTGGGCAATTTCGCCCGCCAGGCGAGCGCCCACGCTGCGATCGGTATTCACGATCGCCAGGTCGCGCTCCACCTGGCCATGGCCCTCGATGGCCGCCATCACGGCGGCATCGGCCAATAGCTGGTCTTCCAGGGTGGCGCCATTGCCATGGGCGGCGGCCTCATGGACCAACCAGCCCCGCTCGGCAGCCGCTGGAATCGGCTCAATCAAACAGGACAAATCCAGCGCCTTGGTTTTAGCCAAAGCCACCGACCTGGGCTCCAGCAGTTCCGAGCGGCCAATCAAATCCTCCAGGCGGCTTACCCCCAGCACGCTGAGCAGCTGGCGCACCTCCTCCGCCACATAAAGGAAGAAATTGACCACGTGCTCCGGCAGGCCGGTGAACCGCTTGCGCAGGGCCTCCTTCTGGGTGGCCACGCCCACGGGGCAGTTATTGGTATGGCAAACCCGGGCCATGATGCAGCCCTCGGCGATCATCGCCACCGAGCCAAAGCCATATTCCTCGGCTCCCAGCAGCGCCGCGATCACCACATCCCAGCCGGTTTTGAGGCCGCCATCGGCCCGCAGCAGCACCCGATCGCGCAGGCCATTCTCCAGCAGCGATCGGTGTACCTCGGTGAGCCCCAGCTCCCAGGGGCTGCCCGCATGTTTGATCGAACTCAGCGGCGAGGCGCCGGTGCCGCCATCGTGGCCGGAAATCTGGATCACATCGGCATTGGCCTTGGCCACGCCAGCCGCGATCGTGCCGATGCCGATTTCGGCCACCAGCTTCACGCTCACCTTGGCGGCGGGATGAATTTGGTGTAGGTCGTGGATCAGCTGGGCTAGATCCTCAATCGAATAGATGTCGTGGTGGGGCGGTGGCGAAATCAGGGCCACGCCAGCTTTGCTATTGCGCAGCCAGGCGATGTAGGGATCCACCTTTGGACCGGGCAATTGGCCCCCCTCCCCCGGCTTGGCCCCCTGGGCCACCTTGATCTCCAGCTGCTTGGCGCTGCGCAGGTACTCGGGGGTTACGCCAAAGCGCCCCGAGGCGATCTGCTTGATCGATGAACAGGCGCTATCGCCATTGCGCAGCCCCTTGATCGAGGGCAGGCTGGCGGAATTACCTTCTGCATCCACGTCGTTGAGTTGGTGGAAGCGGGCAGGATCCTCGCCGCCCTCACCGCTGTTGCTCTTGCCGCCGATGCGATTCATCGCCACGGCCAGCACCTCGTGGGCCTCCCGCGACAGGGCCCCCAGGCTCATGCCACCGGTGCAGAAGCGGGCGCAGATGCTCTCGACGCTCTCCACCTGCTCGATCGGCAGCGGCTTGGCGGCGGGCTTTAGCTGCAGCAGATCCCGCAGGGCTGTTACCGGCCTGTGCTCCAGCAGGGTCTTGTAGGTGGAGAAGTGGTCGTAGCCAGGCCCCGCCTTGACGGCGGCATGCAGGGCCTTGGCCATCTCCGGGCTATTGAGGTGGAACTCGCCACCGGTGCGGTACTGCACAAAGCCCATGAACTCCAGCTTGGTGCGGTTCAGTTCCGGGAAGGCCTTGGCATGGAAGGCCAGGGTTTCACTGGCCAGTTCACCGAGGCTGAGGCCCGCCACCCGGCTGGTGGTGCCCTTGAAGGCCAATTCAATCAGGTCGGCGCCAAGGCCAATCGCCTCAAAAATCTGGGCGCCGTGGTAGCTGGCCAGCAGGGAAATGCCGATCTTGGATAGAATTTTGCGCAGGCCATCTTCCAGGGCTTTGCGCACATTGGCCTGGGCTTTTTCAGGGGTGAGGGCAGGCAGCTTGCCCCGCTCGATCAGCGATTGGGTTTTTGGGTGGGCCAGCCAGTGGCGGCTGGTCTCCCAGGTGAGCCAGGGGCAGACGGCACTGGCGCCAAAGCCGATCAAGCAGGCCAGGTGGTGGGTGCTCCAGCACTGGGCGGTCTCCACCACGATCGAGGCCTGCAGCCGCAGCCCCAGCCGCAGCAGGTGCTGGTGCACCGCCCCCACCGCCAGCAGCGGCGGGATGTAGGTGGTGGTGGCATCGATGCCGCCAGGGGCGCCATCCATCAGCACCCGGTCGGAGAGCACCAGGATCTGGCTGCCGCAGCGCAGGGACGCCTCGGCCTCGTAGCAGAGGCGCTGTAGCGCCTGCTCCAGGCCGGCGGGGCCCTCCAGCACCGGCAACAGGGTGGAGAGTTTGGCGGTGGCCAGCCCCTGCTCGGCCAGGGCCTCCAGCTCGGCTTCGTTGAGCAGGGGTGTGCTCAGGTGCAGTACCGCAGCGGCGGCGGGATCCGGCCGCAGCGCCGAGCCCCGCCGGCCCAGATGCATCTCCAGGCTCATCACCAACTTCTCCCTGAGCGGGTCAATCGGCGGATTGGTGACCTGGGCGAAGCGCTGTTTGAAGTAGTCGTACAGCAGGTGGGGCCTGTCGGAGAGCACCGCCAAAGGGATGTCATCGCCCATGCAGTAGGTGGCCTCCTTGGCCTGTCCCGCCATGTCCTCGATCACCAGCTCCAGGTCTTCGGCGCTGAAGCCGTAGGCGGTTTGCAGGGCCAGCAGGTCCAGGTCGCCAATGCGGCGCTGGGGTTGCCAGCTGCCAGGGGCGAGGCTGCGGCGGTGCTCCGCCAACCAGCTGCCATAGGGCAGCCGCTCGGCCGTCTCCCGCTTCACCTCCCAGTTGCGCAGCAGCAGGCCCCGCTCCAGATCCACGGCCAGCATCTGGCCGGGCCCCAGGCGCCCCTTCTCCAGGATCAGGCTCTCGTCCAGCTCCACCACGCCGGTTTCCGAGCCCATCACCACATAGCCGTCGCTGGTGATGCAGTAGCGGGCCGGGCGCAGGCCATTGCGGTCGAGCGTGGCCCCCACCGTGCGCCCATCGCTGAACACCAGCAGCGCCGGCCCATCCCAGGGTTCCTGCAGGCAGGCATTGAATTCGTAGAAGGCCTTGATCTCCGGCTTGTCGTCTAGTTCCGGCTGGTCGCGGAAGGCCTCCGGCACCAGGGTGAGCAGGCTGTCGGTGATCGGCCGACCGCTGCGCACCATCAGCTCCAAGGTGGCATCCAAATTGGCCGAATCGCTGAAGGCTGGATTCACCAGCGGTCTCAGATCCGCAGCCGCCTCGCCCCATACCGCTTCCAGGTTGGATTCGGCGGCCTTGGCCCAGTTGATATTGCCGAGCAGGGTATTGATTTCGCCGTTGTGACCCAGCAACCGCATCGGCTGGGCCAGGGGCCAGCGGGGCAGGGTGTTGGTACTGAAGCGCCGGTGGTAGACCGCGAAGGGCACTGAGAAGCGCTCGTCCCGCAGGTCGCCGTAGAAAGCGGCCAACACCTCAGAGCGCACCATGCCCTTGTAGACGAGGGTGCGGCCACTGATCGAGCAGAAATAGAGGTCTGCGTAGGTTTCGCCCCACAGCTCCCGGGCCCGATCCACAGCCCGGCGCCGCAGCCGAAACAGCAGCGCCTCCAGGCCATCGAGGTCGGCGGCCAGCTCAAGGCGCGCCTCGGGGGCCTCCAGCAGCCACTGCTCGATGGCCGGCGCGTTCTGGCGGGCCAGGGGACCGAGCACAGCTGGATCCACCGGCACCGGCCGCCAGCCCAGGCTGCGCAGACCCAGGCGCTCCGCTTCCTGCTCACAGATGGAGCGGCACTGCTGGCGCTGGTCCGGGTCGGCCGGTAGGAACAGCATGCCCAGGCCCCGCACACCGCTTGCCGCCGCCGCCTCGGGCCACACCGCCTGCAGATAGCCCCAGGGGATGGCCGTGAGGATGCCGGCGCCATCGCCGGAATCGCCGTCTCCGCCACAGCCGCCGCGGTGCTCCATGCAGCCCAGGCCCCGCAGGGCCTGTTGCAGCAACCAGTGGCTGGATTCCCCCTTCAGGGAAGCCAGGAAACCGACGCCGCAGGCATCTTTCTCGCCGGCCACCGTCGCGGGAGCTGGACTGTCGCAGTGGGGCCAGGCGGGGCGCGACGCAGGGCGGGACGAATGGGGCATAACCCGGTGGGTTCACACGAACACGTGGTTGCCGCGCGCCCTCAGGCGGCTGCATCCGCAGAACGTTAAATCCTATGTAAAGACACCGCCGAACGCTGGCTAGCGCTACGGTTTATTGGCATGAATTGTTGGCGGAAATCGCTGGCATGGATCCTGCCAATGGTTGGCGCGCCCTGGTTGATAGCGCTGCTGGCTCCAGTGGCTTTGCTCGCCCAGGCCAATCCCCTGCCGCCGCCACCGTTGGCACCCCCCCGCTCAGAGGAGCAGTCGCCAACAGCTGTTGATTTTCGCGGCGCCCATCGGGGCGGGCGGCTGGCGATCAACGCCCAGGAGCAGCGGGCCCGCTGGCTCTGGCTTGGAGAGGGGAGCCAACCGGCCGAACTGTGGCTGCCGCTGGAGGTGCTGCAAAATCAACTGGGCGTAAGCAGTGTGAGCCGCGCCGGCGGCCAGCTGGAGCTGCAGTGGTATGGCCGCAGCCTGCCACTGCCGCCCCAGCGGCAGCGCAGCCTCGACGACGAAGTGGCCGTAGAGGTGGCCGGCCTGCTGGGCGACGTGGGCGTGGCGGTGCGGCGCGACGGCGAGCGCCTGTCGCTCACCCTGCCGCCACCGCCCCTGCTGGGGCTGCGCCTCGGCAACGCTGGCCGGCGCCTGGTGCTCGATCTGGCCGCACCGGCGGCCCTGCGCAGCGACCCGAGCGGTCTGTTGCTGGGCATCCAGGTGCGGCCAGACCAACTGGCGGATCTCCAGGGCCGGGGCCTGGGGGCTGGCCTGGAAGCTGGTGGCCTGCGCCTGGCCAGCGGCTCCATCGCCTCCGCCCGGGTATTCACCCTGGGGGGCCCCAGCCGGGTGGTGATCGACCTGGCCTCCCCGGCTGGGGCCAACCCTGCAGCCAGCACCGCCGCTGGAGCCAGCGGGCCACCCCAGCGCCTGGATCCCCGCCTGCAGGCCCTGCTCGGCCAAGAGCTGCGCTGGCAGCGGCTGGTGCGCTCGGGGGTGCGGATCAATGCCGTGCAGCTCGATCCGCGTCACAGCTCCATGCAATTGCAGCTGCTCACCGGCGATCGCGGCATGGAAGGGCTCAACTCGCTGCAGAAGCTGGCCGAAAACCAGGGTGCCCTGGTGGCTATCAACGGCGGCTTCTTCAACCGGGTGCGCCGTCTGCCGCTCGGGGCGATCAAGCGCGATGGCCGCTGGCTGTCAGGACCGATCCTCAACCGCGGCGTAATCGCCTGGCAGAGCGGAGAATTGCCGCGCTTCGGCCGGCTGCGGCTGGAGGAATGGGCCGAGGGCGCCGGCGAGCGCATCCCCCTGCAGGTGCTCAACAGTGGCTACGTGCAGCGGGGCGTCAGCCGCTACACCGCCGATTGGGGGCCGAGCTATCGAGCCCTGAGCGACAACGAGACGGGCCTGCTGCTGCGCTCGGGCCGGGTGCTGGCCCGCCTGGAGGCCCCCCAGATGGCCCTGGGGGTGCCCCTGGCCGAGGGCGACAGCCTGCTGGTGGCCCGGGCGGGCGCCAACCTGCCCTGGACTGGCGGCGAGGCGGTGGCGATTGCCAGCCTCAGCAGCGAGCCGCTGCTGGGCCTGGCTCCTTCGGTGCTCGGCGGCGGCCCCCTGCTGCTGGAGCAGGGGCGCCTGGTGCTCAACGGCACGGCCGAGGGTTTCAGCGGCGCCTTCCTCAGCCAGGGGGCACCGCGCACGGTGGTGGCCAGCGATGGCAGCCTGCTGTGGCTGATCACCCTGGAGGGCAGCGAGGATGCCGGCCCCACCCTGGCCCAGGCCGCCCAGCTGCTGCAGCAGCTGGGATTGCGCGATGCCCTCAACCTGGACGGCGGCAGTTCCACCGGCCTGGTGATGGGCGGCACCATGCCGGTGATGGGTCGCGGCGTCGTCGGCGCCGTGCACCACGGCCTGGGCCTGGTGCCCTGAGCAGGCCCAGGCGGTTGGCAGGCTCGGCCGCGCCAAGGAGCTGGCAAGCCCAAGCGGTTGACAGGCTCGCAGGGCCAAAACCCCCAAAGGCCTGCCAAACTGCCTTGACCAGTTCTGATCAAGCGGTAATGCTGAATCGAGCCGGCTTGCTAGTTCGGGCTTTCTAGATCGGGCCGGTCGGATCTGCCCCGCCTGATCCGCCAGCCAGCTTCCCTTGGTTTCTTGTCTCGCCCTGCCATGCCTAAGGCTCCAGGCCTGCGAATCAGCGTCACCGCAGCGGCGGAACTGGGCCGTCAGGCGGCCGTAGCCGGCACC
This sequence comes from Prochlorococcaceae cyanobacterium, assembly GCA_044356735.1. GTDB lineage: Bacteria > Cyanobacteriota > Cyanobacteriia > PCC-6307 > Cyanobiaceae > UBA5018. The sequence goes on from JBIKVR010000046.1 coordinate 9,781, forward strand.
CCCGGGATGATGCATCTAGATCTGGTCGCCGGCGGTTGCGAGGCCTGGACGCTGCGACTAAGGCCGGGCCACCTGGCGGGAACGCCGGTGGGCCGCGCCGACGGCATCACCCTCTATGCCCCCGCCGAGCAACTGCACCTGCTCGGCGGGGTGGCCCTCGATTACCGGGGCGATCTCAACGGTGGTGGCTTTGTGGTGCGGCCGGGCGAGGGGATCCGCTGCTGTGCCTGTGGCACCGCCTTCAGCCCCCGCACCAATGGCCGGGAAGCTGGTCGATAGGCAATGGGTAGGTAGAGGGCTGGCCGGCGAATCGGCAGGCAGAGGGCTGGCCGGAAATAGGGCCGGCACTCTGGCGGTGAGGCCGGCCGGGAGATGAGCCCGCGGCTGGCGGGCCGCTGACCCAGTGCCGGTGACCCAGTAACGTGGCGGATTGTGGAAATCGGTCGGGCGTCCGACCAATATTCTCCGACCAGATCCCGGCCCTCGATGCCCACTATTCAGCAGCTGATCCGAACCGAACGGCAGCGCCTCACCCGCAAGACCAAGTCCCCGGCCCTGCGTGCCTGCCCCGAGCGGCGTGGCGTCTGCACCCGCGTCTACACCTCCACGCCGAAGAAGCCCAACTCGGCGCTGCGCAAGGTGGCCCGCGTGCGCCTCACCTCCGGTTTTGAGGTGACCGCCTACATCCCCGGCATCGGCCACAACCTGCAGGAGCACTCTGTGGTGCTCATCCGTGGCGGCCGGGTCAAAGACCTGCCTGGCGTTCGGTACCACATCATCCGCGGAACCCTCGACACAGCCGGCGTGAAGGATCGGCGCCAGTCTCGCTCCAAGTACGGAGCCAAGACACCCAAGAGTTGATCCGTAGCCGGAACGAGCCATGCCTTCTTGGCCGCCAGCGTTCCTGACAGCAGCTACGGCCCCGGCGTCACTCTCAGCAGCCCAGCCCAGCGGGCCTGTTCAGTGACACTGTTTAGCCGGCTCCCCAATCCCCCAGCCCCCTCCACTGCCCTCCGTCCATGTCTCGCCGCAACGCTGCCGAGAAGCGTCCCGTCCTTCCCGACCCCCAGTTCAACAGCCGTCTGGCCTCGATGATCGTGGCCCGGTTGATGAAGCACGGCAAGAAGTCCACCGCCCAGCGGATCCTCTCCGATGCCTTCAACCTGATCAACGAGCGCACCGGCAACGATCCGCTCGAACTGTTTGAGACGGCCGTGCGCAACGCCACGCCGTTGGTGGAGGTGCGGGCCCGTCGGGTGGGCGGCGCCACCTACCAGGTGCCCATGGAAGTGCGCCAGGAGCGCGGTACCGCCATGGCCCTGCGCTGGCTGGTGAACTTCTCGCGGGCCCGCAACGGCCGCAGCATGGCCCAGAAGTTGGCCGGTGAACTGATGGATGCCGCCAATGAGGCCGGCAGCGCCGTGCGCAAGCGCGAAGAGACCCACAAGATGGCTGAAGCCAACAAGGCTTTCGCCCACTACCGCTACTGATCTAGCGCTGAGGTCGGTCGGAGCTGCGGGCAGCTCCGAGCCTATGGATCGGGACCTGGCTTGCCGATCTGTAGAGTAATGCCCAATTTTTATAGACCCCTTCGGAGACATCCCCCGTGGCTCGCGCCTTTCCTCTGGAACGCGTCAGAAATATCGGTATCGCCGCCCACATTGACGCGGGCAAGACAACCACCACCGAAAGGATTCTTTTCTATTCGGGTGTGGTGCACAAGATGGGCGAGGTGCATGATGGCGCCGCCGTTACCGACTGGATGGCCCAGGAGCGGGAGCGGGGCATCACGATTACCGCAGCCGCCATTTCCACCAGCTGGAAAGACCACCGCATCAATATCATTGACACCCCCGGCCACGTGGACTTCACCATTGAGGTGGAGCGTTCGATGCGGGTGCTGGATGGGGTGATCGCCGTCTTCTGTGCCGTGGGTGGCGTGCAGCCCCAGTCGGAAACCGTCTGGCGCCAGGCCGACCGCTACAAGGTGCCGCGGATGGTGTTCGTCAACAAGATGGACCGCACCGGCGCCGATTTCCTCAAGGTGTACGCCCAAATCAAGGACAGGCTGAGGGCCAATGCGGCGCCAATCCAGTTGCCCATCGGCGCCGAAGGCGATCTGATCGGCATTATCGATCTGGTTAAGAACAAGGCCCTTATCTATAAGGACGACCTGGGCAAGGACATCGAAGAGACCGAAGTGCCCGCCGCCATGGTGGATGAGGTAGCGAAATGGCGCACCAAATTAATGGAATCCGTAGCGGAAACCGACGATGAACTGCTGGATATTTTCTTTGAAACTGGTGAACTGAACGAAGAGCAGTTGCGCAAAGGTATTCGTCTGGGCGTGCTCAAGCATGGTCTAGTGCCGATCCTTTGCGGCTCTGCCTTCAAGAACAAGGGCGTGCAGCTGCTGCTGGATGCGGTGGTGGACTACCTGCCCGCTCCGGTGGATGTGCCGCCGATCCAGGGCCTGTTGCCCGATGGCAGCGAAGCCGTGCGGCCCGCCGACGACAGCGCTCCCTTCAGCGCCCTGGCCTTCAAGGTGATGGCCGACCCCTTCGGCAAGCTCACCTTCGTGCGCATCTATTCCGGTGTGCTGCAGAAGGGCAGCTACGTGCTCAATGCCACCAAGGACAAGAAAGAGCGCATCTCCCGTCTGATTCTGCTCAAGGCAGATGATCGCGAAGAAGTGGACGAGCTGCGCGCCGGCGATCTGGGCGCCGTGCTCGGCCTCAAGGACACCACCACCGGCGACACCCTCTGTGTTGATAGCTCACCGATCATCCTGGAGTCGTTGTACATCCCCGAACCGGTGATTTCGGTGGCCGTGGAGCCCAAGACCAAGGGCGACATGGAAAAACTTTCCAAGGCCCTGCAGTCCCTGTCGGAGGAGGATCCCACCTTCCGTGTGCGCACCGATCCGGAAACCAATCAAACCGTGATCGCCGGCATGGGCGAACTGCACCTGGAAATCCTGGTGGACCGCATGTTGCGGGAATTCAAGGTGGAGGCCAACATCGGTGCTCCCCAGGTGTCCTACCGCGAAACCATTCGCGGCAGCGCCAAAGGTGAGGGCAGATTCGCCCGTCAAACCGGTGGTAAGGGCCAGTATGGCCATGTGGTGATCGAAATGGAACCCGGCGAACCCGGTTCCGGGTTCGTGTTCGCCAACAAGATTGTTGGTGGTATTGTGCCCAAGGAATATATTGGTCCCGCCGAAGCCGGCATGAAGGAAACCTGTCAATCAGGCGTGATTGCTGGTTTCCCGATGATCGACGTGAAGGTATCCATGATTGATGGCTCCTATCACGACGTCGACTCTTCTGAGATGGCGTTTAAGATTGCCGGCTCCATGGCCTTCAAAGACGGCGTCAAGAAGTGCAAGCCTGTACTGCTTGAGCCGATGATGAAGGTGGAGGTGGAGGTACCCGAAGATTTCCTAGGTTCGATCATCGGAGACCTCTCCTCCCGCCGCGGCCAGATTGAAGGGCAATCCGTCGATGACGGCCAGTCCAAAGTCCAGTCCAAGGTGCCTTTAGCCGAGATGTTCGGCTACGCCACCCAGCTCCGATCCATGACCCAGGGTCGGGGTATCTTCTCGATGGAATTCAGCCACTACGAGGAAGTTCCTCGCAGCGTTGCCGAGGCCATCATCTCCAAGAATCAGGGCAACTCCTGATCCTTTTATACCCAAATTCACCCACCCCGGTTCTTTTTCATCATGGCTCGCGAGAAGTTCGAAAGGAAAAAGCCCCACGTCAACATTGGCACCATCGGCCACGTTGACCACGGCAAAACCACCCTTACTGCCGCCATCACCAAAGTGTTGGCCGCTAAATACGGCGGTAAGGCCTTCGCTTTTGACCAGATCGACAGCGCTCCCGAAGAGAAGGAGCGGGGCATCACCATCAACACCTCCCACGTTGAGTACGAGACGCCTAACCGCCACTACGCCCACGTGGACTGCCCCGGTCACGCGGACTATGTGAAGAACATGATCACCGGGGCCGCCCAGATGGACGGCGCCATCCTGGTGGTGGCAGCCACCGATAGCGTGATGGCCCAAACCAGGGAGCACATTCTGCTGGCCAAGCAGGTGGGTGTGCCCGCCCTGGTGGTGGCGCTCAACAAGAGCGACATGGTGGACGACGAGGAGATGCTCGAGCTCGTCGAAATGGAAGTGCGCGAGCTGATCAGCAGCTACGGCTTCCCTGGCGACGACCTGCCTGTGATCAAGGTGTCTGGCCTCAAGGCCCTGGAGGGCGATGCCGAGTGGGAAGAGAAGATCGTCGAGCTGATGGGAGCCGTTGACAATTACATCCCTGAACCCGTGCGTGAAATCGACAAGCCATTCCTGATGGCTATCGAAGACGTGTTCTCGATCACCGGTCGCGGCACTGTGGCCACCGGCCGTATCGAGCGCGGAAAGGTGAAGGTGGGCGAAGAAGTGGAAGTGGTGGGTATCAAAGATACTCGCAAAACCACCGTCACCGGCGTGGAAATGTTCCGCAAACTGCTCGATGAGGGCATGGCTGGCGACAACGTTGGTCTGCTGTTGCGCGGCATCCAAAAAGAAGACATCGAGCGCGGCATGGTGCTGGTCAAGCCAGGCTCGATCAAGCCCCACACCCAGTTTGAGGGTGAGGTTTACATTCTCAAGAAGGAAGAAGGCGGCCGCCACACCCCCTTCTTCTCTGGCTATCGCCCCCAGTTCTACATCCGCACCACGGATGTGACCGGCCAAATCACCGCCTTCACCGACAGGGATGGTGGCGATGTGGAAATGGTGATGCCCGGTGACAACATCACCATGACCGGTGAGCTGATCTGTCCTGTGGCCATCGAGCAGGGCATGCGCTTCGCTATTCGCGAAGGCGGCCGCACCATCGGTGCCGGCGTGGTATCCAAGATCATCAAGTGATCTAGGTTTGCCGACCAGCTTGCTGGCAAATAAGTCCAGCAAGCTCGCCATTAAGCTTGCCAACTCGAACAAGCTGATCGATAAACTGGCCCATCAATAGTTTGATTGGAATTGCCCAAAGATTTTCCAAATTCATTCAGCCAGTTTATTCCCGTTTGTTCGTTCAGCTTAATTCTGTAACAGTCTGCCGTTGGCTGTCTATCGTTAGCCTTCTTCTGTTGACTGCCTGCGATTAGCGGCCAGCGATTTGCTGCCTGTCATTGGTTGCTTGCTATTGACTGCCTGCTGCCGACTGCCTGCTGCCTATTGAATGCGGCCAGCTGTTTCCTGTTAATTGCCTATTTCTAATTGTCTCGACAGTTTTTTGTTGGCGGTTGGCTTTCGATAATTGTCTTTCGGCAATTGTCTTTCGGCAAATGTCTTTCGGCAAATGCCTTTCAGTAACTAGCTTTTAGTATTGGCGGCAAAGCTTTTGCCGCACTTTCACCGCAACTCGACAATCTGTCAGCGGCTTTTTCTGCCCACCAGGGCTTTCCCCTGTTGCGGCCCAGGTCCATCCGGTACCAGCGCCCTCGCTCCCTATCCCCATGTCCGCCTCCATCCCCCAGCAAAAGATTCGCATCCGCCTGAAGGCCTTCGATCGCCGCATGCTGGATCTCTCTTGCGAAAAAATCATCGAAACCGCCGATCACACCGCGGCTACCGCGATCGGCCCCATCCCCCTGCCCACCAAGCGCAAGATCTATTGCGTGCTGCGCTCGCCCCACGTGGACAAGGACTCCCGGGAGCACTTCGAGACCCGCACCCACCGTCGGATCATCGACATCTACAGCCCCTCCGCCAAGACGATTGACGCCCTGATGAAGCTGGATCTGCCCAGCGGCGTTGACATCGAAGTGAAGCTCTGAGCTGACCGCCCCCGGATCCAAGCGGACCGGGGGCTTTTTATCTAGTATCTGATCTGCCCCTCCGGAACAAGCCATGGGTGAGCTGGCCGTAAGGGAGCTGCCACTGTTTCCCCTGCCCGACGTGGTGCTCTTCCCCCAGGAGGTGCTACCACTGCATATTTTCGAACCGCGTTACCGCATGCTGCTGCGCACGGTGATGCAGGAAGACCGCCGCTTTGGCATCATCCGCTGGGATCCCCAAAACCAGCGCATGGCCGAGGTGGGCTGCTGCGCCGAAATTCTCCATTGCCAAACCCAGGACGACGATCGCAGCAACATCGTCACCATGGGACAGCAGCGCTTTCGCGTGCTGGACATCGTGCGCGAGGCCCCCTTCCGGGTGGGGCTGGTGAGCTGGATTCAAGACGAGGTGGACCAGAGCCGAGACGACCTGGACCAGCTGGCCGCCGACGTGGGCCAGGCCCTGCGGGACGTGGTGGAACTGACCGGCAAACTGGTGGGCAAGCCCACTCCCCTGCCCTCTGATCTGCCTGATCTGCCCCGGGAGCTTTCCTTCTGGATCGGCGCCCACCTGGGCGGGCCGGTGGCAGACCACCAGCAGGCCCTGCTGGAGATGACCGACACCGCCGAGCGCCTGCAACAGGAATACGAGTTGCTGGATCACACCCGTCGCCAACTGGCCGCCCGCACCGCCATCAAGGACAGCTTTGATGCCTAGTGGGGATTCCAATCCAGTATCAAGGCCAGTATTCCCAGTCCCAGGGGCTTTAGCCGCTCCCGCGATGTCTACGACAGGTCTGCCATCAGCAGTGCCGCCAAAGGCAGCAGCCTCGGCAAAAGAATTGCCTTCAGCAACACATCCATTTGCCTTGGCTGGAACACTTTGTTTCGGGACGTTATACGCGCACATGCCTGCCACATGAGCACATCTTAGGGAGATTCTGAGCAACCGCTATTTCGGCAATCAAGTCAGCTGAGAGCCTTTGCCCCATCAGTGCTCCCTTGACTCTAGCTAGGCTTGTTAAGAGCTTCCCTGGGGAAAGTGTAATTGAAATGCTTTTTCACGGCCCGAACTGTTTAGGCCCATCTTCCCCGGCAATAGCTCATCTAGCGACAGCCTCTGCAGCAATCTTTGTAGCTGCGGTGCTGGCCAATTCAATCCCGCCAGTTTCAGCCTTTCCCCAATCCGCCGATGCTTGTCTTCAGCTGGCCCGTGACCGCCGCCCTGCTGCTGGCCAGTGGTGTCGCCTCCCTGTTGCTCTGGCAGCGCCATCACCGCCGCTACCAGGGGCCGGCCAGCGTTGCCGACGCCTATGACCGCTGGACCCAAGACCAGTTACTGGAGAGGCTCTGGGGGGATCACATCCATCTGGGCCACTACGGCAGCCCCCCGTCCCGGCGCGATTTCCGCGCCGCCAAGCACGACTTCGTGCATGAACTGGTGCGCTGGAGCGGTCTCGATCGGCTACCGGCCGGCAGCCGGGTGCTGGATGTGGGCTGCGGCATTGGTGGCAGCGCTCGCATCCTCGCCCGCGACTACGGTTTCGAGGTGTTGGGCATCAGCATCAGTCCGGCCCAGATCCAAAGGGCCCAGGCACTCACGCCGCCAGGGCTGAATTGCCGTTTTGCGGTGATGGACGCCCTCGACCTGGATCTGCCAGAAGCCAGTGTGGATGCGGTATGGAGTGTGGAGGCCTGCCCCCACATGCCCGACAAGCAGCGCTACTGCGATGAGTTGCTGCGGGTGTTGAGGCCCGGCGGCTCGCTGGCTGTGGCCGACTGGAATCGGCGCGATCCCAGCGATGGCGCCATGGGGCGTTTCGAGCGCTGGGTGATGCGCCAACTGCTGGAGCAGTGGGCCCACCCGGAATTTGCCAGCATCCGCTCCTTGCGGGCCCATCTGCAGCGCAGCGCCTGGGCTGGCGGCATGGAGATCTCCACCGATGACTGGAGTGTCGCCACCCTGCCCTCCTGGATCGATTCGATCCAGGAGGGGCTGCGCCGGCCCTGGGCGCTACTAAGCCTTGGCCCCAAGGCGGTGCTGCAGGGGTTGCGGGAAACCCCCACGATTTTGTTGATGCATTGGGCCTTTGCCAGCGGCCTGATGCAGTTCGGGGTGTTCCGCGGCCGCAAGCCCAGCGGCCCTGCAAAAAGCTAGTGAAGTCAGCGATACAGCCGGCGATCAAGCCCGTGAACAAGCCGATCAAGCCATCGATCAAGCCGATCAAGCCGATCAATAAGAGTAATTAAATCAATCAGCCTCTTCCGTAGCCACGTTGGTGAGCGGGTAGGCGCCAAACAGGGCCAAATGTTCACAGAAGGGGCGCAATTCCTCCAGAGCGGCGTCAAGATCGGCTACCGCATCGCCCAGCTCCAGATCTACAAAGAAGATGTATTCGCCCAACTCCCGCTTGGAGGGGCGCGATTCGATCCGGCTCATGTTCAGCCGCCGCCGGGCAAAACAACTCAGGGCCTCCAACAGGGCCCCAGGCTGGTTGGCATGCAGGGAGAAGGCCAGGCTGGCCAGCGGTCCTTGTGAGCCACGATTGCCGCGACGCAGCAACAGAAAGCGCGTGCAGTTGCCAGGCACATCATTGATCGGATAGGCCAGCACCTGCAGGCCATGCTCCTGAGCGGCCTCCAAGGAGGCGATCGCCGTGCGAAAACGGCTGCCGGCCACCATGCGAGCGGCTTCTGCAGTGGAACTGGTGGGCAGCTGCAGCGCCCGCGGCAGCTGATCGGCCAACCACTGGCTGCATTGGGCCAGGGCCTGGGGGTGGGAGAGCACCTCGCTGGCGCCTTCCTGGCTGCCACTGCCCAGCAGGGCATGGCGAATTGGCAACACCAAGGCCCGCACCATCGCCAGGTCGGGGTGTTCCCAGAGGGCATCGAGGCAGGCGGTCACGCCCCCTTCCACGGAGTTTTCCACCGGCACCACGGCCGCGTCGCAGTCGCCCTTGGCCAGGGATTGCACCACGGCGCGGATGCCTGACTGGGGCACCAGTTCCACCTCCGCAAGCCCCTCCAACTGGGCCAGCAGCCGTGCCGCCTGCTCGCCATAGGTGCCGCTGGGGCCGAGGAAGGCAAGACGCATGGAGGCAAGAGGGTTGGCCGATAAGATCATGCCGCGCCGGCCAACGGGCCATGCCTCTGGCCTTCAGCGCCAGCCAGGAACTGCAACTGAGCGTTGCCGAGCAGGTCGATCGCCTGCCCGCCTACCTGAACAACGAAGAGCGGGTGGTCAAGGCCCTGCTGGATGCCAAGCAGCTGGAGCCGCTGGGGCCTGGGCGCTGGCGCTACAGCGTCACCCGCCTGCAGCTGTTTCAACTGCAAATTCATCCGATTGTGGAGCTGTCATGTCAGCTCGAACCGGGAAGCATCCAGTTGCGTGCCCTCGACTGCCAACTGGAGGGGCTCGGAATTGTGGACGATTTCCAGCTCAGCCTCTGCTCAAGACTCGCCGCCGGCCCCGCCGGCCTGCAGGGTGATGCCACCCTCGCAGTGCAGGTGAGTCAGCCTCCACTGCTCAAGCTCGTGCCAGCCAGGGTGCTGGAGGCCACCGGCCGCTCCCTGCTGGCGGGGATCCTGCTGAGCATCAGGTCGCGGGTGGGCAGCCAGCTGCTGGATGATTTTCAGAGCTGGTGCCAGGAGAGCTGAAGCGGCTCCAGGCCCAAGCCTCGCAGCTCGCCAGCGAAAAGCTGTAGTGGGCCCCAGAGCGAAGCTGCAAAAGGCCCCGGCGAAAAAGCTGTAAAAGGCTCCTGCGAAAAAGATGTACTAGGCGCCAGCTCAACTGCGCAAAAGGCCCAGAGACAAAGGCCTGACTACTCAGCCAGCGCTGGGGCCCTTCAGCAGCTTGCGCAGGAAGGAGCGGCGATGCAATGGCGTGGGCCCCAGCTCCCACAGGGCCTGGCGATGCTGGGCGGTGCCGTAGCCGGCATGGCGCTCCAGGCCGTAACCAGGCAGGGAGACTGCCAGCCGGCGGATAAGGGCATCGCGGCTTTCCTTGGCCAGCACGCTGGCGGCGGCGATCGCCAGGCAGCGGCTATCCCCCCGCACCAGGGTCTGCTGCGCTCCAGACCAGGGGCGCAGGGGCAGCACCCCATCCACCAGCACCAGCTGGGGCGCCTCCGCCAACTTATGCAGAGCCCGCAGCATCGCCCGCTCGGTGGCGCTGCGGATGCCGTGGCGATCGATCTCGGCAGCCGAGGCCTGGCCGAGCCCCCAGCCCAGGGCCCAGCGGTGGATCAAGGGCACCAGGGCGGCCCGCCGCCGGGCGGTGAGCTGCTTGCTGTCGGTGAGGCCAGCCCGCTGCAAAGGTTCCGCTGCCGCCGCCGGCAGCACCACGGCGGCGGCAAACACGGGCCCGAACAGGCAACCCCGACCCACTTCATCGATGCCGGCCAGCCTGGCGGGATCTTGGCCAGCGAAAGGCAGCGGGATCGACCCCGGGCCCTGAGCCGCCGGCACCCTAGGAGGCGGCAGAGGAGCGGCGGCGGCGGCGGCGGGGTTCGCCGCTCTCGTCCAACTCCGCTTCCGGGGCCAATTCGGGGGCCACTTCAGGGGCGGGCGCTGGCTGGCTTGGCTCCGGCGGGTGGTCATGGGTGGGCACGGTCACCGTGAGCACGGTTTCGGGCTCACTGAATTCCGGCAGAGGTGTGATCTCAACCGTCATCTCCCTATGCGGCTCAGGCGCTGGCGAGGAGCCGCTGGCGGGGGCCTCGTCGGCGCCATAGCCATTGGCGGAGCGGCCACCACCACCACTACCGGTGCCACTGCCAC
>JBIKVR010000130.1:0-6256 GCA_044356735.1 Prochlorococcaceae cyanobacterium
CCGCGACCGCGGCGGCGGCGCGGACCAGCGGCCTGGAACTGCTGCCTGGCCTCCTCCAGCACCGCCTCTTCATCGGCACCGGGGCGCACCACCAGCACCATCAGGTTGTCGGCGGCGGGCTTTGGCTCCAGCAACAGAGTGGGGTTCAGCCCCATCCAGCCATAGATCAACTCCTGATCGGCGTCCATCGGCACCGCCACCAAGGCGGGATCGGGGCGCCTGGGGGCAGGGGCCTCCGGGGCCAAGGCGGGAGCGGCTGCGATCGGTTCATCCAGCAGCAGCAGCGGCACCACGGTGTGTTCGCCGATCTCCACGGACCCGCCCAGGCCAGGGCTGTAGGCCGTCGCCGCCGGCGTGGCGCCGCGACCACCGCGACCGCCGCGGCGGCGGCGGCCGCCGGGGCCTGGCTCTACAGCCGCCGCCACTGGGCTGGCCACCTCGGCCCGGGCGGCGGCTGCGGAGCGCACCACGCCAGCGACACTGGCCAGGGGCTGGAGGCTGTCCTTGCCGGGCAATACGGCCACATGGCCTAAACCGCCACAGCTGGGACAAGCCCGCCCGAATAATTCGTAAATGTTCTGACCCTGGCGCTTGCGGGTCAGTTCCACCAGGCCGAGTTCAGTGAGCTGGGCAATCTGGGGCCGGGCGGAATCGTCGGCCAAGGCCTGGGTGAAGTGCTCCAGTAACTGCAGCTGGTCGCGGCGGGAATCCATGTCGATGAAATCGACAATCACCACACCGCCGATATTGCGCAGCTTCAACTGGCGGGCAATCTCCACCGCCGATTCGCAGTTGGTCCACAACACCGTTTCGCGGGCATTGGCGGAGCGGGTGAAGGAGCCCGAGTTGACGTCGATAACGGTGAGCGCCTCGGTGGGCTCGATGATGATGTAACCACCAGAGGGCAAATCGACCCTGGGCTTGAGGGCATCGCGGATCGCCGCGTTCACCTTGAATGTCTCCAGGATCTCGCCGGGTTCCGGATTGGCCTCCACCAGCACATTGGCGTGATCGGCGCCCAGGAAGGCATTGGCGCGGTCCACCGCCTCGGGGCTGTCCACCACCACCCGCACCAGCTCGGGGCTATAGAGGTCCCGCAACACGCGATGGATGAAGTCTTCGTCGCGGTTCAGCAGCACGGGGGGATTGGCCGTCTCCGCCGCCTGTTGAATCGCCTCCCACTGGCGCAGCAGGGTTTCCAGGTCGTCGATCAGCAGTTCTTCGCTGACGGCTTCCGCCTCGGTGCGGATCAGCAGGCCGGCGCCGGGGGGCTTGATCAGCACCCCCAGGGCCCGCAGCCGATTGCGCTCGTTTTCGGAACTGATGCGGCGGGAGATGTTCACCCCCTGGCCGTGGGGCTGCAGCACCAGAAAGCGACCGGGCAGGGCGAGGTTGCCGGTGAGCCGCGGTCCCTTGGTACCGGTGGGCTCCTTCATCACCTGCACCAGCACCTTCTGGCGCGGTTCCAGCAGTTCGGTGATGCCGCCGGCACCCTTCCTCAGGCGCAGGGGGCCGAGATCGGTGACATGAATGAAGCCATTTTTTTCGCTCTCGCCAATATTTACGAAAGCCGCATCTATGCCGGGTAAAACATTCTCAACCGTGCCCAGATAAACATCGCCAATTTGATAGCGGCCCTGGGCGACCACAAGTTCATCGACACGGTCGTCGTGGAGCACTGCGGCAATGCGCAGCTGCTCGGCGATGACTATTTGCTGTTGCATAAGAATGATGGGGCCCTCGGGACCATGCCAGGGTTGGGAAGCATCAGCAGGGGCTAAGGGGCCAGCTGCGAGCGATAGAAAGTACTGACCGCGCAACTCGTGCTGCGGTGGGGCCTGTCAACAGCGATTTCTTGAATACTTCTTGAAATCGGTTGCCCAGAACCGAAATAACTCGATTGCGCAAAACCGAGTTGCGCAAAGCCGAGAGGCGAAGTGGAAAGGGCCTATTCGCCTATTAAGAAGTTAGCACGGTGCTCAGGCTGAGCTGTTGGCGACATTGCTGGCCAAGCACCAGGGGCTGCCCCAGCCGTTCCGCCAGCCAATCGCGCAGTTGTTCGGGCCGCAAACTGCGGCCCGCCCCGTCGATGGCCGCTTGCAATGCCAATTCGGCTGAGTTCGCCGCAATCGCGGTGAGCTCCAGGGTCATCAGGGCTGGACGGCAGTCCCGCTGGCGGGGGCGGCCCTTCTTATCGGTGTCGTGCCAGAGCAGTTCGGGGGCCGCCAGCAGTGCCGCCACCGCCGCTTGCCAGCGATCGGCGGTGATCAGCGCTGCCCCGCTCTCGGGCGCCAGGGCCAGGGTCCAGCGGGCCGAGTGCAACTCCTGGGAGAGGCTGGGCCCGGTCAGGGGCACCTGCTGGGCCGAGAGCAGCTGGAAGGTGTCTGGTAGCTGGGCCCCCAGGCGCTCCAGGGCCAGCTCGGGGTCGAGGGGCTGAACGAACTCGAGATCCAGCCACTCGCCGCGGCCCTCCACCCCCAGCGGCAGGGGTAGGGCTAGCTGCAGCCGAGGCAGGGGATGAAAACCACCTGTGAAACTCACCGGCAGGCGGCTGCGCCGCAGGGCCCGTTCCAGCAGGCGCAGGGTGTCGAGGTGGCTGATCAGGGCCAGGGAGCCTGTCTTGGCGAAGCCGAAGCGCAGGCGGCAGATCCGCTCGCTGGCGGGGGCGCGCTGGGGCAGCTGGGGGGGGATCGGCGGCGGCGGAATCACCACGTTGTGCCCCAGCTCTGGGCCGCAGACACCACAGCTGCCGCAGCTGGAGAAGGAGCAGTCGGGCACCACGGTCGCCGCCAGGGCCCGCTGCAAATCCTCCGCCAGCCAGGCTTTATCGAGGCCGGAATCGATGTGGTCCCAGGGCAGGGGCTGGCGGCAAAAGGCCTCCAGGTCGTCGGCGGCCATCGCCTCCACGGCGCTCCAGGCGCCGAGCTCCAGGGCCCGATAGCGGCCGCCGAGGCCGGCGGCCTCGATGGCGGCGGTCCAGGCGGCGTAGGTGCGTTCCACCGACTCAAACCAGGCATCGAGGCCGGCCCCCTGGCGCCAGGCGGCCTCCAGCACCGGCGCCAGGCGCCGATCGCCACGGCCAATGAAGTCTTCTATCGCCGAGAGGCGCAGGTCGGTGAAGTTCACCTTGATGCCGCGCAGGCCCCGCAGGGCGCGGCGCAACAACTGCTGGCGGCGGTCGAATTCAGCGCTGCTGACGCTGTGCCACTGGAATGGGGTATGGGGTTTGGGGGTGAAATTGCTGATGGTGAGGTTGAGCTCCAGCCGGCCTATTTCGCTGCATTGGTGCTGCAACCAACGACAGGTTTCAGCAATTCCCAGCACATCTGCATCGGTTTCACCCGGCAGCCCCACCATGAAATACAGCTTCACTTTGCGATAGCCGTTGGTCATGGCGGTGCGGATGCCGGCCAGCAGCTCGGCATCGGTGAGCCCCTTGTTAACGATGTCGCGCAGGCGCTGGCTGCCGGCCTCCGGCGCGAAGGTGAGCCCCGCCTTGCGGCTGCCGCCGAGGATGTGGGCGATGTCGCTATCGAAGCGATCCACCCTTTGGCTGGGCAGGGTCAAGCTGACGTTTTGATCGGCCAGGCGGTTGCGCAGTTCCACCCCCACCGCCGGCAGGGCCAGGTAGTCGCTGCAGCTGAGCGAGAGCAGCGAGAAGTCGCTGTAGCCGGTGCGCTCCATGCCGGTTTCGATCGCCTCGATCACCGCCTCTGGTTCCACATCGCGGGCGGGGCGGGTGAGCATGCCGGGCTGGCAGAAGCGACAGCCCCTGGTGCAGCCCCGCCGGATCTCCACCGTGAGCCGGTCGTGCACCGTCTCCACATGGGGCACCAGGCCCATGGCGTAGTGGGGCATGGGGGTGGCGGTGCGGCGCTGGATGCGCACCGGCAGGCCCGGCTCCAGGGGCTCGATACTCACCCCATCGGCGCCAGGGCCGTAGAGGCTGGGCACGTAGACCCCCGGCACCTGGGCTAGATCGCGCAGCAGCGCCCCGCGGCTGAGGCCGGCGGCCCTGGCTTCGGCCACCACCAGGCCGATCTCCGGCAGCAGCTCCTCGCCATCGCCGAGGGCGAAGAAGTCGAAGAAGGCCGCGAAGGGCTCCGGGTTGCTGGTGGCGGTGGGCCCGCCGGCGAACACCAGCGGCGGGGCATCGGCCGCATCCAGGGGCAGGTCACCGCGATCGGCGGCCCGCAGCGGCACCCCGGCCAGATCCAGCATCTCCAGGATGTTGGTGCCGCCCAGCTCGTAGCTGAGGCTGAAACCAAGGATGTCAAAGCCATACAGGGGCCGCCGGCTCTCAACACCAAACAGCGGCAGCTGCCGCTGGCGCAGGCGCGCCGATAGATCCGCCGCCGGCAGATAGGCCCGATCGCAGAGCTGGCCGGGCAGGGAATTGAGGATTGAATAGAGAATGATGTGGCCGGTATTGCTGGCCCCCACCTCGTAGACCTCGGGATAGGTGAGCGCCCAGCGCACCCCGGCGGCCGGCCAGGCCCGCTGCCAATCCCGTTTCACCACCCCCAATTCATCGCCCAGGTAGCGGGCGGGCTTGCTGATCTGCAGATCGATCAGGCCGTTGAAGTCGATCGGCTCCAGCAGCGCCAGGCCGGCCGGCGGGGCTGGCGCGCCACTGACCGATCCACTTACTGATCCAGGCTCATGCCCCTGCCCGGCAACTGGTTGATCACCGGGCTGATTGCCGGGCTGATTACTGGGCCCAGTGACAGAGGCGGCAAGGCTCACGGCAACACTCGCGCAAAGGGCGACACCGGGGGCGGCACCAGCGAAGTGTTGATCGTATGCAGGCCAGGGCGCCGAGGGGCGCCATAGGACAATCCGGCCAAGACCTCGATCGGCGCGCGCGCCCTCTCCCCATGGTGCAGGTGAATGGCAACTACCTCAAGCTCAAAGCCGGCTATCTGTTTCCGGAAATCGGCCGGCGGGTGAAGGCGTTCAGCGAGGCCAATCCCACGGCCCAGATCATCCGCCTGGGCATCGGCGATGTGACCGAACCGCTGCCCGAGGCCTGCCGCCAGGCGATGCGGGCGGCCATTGATGAACTGGGTACCCGCGAGGGTTTCCATGGCTACGGTCCCGAGCAGGGCTACCTGTGGCTGCGGCAGGCGATCGCCCAGCACGACTTCCAGGCCCGCGGCGCCCAGGTGAGTGCCGAGGAAATCTTTGTGTCGGATGGCTCCAAGTGCGATAGCGCCAACATCCTCGACATCCTCGGCGAGGGCAACCGCATCGCCGTCACCGATCCGGTGTATCCCGTGTATGTGGATAGCAACGTGATGGCGGGCCGCACCGGCAACGCCGACGAGCTGGGCCGCTACGCCGGCCTCACCTACCTTCCGATCAGCGCCGAGAACGGCTTCTGCGCCCAGATCCCCAGTGAGAAGGTGGATCTGATCTATCTCTGCTTCCCCAACAACCCCACCGGTGCGGTGGCCAGCAAGGCCCAGCTGCAGCAGTGGGTGGACTACGCCCTGGCCAACGAGGCCTTGATCCTGTTCGACGCCGCCTACGAGGCCTTCATCCAGGATCCGGAACTGCCTCATTCGATCTACGAGATCGAGGGGGCCAGGCAGTGCGCGATCGAATTCCGCTCCTTCTCCAAGAACGCCGGCTTCACCGGCACCCGCTGCGCCCTCACCGTGGTGCCCCGCGGCCTGATGGGCAAGGCCGCCAATGGCGAGGCGGTGGAGCTGTGGGCCCTGTGGAACCGGCGCCAGTGCACCAAATTCAATGGCGTCAGCTATTTGGTGCAGCGCGGCGCCGAGGCTGTGTATTCCGCCGCAGGCCAGGCCCAGGTGCAGGCTCTGGTGCGTTTCTATATGGAAAACGCGGCGATTATTCGCCGCGAACTGATCGCCGCTGGCCTGGAGGTTTATGGCGGTGAACAGGCCCCCTACGTGTGGGTGAAGACCCCGGCGGGCCTGGATTCCTGGGGCTTCTTCGATCGTCTGCTCCAGCAGGCCCATGTGGTCGGCACCCCCGGCAGCGGCTTCGGGGCGGCCGGCGAGGGCTACTTCCGGCTCTCGGCCTTCAACAGCCGCGCCAACGTGGAGGAGGCGATGGCGCGGCTGCGGGCATCCCTGATCAACTAACAGAATTAAACTGACAGAATTAAATGGATCGTCGCGGTCGTCCCGTCATGGCCCCCCACCCCGCCCCAGCCGCCGCGGGGTTGCCAATGGTCGTAATCAGCTTTGCCACCAGCCTCGCTAGCTCCCCCGCCAGCAGCACAGCC
>JBIKVR010000149.1:0-5049 GCA_044356735.1 Prochlorococcaceae cyanobacterium
AATATGGGCGCAAAATGCGATAACCAGAGCTTGATTGCGCTCAATTAACCGACCAGGCCTTGCGATGGGCGGCTAATTCCTGGCCCCGCGAATCAACTTCTTGCATCATTAACATCCCCAGCAATTGCCCTAGGTCATCGGAGCAAAGCTCCCCGTCGCAATCCCAGTGCATTGCCGTTAACAGAGGTATATTTTGATAATGATCCATCCTGGACCTGATACAAGCCACAATGATGGCAAGCCAAGGAAGGGCGGAACGGTGGCTTCACACACTTTTAAGCGGAAGAATTCCTTAAGAGCCCCCTTAAGAGCTCCTGGGGTGCCATCCCATAAGTTCCAGCCTTGTTATTGAGCGATGCAGTAGGGCGAGTTTATCGATGTAGTGGGTGCAAGGCGGAGCTTGGTTTCTCTAGGGGAAAGCGGACCCTGAAAGCTGCCGGAGCAGGCCAGTTCTGAGCCCTGACCAGTTTCTCGATCAACTTTTGGAAGGCCAAACTACGTCGTGTAATCGGCGTTGATGCGCACATATTGATCCGAGAGATCACAGCCCCAGGCCATGCCACTGCCAGCACCAGCCCCCACCAGCAGGCGGATCGCCACGCTGTCGCCGCTGGCGGGATCGGCGCTGAGATAGCTGCCGGCGGCCCGATCTTTGAGGTACTGGCTGGCGACGGCGCGATCGAAGACCAGGGGTTGGCCGGCCTCCATCAGCTGGTGCTCCCCCAACCACAGGGCCACGGCCTCGGGATCAAAGGGCACGCCGGCCCGGCCGGCGGCGGCCACGATGCGGCCCCAGTTGGGATCGCGGCCGTGGATGGCGCACTTCACCAGAGAAGAGCCGCAGACGGTGCGGGCGATGGCGCGGGCACCGGCGTCATCGGCGGCGCCCTCCACCCGCACGGCAATCAAACAGGTGGCCCCTTCACCATCGCGGGCGATGGCCCTGGCCAGGTGTTGCGACACCGCCGTGAGGCCGGCCTCCAGCGCCTCAAAGTGCTCGGGGGCCAGTGGCTCCCCGGCTGCAAAGGCCAGGAAGGTGTCGTTGGTGCTGGTGTCGCCGTCCACCGTGATCGCGTTGAAGGAGCGCTCCACCGCCCGCCGCACCATCTGCTGCCACAGCTCGGCCGGCACGCCGGCATCACAGCTCAGATAGCCCAGCATCGTGGCCATGTTGGGGTGGATCATCCCCGAGCCCTTGGCCATGCCGCCGATGCGCACGCGGCGGTCGCCCAACCGAGCCTCCAGGGCGATTTGCTTGTCCACCAGATCGGTGGTGAGGATCGCCCGGGCCGCCGCCTCGCCGCCATCGCTCGCCAGGGCCGCCACCAGCGGATCGAGGCCGGCGATGAGGGTATCCATCGGGATCGGCACGCCGATCACGCCGGTGGAGCAGATGAGAACCTCCGCCTCCGCCAGGCCCAGCCGCTGGGCCAGGGCCGCTGTGGCCGCCAGGCTGTCGGCCAGGCCCCGCTCGCCGGTGCAGGCATTGGCCTGGCCCGAATTGGTGAGCACCGCCCGGGCCCGACCGCCGCTGGCCGCCAGCCGCTCGGCGCAGAGGTCCACGCAGGCGGCCCGCACCAAAGAGGTGGTGAAGCTGCCGGCGCAGACCGCCCCCTCGGGGGCCAGCAGCAGGGCGAGGTCGGGGTTGCCGGAGGGCTTGAGGCCCGCCGTGATCCCAGCCGCCAGAAAGCCGGCAGGGGCGGTGAGGCCACCGGGGATGGGGAGCCAGGGATTGGTCATGGCCGGCAGGATGGCTGCCTGCATCCTGCCGGCCGGCCGTGGCTGATTCGATCCCAACGTCCGAGCCCAGCCCACTAGCTGCGTCCAGCCCAGAAACCGCCGCCAGCTCCTCAGGCGCGTCCAGCTCGGCGGCCGCGGTGGCCCTCTGCCACCAGCTGGCCGGCTGCCGCTTCCCCTGGGACATCACCCGCTCCCTGGAGCTGGCTCTGCTCAAAACCTTCTGCCTGCCATCGATCTCCGGCCTGCTGCAGCGCACGGGGGAATTTGAGCAGCGCCCCCGCAAGCGCTACGACGACACCGGCCTGATGGTGGCCGAGCTGCTGCGCTGCGGTCCGGACAGTGAGCGGGGCCGGGCCGTGATCGCCCGCATGAACCGCATCCACGGCGCCTACGCCATCGGCGGGCGCGACTACCTCTATGTGCTCTCCAGCTTCGTGTGCGAACCGATCCGCTGGCTGGCCCGCTACGGCTGGCGGGCCCTGAACCCCCAGGAGGAGCAGGCGATTTTCCACTTCTGGCAACTGGTGGGAGAACGCATGGGCATCCCTGCCATTCCCCAGACCCTGGCGGAGCTGGTGGCCTTCAACCAGGCCTTTGAGGCCGAGGCCTTTGCCAGCGCCGCCAGCAATCGCCGCGTCGCCGATGCCACCCTCGCCATGCTGCTGAGCGATTGGCCGGCGCCGCTGCGGCCGCTGCTGAGGCGGGTGCTGACGAGCCTGCTCAGCGGCCCGGAGGCGGCCTGCCTCGGCTGGCCCCAGCCCCCTTCACTGCTGCAGCACAGCGTGCTGCTCGCGCTGCGTTGCCGCAGCCGCCTGGCCGGCCTCTGGCAGCGGCTGCGGCCACCGATCGACAGCCGCTTCTATTCCCAGCGGCCCACCCCCAGCTACGGGGCCAGCTTCCAACTGGAGCAGCTGGGACCGCCGGCGATGCTGCCGCGGCTGAATCGGGCCCGCTGGAGCGGCCAGCAGCGGCGCATCGGCCTCACGGGCGGCATTGCCAGTGGCAAGAGCAGGGCCGGTGGCTGGTTGGAGCGGCAGGCGGGCCTGCCGCTGCTGGATGCCGATCTCTACGCCCGCCAGGCCCTCGCCCCGGGATCGGCGGCGGCGGCCGCCGTATTGGAGCGCTATGGCCCAGGGCTGCTCAGCTCCAGCCCCGGGGCCGCCGGCATCGATCGCGCCGCCCTGGGCCGGATCGTTTTCAACGACAGCGATGAGCGCCGCTGGTTGGAACAGCTGATCCACCCGCTGGTGCGCCAGCGCTTTGATGCCGAACTGGCACGGCTGCGGCAGGCACCGCTGGTGGTGTTGATGATTCCGCTGCTGTTCGAAACCGGCCTGGAGGCGCTGTGTAGCGAGGTGTGGCTGGTGGATTGCGAGCCGGAGCAGCAGCTGGCACGGCTGATGGCCCGCGATGGCTGCAGCGAGACCGATGCCAAGGCCCGCATCCAGGCCCAATGGCCGATCGAACGCAAGCGCCCCCTGGCCGACCTGCTGATCGATAACCGCCGCGATTTGCAGGCCCTGGAATCCCAGTTGCGCCAAGCCCTGGCGACCAGAGGCATCAGCGGCCATATAGCCCCGTGAGGGTATCCAAGCTGAGAATGTGTCCCTCGCTGGCCTTGGTTACCTGCTCCAAGGTGGCTCCAGGACAAAGTCCAAGCCGACAATCAAGGGCCTGGAGCGTAAAGCAATAGCGATGTATTTCCCCATAGGGAGGCAGCGGCCCAAAGTAGCCGATGCGGGTGTGGTGATCTGTGCCCCAGCACCTACCGTGGCGAGCGCCATTGGCCAGCAGCGGCCGACGCTCGATACCACCACGCAGCCGATTCACCGTAGAAGGTATATCAAAGAGCAGCCAATGCAGCCAGCTGCCAGCCGGGGCGTCGGGGTCTTCCATCAGCAGGCATAGGGTTTTACAGGCTTCTGGCACGCCAACCCAGCGCAAAGGTGGCGATAGATCCAGGCCATCCCCGGTATAAATAGCTGGAATCGCGCCTCCTTCATTAAAGGCGGGCGAGCACAAGCGCATCCCCATCGGCACAGACGTGCCCATCTGATCATCAGCGCTAGCATTGCTTGCTTGGCAGTTTTCAAGCATAAATCGCACTCCGCTCGCTCTAGATTGCTGTATTAATATAACGCCGTTGCATTATCTCCTATTCCTGCACGATACCCGCACCTTGAGTGACGCTTGCCTTTGGCAATACGAGGACTTATTTTTACATGATGCTCTGCATTTAGGATTCAATTGCTAGCCCTGCGGTTCAACTAGCAGCAACACGCATCGATCAGCAGCCCAGCAATTCGCTTAGCAGCCCTGCAATTCCATTAGCAGCCCAGCCATTTACTTGGCAGGCCTGCTATTTACTTGGCAGCCCAGCTATTTGCTTGACAGCCCAGCTATTTGCTTGACAGCCCAGCCAATTACCTGATAGCCCAACCATTTGCTTGGCGAGCCTGCCATTTACTTGGCAGCTCAGCCATTTGCTTGATAGCTCAGCTATTTGCTTGATAGCCCAGCAATTAACTTGGCGAGCCTGCCATTTGATTGGCACGCCTGCAAGTCCAAAAAAAGCTCTGCGCTTCGTTGTCCTAAGTTCGTTGGCATCATTGCGATTTCATTAAGATCTTAGCCAAGTTTCGGGTGCCATGCCGAGTTGCGGCATCTATTCAGCGCAGATATTTAGCAGCACATTCGCATAGGATTCGCAACTTCAAATGGTTGGCATCTGCCGGGGAGCGATCTACTATTGTTATGTACTCCGACTAGGCGTCATGTCTGCCATCTCAAAATGGGAGCCACTGCGTGATATCGAGATGATCTTCGATAGATATTCCCGGTCGCTTGGCATGCCATTCACCCGCTCGTCTGAGCTTTTGAGCGAGAGCGAGTGGTGCCCAAGGGTGGATATCCGCGAGAGCGAGAAGTCCTTTCAAATCAAAGCCGAGGTGCCTGGCGTCCGCAAGGAGGATGTGAAGGTATTCCTTGACCATGGCGTTCTGATCATCGAAGGCGAAAGAAAGCAAGAGCGCGAAGAAAAGGGATGGCGCTCCCACAGGATAGAACGCTCCTACGGCAACTTCATTCGCAGCTTCACCCTACCGAGCAATGTAAATAGTGAAGCCATGAAGGCTCACTTTTCCGATGGCCTGCTTGAGGTGGAAATCCCCAAAACCAAGACCAGCGAATCGCCTGCCGTGGTAGTGCCTATTGATTAGTTAACAGCGGCGAGACCATAGGCTTTGGCTAACCCAACGACTTTAATGAATTCACAGCCTTTGGCTAGCCCATAAGCCTTTGGCTAGCCCA
>JBIKVR010000136.1:0-5658 GCA_044356735.1 Prochlorococcaceae cyanobacterium
AAGAGCATGATCCGCGGCATCATCGTCCTCAAGCGTCACTGCCGCCAGTAGCAATTGCGGCGTCAAGCCGCTGCAGTCGCAAAAGCAGCGGCAGCGGCAGCGGCAATGGCAATGGCAATGGCAATGGCAATGGCAATGGCAATGGCAATGGCAATGGCAGAATATGAAATGCCCAGAAGTCCCAGCGAAGCAGCTTAACCCAAGCCAGGATCCGAGATGCAGCTAAAGGCTTGCACCCATCGGCTTATCAGGAATCACCGCATCAGGCATCATCGCACTAGCTCAACAGGACAAACCAAAGCATTTAATTCGCCAATTAATTGCCAAATCTGATCGCCACATTGACAGGCACAAAAAAGCCTGAAACACCTAATAAGGCATTTCAGGCAAGATCAAAGCTGTAATATATAAATTACAGGATGATATTCGATGATGAAATAGCTGCAAGACCAGTCAACTGTAGCTCAAATTCCGAGGTGGCCAGGTTTGCGTCGATGTTGCCGTACAGGAATAGATTGCCCCCACTCACTTGGTAGCGTAGTTGGCCAACAAATACCACTTGATCACTGAGTTGTCCTTTCGGTAATCATGGTTGATATTGAATCAAGGTAGCTGGCCAATCAGCGCCTCAGCAGCCAGGCTCTGCTTCCGCCTGGCCTCAGCAGCCAGCCTCTGTCTGCCCCTGGAAGCGGTGACATACCCACCTGGCGCCGTTCGGCGGCACTGGCCAGCGGCATGATGAGCTGCATGGATTGGCCGGCCTGGCTTACCGCTGCGCTTGCTCACCTTGCCGCGCAGCTTGGCCTCGCTTGCCGCTGCAGCAAACTGGACCGGTTCGCCCCGGCCGCTCTTGGCTCTGGTGGCTGCCTGGGGACACCCTTGCCGCCAGACTCTCTCAGCACCTTTGATCGGCCACCCTGAGCCGCTTTCCATGCTCCAGGCCATCCGCGCCGACCTCGCGATCATCAAAGAAAGGGATCCGGCGGCGCGGGGCACTCTGGAGATCCTGCTCTGCTACCCAGGCTTTCACGCCCTGCTGCTGCATCGCATCAGCCACCGGCTTTGGCGAGCCGGCATGCCGCTACTACCGCGGATGCTCAGTCAGTTGGGCCGCCTGTTCACCGGCGTGGAGATCCATCCGGGGGCGAGCATCGGCCAGGGGGTGTTCATCGACCACGGCATGGGCGTGGTGATTGGCGAAACCGCCGTGGTGGGCGATAAGTGTCTGCTGTACCAGGGCGTGACCCTGGGAGGTACGGGCAAACAACATGGCAAGCGCCATCCCAGCCTGGCGGAAAATGTGGTGGTGGGGGCCGGTGCCAACGTGCTCGGGGCCATCAACGTGGGGGCCAACACCCGCATTGGCGCCGGTTCGGTGGTGCTGCGCAGTGTGGGGCCGGACAGCACCGTGGTGGGAGTGCCTGGGCGGGTGGTGCACCAGAGCGGCGTGCGGGTGGATCCGCTGGCCCACTCGGCCCTGCCCGACACAGAAGCCCAGGTGATTCGCAACCTGATGCAGCGCATCGATGCCCTGGAAGGCCAGGTGGCGCGACTGCAATCTGGCCTGGGCCAGCTGGCCGCCGGCCGGCAGCTAAACCAGGAGCATGGCGGTGAGGCCCAGAATTTGCAGGATCGGGAAATCCTTGAGTTTCTAGGTGAACAGGCCGGAGACAATCTCTAGCCCGAAAAGGCCCGGCGCCCGAAAAGGCCCAGCAGCCCGAACCTGAAGCTCAGCCCACCGCCACGGGTGCCGCTTGGGCCGGCTGGAACATGAACATCGAGTAGATCACATTGCGACGCATCTGGGTCATCATGTCGAGGAACATGTCATAGCCCTCATTCTTGTATTCAATCAGCGGATCTTTTTGGCCGTAGCCCCGCAGACCCACGGATTCGCGCAGGGCCTCCATCGCCTGCAAGTGCTCGCGCCAGAGCGTATCAATTTGCTGCAGGATGAAAAAGCGCTCAGCATCGCGCATCAGCCCTGGCCGTTGCTGCTCGATTTGGCCCTCTTTGATGTCGTAGGCATTGCGCATCTGCTCCTGCAGAAAGGCCTTGAGCTCCTCCACCGATAGGCCCCGCAGCTGATCGGGGGTGAGGTCTTCCAGCAGATAGATGAACTCTTTCACCTTGTCCAGCAGGCGGGTAAGATCCCATTCCTCTGGAGGCAGATCAGAGTTTATATAGGCATCAACTATGTCAATAACCGTGCGCTCGCCATAGCCAATCACCTGCTGCTTCAGCTCGCGGCCATCCAACACTCGGCGTCTCTCGGCATAGACCGCCTTGCGTTGATTATTCATGACCTCATCGTATTCAAACACCTGTTTGCGAATATCGTAGTAATAGGTTTCAACCTTCTTCTGGGCCCCCTCCAGGGAGCGGGTGAGCATGCCCGATTCGATCGGCATGTCCTCTTCCACCCGGAAGGCATTCATCAGCCCCGCCACCCGGTCCCCCCCGAAGATCCGCAGCAGGTTGTCCTCCAGCGACAGGAAGAAGCGGGTGGAACCCGGGTCGCCCTGGCGGCCGGCCCGGCCGCGCAGCTGGTTATCGACGCGCCTCGATTCATGGCGCTCGGTGCCGATCACGTGCAGGCCGCCAGCCTCCCGCACCTCTCTCTCCTCATGCTTGACCACGGCTTCGTATTCGGCCTTGACCCGGGCGATCACAGACCGCAAAGCCTGCAGCTGCGGATCGCTGATCGGTGCCTTCTCGGCCGCCTGGGCGATGTGATCTTCCAACTCCAGCAGCGTCAAGCTGCGGTCACCCCAGGCCTTGACCAGATCGCGAGCCAGCTCCCCCAGGGACTGGTCGGTGGCATCGGAAAGGGCGCAGGGATAGAGATTACCGATCGCCTTTGCTTCGCTGGGGGCCTTGAAGCCCCCCGAACCAGCGGCTGCCTTGGCGGCGCCAAATCCCGCCGCGGCCTCGCCTGAGCGCTGCGGCGGGATCACTGGCCGCTGGCCCTCCTCCGGGCGCACCAGCCGCGGCAGCAGCACTTCGCGCAGCTTCAGCCGCGCCATGTAATCGGAGTTGCCGCCCAGGATGATGTCGGTGCCGCGGCCGGCCATGTTGGTGGCGATGGTGACGGCCCCGGCCCGGCCAGCCTGGGCCACGATTTCGGCCTCCCGCTCCACGTTTTCGGGCTTGGCGTTGAGCAGGTTGTGGGGGATCTGCTGTTCGGCCAGCAGGGCGCTGAGCAGCTCGGACTTCTCAACGCTGGTGGTACCCACCAGGGTCGGTCGGCCGGAGCGGTGGATCTCGGCGGTCTCGTTGGCGACGGCCTGCCATTTGGCGGTTTCGGTCTTATACACCTGATCGGTCCAGTCGCTGCGGGAGCGGGGCCGGTTGGTAGGCACGATCGTGACCTCCAGCTTGTAGGTCTTCTCGAATTCCACCTCTTCCGTTTTGGCGGTGCCGGTCATGCCCGCCAAGCGCGGGTAGAGCAGGAAGAAGTTTTGATAGGTGATCGATGCCAGGGTTTGGGTTTCCGGCTGGATCTGCAGGCCCTCCTTGGCTTCCACCGCCTGGTGCAAGCCATCGCTCCAGCGGCGGCCAGGCATCACCCGACCGGTGAATTCATCCACGATCACCGCGTCGCTACCCCTAACGATGTAGTTGACGTCTTTTGTGAACAGTTCCTTGGCCTTGAGGGCGTTGTTGATGAAGTGGGCCCAGGGGTCCTCCGGGTTGAACAGATCCTGCACCCCCAGCAGCTGCTCCGCCTTGGCGTAGCCCTCGTCGGTGAGCGAGACGTTGCGCTGCTTCTCGTCCACCTCGTAATCGCCTTCCGGGTCAATGCCGTCCTTGCCCATCTCGATGGAGCGCTCCAGCTGGGCGGCCACCTCTGCCGCCCGGCGATACTTCTCCTGGGGCCGCTCGATCTGGCCAGAGATGATCAGGGGGGTGCGGGCCTCGTCCACCAGGATCGAGTCCACCTCGTCGATCACGCAGTAGTGGAAGTCGCGCTGCACCACTTCGGCCAGGTCGCCGGCCATGTTGTCGCGCAGGTAATCGAAGCCCAGCTCTGAATTGGTGGCGTAGGTGATGTCGCATTCGTAGTTGCGGCGTCGTTCTGGCGGTGCCATGTCCTGCTGGATCAGCCCCACCGACAGGCCCAGGAAGCGGTGGATCTGCCCCATCCACTCGGCGTCGCGACGGGCCAGGTAATCGTTCACGGTGACCACGTGCACGCCGCGGCCGCTGAGGGCATTGAGGTAGCTGGGCAGCGTGGCCACCAGGGTTTTGCCCTCGCCGGTCTTCATCTCGGCGATCTGGCCGTCGTGCAGCACCATGCCGCCGATCAGCTGCACGTCGAAGTGACGCATGCCCAGCACCCGCTTGCCCGCCTCGCGCACCACGGCAAAGGCCTCGGGCAGCAGCTCATCAATCAGCTTCAGTTCCCGGGCGGCAACAGCAGCGGCACTGCCACCTGCGTTGCGGGCGTTGTCCAACCGCTGGCGGAAGTCGGCGGTGCGACCGCGCAGCTCGTCGTCGCTGAGGGGGGTGACCTCCTCCTCCAGCAGGTTGATGTCGGAGAGGATCGGCTGGTAGCGCTTCAGCTTGCGGGCATTGGGATCACCCAGCAACAGCTTGAGCATGGGGAGAGGGCCTACCTAACCTGATTGACCAGCCTACTGAAGCCAAAGAGGCAGCCAAGCCAGCGCCAGCCAACAGAAAGCAGCCAGCAGCCAGCAGCCAGCGGGCCCGGCGAGCAGGTGAACCGAAAAGCCCGGTGGGCCTAGAGCCAGGCGGGCCAGCGGGCCAGCGCCAGAAGGGCCATAACCAGGCCAGGAACACAGGCCAAGCGAGCAACCCCAGCCAGAAGACAAAGGGCAGAGGCCACCAGCCAGGGGGGCTAGGGACAGGCGGGCAGTGAGCCCAGCCAGCTCAAGCCAGCCTGGATAAAGGCGCCCTGAATCCAGGCGGCAGATGCGCCAGATGCACAAGAGGCGAGGATCGGCGGTGAACCGCTCCATCTTTGGGCCTTGGCCAGCATCCGCCTCCTCCATCACCGGCGGTCCGCCTGGCGGCTGGTGTTGCGACCCGGGGCGCTGGCCAAGTTGCGGCGGCTGTTCCAGCACCACAGCTTCTGGGCCGCCAACCGCAGCTGCGCCGAGCTGCGCCAGATGCTGCGCGGCAGCGATGTGGCCGTGACCGCCTGGCATGGCTCCAAACTGGTGGGCTTTGGCCGGGCCACCAGCGACGGCATCTTCCGGGCCGTGCTCTGGGACGTGGTGGTGGATGGGGCCTACCAGGGCCGTGGGCTGGGGCGACAGATCGTGGAAGGCCTGCTGGAGCGCCCCTGCCTGCGGCGGGTGGAGCGGGTTTACTTGATGACAACCAACAGCAGTGGCTTCTACCAGCAGCTGGGCTTCGATCAGATCGAGAGCCAGTTGCTGATGATGAAACAAACAAGCGGATGAAGAGATTCGAACTCTCGACCCTCTCCTTGGCAAGGAGATGCTCTACCACTGAGCTACATCCGCATGATCGTCGCTCGCTGGATCCAAAACTGGATCGGCCAATGGATTCTGCGGTGGAATCCGGAGCGGGATCAGGGCCGGCTGGCGTCGCCGACCAAGTGAGCATGCCCTACGGAGGTGCCGCTGGTCAAATCGCCGCCCTAGGGCCACAGCCGAGCGGCCAGGGCTG
>JBIKVR010000056.1:0-17877 GCA_044356735.1 Prochlorococcaceae cyanobacterium
GGCCAGGGCTGGGCGACTGGCCCCGGGCCAACCCCTTGCGCTTAGTTCCGAGAGGAGATGGAGGCCATCAGGCTGCCCATCTCCAGGGCCTGCAGGCCATAACTCCAGCCCAGGTTGCTCTTGATGCCGGCCCGCTCCAGGGCCTGTTGCATGGTGTCGGTGGTGAGCACGCCAAAGATCACCGGCACGCCGGTGGCACGGCTGACGCTGGCGACGCCCTTGCTCACCTCGGACACCACCACGTCGAAGTGGGGCGTATCGCCGCGAATCACGGCGCCGAGGGTGATCACCACCTGATAGCGGCCACTGGCGGCCAGCCGCTGGGTCACCAGGGGAATTTCAAAGCTGCCCGGCACCCAGGCCACATCGAGCTGGCTGCTGGCGGCGCTGGTATCGATGCCGTGACGACCGAGGCAATCGAGACAGCCGCTCAACAAACGGCTGGTGACCAGGTCGTTGAAGCGGGCCACCACCACGGCGATGCGCAGCTCGGCGACATCGGTGAACCGTCCCTCAAAGGTGACCACAGACGCTCGGCTAGGGCCCGCTCAGGCTACGCAGCCACGGTGGCCAACACCCTGGGGAGCTTCCCGCTTGAAGCGGTCCTGGGCTTGCCGATCAGGCAAGGGCGGCTTGCAGCCGGGGGCGAGAGCAAATTGCGGCTCAGGCGAGAGCGACTTGCGGCTCAGGCCAGGGCGGCTTTCAGCTCAGGCGAGAGCGGCTTGGAGCTGAGCGGTGCAGGTTTCAGACCACCAGCAGGCTCATGCCCCAGTTCACCAGCACCAGCACCACCCAGGCGATGCCGCCCAACAGGATCAGGCGGTTGGAGCGGCCGGAATCTTCGCTGCTGGCGTAAAGCACGGGCACCGCCACAATCAGCGCAAATGACATCACCACCAGGGCCAGAACGGTGAGGGTGTTGAGGATCTGCATGGATCTGCGGCGCGGGGCTAGCCGGGCTAAGGCCAGTGGCCAGATCCTCCCACGCAACTCCCACCAACCAGGCCCGCGGTGGGGGGTTGCTTCACATGTTGTGGGGCAATTTGGCCTAAGCGAGCCGCGGCTGCGCTGCGCTGCCGCTTTTCCAGGGCCGAACGATTCCTGGGGCGATCCCTCGCACCCAGGGGGCGACCTACGATCGACCACTACCCAGCCAGTGAGCCGTGGCCGCGGCAGCCGAGCAGCAGCTTTCGCTGATGGGAGCCATGGGGCTGGAGCCCGAAGCTGCCAACACCAGCCCCCAGGTCTCAGCAACGTCCCCTGGGGCTGCCTCAGAAGCAGCAGCAGCCACGGCGGCGGCCATCGCCGATGCCAGCAGGCGCCCCCGCCAGCGCCGACCCGCCAGTCAGCCCTGCCTGAATGAACTGTCTCTAAACGACCCGGCTCTAAGCGACCCGGCTGCCAATGAGCTGGCTGTAGGCGAGCTGGCTATCAGGGGCCCAGCTGCAAGCGGCCCGGATAACGGGCCCCCAGATGGCGGGGCCTCACATGGCGGGGCCGCGATCGAACTGGCGGCTGAACAGATTTCCTTAACTGGCCCTGGGGCTGGCACTGGCACTGGCACTGGGACCGGGACTGCAGAGCTGGCAACTGGGCTCCAAAGGGGCCTTGGGGGCGGCAGCCAAGAGGCGATCGAGAGCGATCTGCCCGCCTGGCATCACCACAGCCTGGTGCCGCCGGAGCGGTTGCCGCCGATGCTGCGCCACTACCTGCAGCTGAAGCGCGCCCACCCCGAGCGGGTGCTGCTCTACCGGCTGGGCGACTTCTTCGAGTGCTTCTTTGAAGACGCCATCAGCCTCTCGCGGCTGCTCGAGCTCACCCTCACCGGCAAGGAGGCAGGCAAGGGGATCGGCCGGGTGCCGATGGCCGGCCTGCCCCACCACGCTGTGGAGCGCTATTGCGGCGAGCTGGTGCGCCGCGGCCTCAGCGTCGCCCTCTGCGACCAGATCGAGGAGGCGCCGGTGAAGGGTGCCCTGCTGCGCCGAGAGATCACCCGGGTGCTCACCCCGGGCACGGTGTTGGAGGAGGGCATGCTCAGTGCCCGCCGCAACAACTGGCTCTGCGCCGTGGTCTGCGATGGCCCCAGCTGGGGCCTGGCCGTGGCCGACGCCAGCACCGGCGAATTCCGGGTTACCCAGCGCCTCGGCAGCGATGGTCTGCACCAGGAGCTGCTGCAACTGGAGGCGGCTGAGGTGCTGCTGCCGGCCGTCCCGGAGGGAGCCGACGCCAAACCCGGCTGGTGTCCGGCGGCCCTGCTGGTGACGCCGGTGGCCCGCACCCCCTTCCAGGCCCCGGAGGCGGAGGCCACCTTGAGGCAGCGCTACGGGCTGGCCAGCCTGGCCGGCCTGGGGTTGGTGGAACTGCCCTTGGCCCTGCGGGCGGCGGGGGGGCTGGTGGCCTACCTGGATGGCACCACCGGCGCCCGGGTGCCCCTGGATCTGCCCACCAGCTGGTACGCCGGCGATCGCCTGGTGCTCGACGCCGCCACCCGCCGCAACCTGGAACTGACCCGCACCCAACTGGCCGGCAGCGCCCAGGGGTCGCTGCTCTGGGCCCTGGATCGCACCTTGACGGCGATGGGGGGCCGCTGCCTGCGCCGCTGGATCGAGGCCCCCCTGGTGGAGCGCGGCGCCATCCTCAGCCGCCAGGCCGGCGTCAGTGAACTGGTGGAGCAGCGATCGCTGCGGCTGGCCCTGCGCCGCCTGCTGCGGCCGATGGGTGATCTGGAGCGCCTGGCGGGCCGCGCCGGCGCCGGCAGCGCCTCGGCCCGGGATCTGGTGGCGATTGCCGATGGGCTGGAACGGCTGCCGGCCTTGGCAAACCTGCTGGCCCGCGCCACCAGCGTTCCCCTGCGGCTGCTGGCCCGACCCTGGCCCGAGCTCGACGGGCTGGCCGCCGCCCTGCGCCATGCCCTGGTGGAAAATCCGCCCCTGAGCCTCACTGAGGGCGGCTTGATCCACGACGGCGTGGATCCGGAACTCGATGGCCTGCGCAATCAGCTCGACGACCAGGACGCCTGGCTGGCCGAACAGGAGCGCAGCGAGCGGGCGGCCAGCGGCATCGCCAACCTCAAGCTCCAGTACCACCGCAACTTTGGCTATCTGCTGGCGGTGAGTCGGGCCAAGGCCACAGCGGTGCCTGAGCACTGGATTCGCCGCCAGACCCTCGCCAATGAGGAGCGCTTCGTGACGCCCGCACTCAAGGGTCGCGAGGGTCGCATCCTGCAGCTGCGGGCCCAGGCCGCCCAGCGGGAATACGAGCTGGTGGTGGCGCTGCGCAGCCAGGCGGGCGACCAGGCGGCGGCGATTCGGGCGGCGGCCCGGCTGGTGGCCGACCTCGATGCCATCGCCAGCCTGGCGGAGGTGGCGGCCACCAGCGGCTACTGCTGCCCGGTGATCAGCGAAGGCCGCGAGCTGGTGATCGAAGCCGGCCGCCATCCGGTGGTGGAGCAGCTGCTGGTGGAAGACCAGTTCACCGCCAACGACATCGCCCTGGGCTCGGAGGCCGGCCATCCAGACCTGATCGTGCTCACCGGTCCCAATGCCAGCGGCAAGAGCTGTTATCTGCGCCAGACCGGTCTGCTGTTGTTGATGGGTCAGCTCGGCAGTTGGATTCCGGCGCGATCGGCCCGGTTGGGGATTGCCGATCGCCTGTTCACCCGCGTCGGGGCCGGCGATGACCTCACGGCGGGCCAGTCCACCTTCATGGTGGAAATGGCCGAAACCGCCAACATCCTTCACCACGCCAGCGAGCGCTCCCTGGTGCTGCTCGATGAGATCGGCCGCGGCACCGCCACCTTCGATGGCCTCTCGATCGCCTGGGCGGTGGCCGAACACCTGGCCGAGCAGCGGCGCTCCCGCAGCGTCTTCGCCACCCACTATCACGAATTGAACGAGCTGGCCGAGCTGCTGGCCAACGTGGCCAACGCCCAGGTGCTGGTGGAGGAAACCGGCGAGGCCCTGCTGTTTCTGCATCGGGTGGCGCCCGGCGGTGCCAGCCGCAGTTACGGCATTGAGGCGGCTCGCCTGGCCGGGGTGCCCCAGGCGGTGGTGCGGCGAGCCCGCCAGGTGCTGGGCCGCATCGAGGCCAACAGCCACGTGGCCGTGGGCCTCAAACGCCAGCCGCCGCCCCAGTCGCCGCAGGAGTCGCAGGAGGTGCCCCAGGGGGAAGGGCCGCTCGCCGCCTGAGCTTTCAGGGCCCGCGAGCCTGCTGCCAGCCAACCAGCCAGCCAGCCAGCCAGCCAGATACAAGCCAGATACAAGCCAGCTCTCCGCTAGCCAGCAACCCATAACCAGTTGGCCCCTGATCAGCCAGCCAGATACAAGCCGGCCGCCTGCAGCCATGCGGCCCGCAGCAGGGCGTTGCAGCTGGCGGCCACCAGGGCGGCGCCCCCCTTCGAGCCCCGCAGGCCGATGTGGGCCAGGCCACTGGCGGCCAGCCGGCGCTTGCTCTCGGCCACCCCGACAAACCCCACCGGCATGCCAATCACCAGGGCCGGCCCAGGGCTCGGCCCTGGCGCTGCCTGGGCCTGATCGGGCTGGCCCTGATCCCGCTGGGCCAGGCAGTCGAGCAACCGTTCCAGGGCAGTGGGGGCACTGCCGATCAAGATCACTGGCGCTAAATGCATCTGCGCCAAAGACAGTGGCGCTGAGCTCCCCGGCGCCACACCAGCCGGCGCCAAACCCCTGGGCGCCAGTTCCGCCCAGGCTCTCTGCAGGCCGATGGCGGAGCGGGTGTCGCCGGCGGGGGCCTTGGCAGGGGCCCAATCGAGCAGGCAATGCACCGGATTGGCGAAGGTGCGTTTGGCCATCGGGGTCACCGCCGCCGCCGCCATGGCCGTATCGGTGAGGATCGGGGCGCCGGCGGCCAGGGCCGCCAGGCCGGCGGCGCAGGCCGCCGCAGGCACCTCCAACTCCCGAGCCAGGCCCAGGTCACCACTGCTGTGGATGCAGCGTTCCACTACATCCCGCACCACCGGGTCGGCTGCGGGGCTGGAACCCTGCTGAATCAATGCGGCTCGAATCAGGCGAATGCTCTCGATGAAAATCGGATGATCCAGGCCTGGATCAGCTCCAGATGCTGGGGTGGCGGCAGATGCGGGCAAGCGGCAGGGGGGCTGGCCCAGCCACAATGAATCCCTGCGGGAATTGGGCTGGCTGGCAGGAATGGGCTGGCTGGCGGAAAAGTGCCCAGCTCCATCCCACCTCCTTCCAGCCTCGCCTCCGCCCCCTTCCCCTTACCGGCATGCCGATCCACCTGCTCTGGGGCGACGACGAGGCCGCCCGCCAGCGAGCCCTCGATGCCCTGGTGGAAAAGCTGGTGGATCCGGCCTGGAGCGCCATCAACCTCAGCCGGCTGGATGGCAATGACCTGGCCCAGGCGGCCCAGGCCCTGTCGGAGGCGCGCACGCCGCCCTTCGGGGCTGGGGCCAGGCTGGTGCTGTTGCAGCGCAGTCCCTTTTGCCAGCAATGCCCCGCCGAACTGGGCCAGCAGCTGGAGGCGAGCCTGGCGCTGATCCCCCCCGACTGCCATCTGGTGCTGGTGCAATCGGCCAAGCCCGATGGCCGGCTGCGCACCACCAAGGCGCTGCAGGCCCTGGTCAAGAGCGGCCAAGCCAGCGAGCGCAGCTTCCAGCTGCCGGCGGTGTGGGATGGCGCCGGCCAGTTGGAATTGGTGCAACGCACCGCCAGCGAGATGGGCTTGAAGCTGGCGCCGGCGGCGGCGGAAGCCCTGGCCGAGGCGATCGGCAGCGACAGCGCCCGGCTGGCCAGTGAACTGGAGAAGCTGAGCCTGCATGCCGGCGGGGGCTCCGCGGGGTCGGGGCGGCCGATCACGGCCGAGGCGGTGAGGGCGCTGGTGGGCGGCGTCAGCACCAGCAGCCTGGCGGTGGGGGATGCGCTGCTGGCGGGCCGGCCGGCGGATGCGATTGCCCTGGTGGATGCGCTGCTGGCGGCCAATGAACCGGCGCTGCGCATCGTGGCGGCGCTGAGCAGTCAAATTCGTGGCTGGCTCTGGGTGGCCCTGCTGGACCAGGCCGGTCAACAAGACGTGAACGCCATCGCCAAGGCGGCTGGCATCGGCAACCCCAAGCGGATTTACGTGATGCGCAAGCAGATTCGCGGCCAGCGGCCCGCCAGCTTCCTCAGGTTGCTGAGTCAGCTGCTGGAGGTGGAGGCGGCCCTGAAACGCGGTGGCGCCGCCGCCGACGCCTTCCGCGATGGTTTTCTGCTGGGTGATGCCGGCGCTGCTGGATGATGCCGGCGCTGACTGACTGGGCCGCTGGCTGATCGGGCCGCCTGCCCTGCCCCTGATAATCGAGCCCTGAGTGTTTGCGGCTACAAAGGGCCGCCCCACCGCCCATGGCCCTGCTGGTTCAGAAGTTTGGCGGCACGTCGGTAGCTGACGTGGCTCGGATACAGGCCGTGGCCGCCCGCATCGCCGCCTGCCGTGAGCAGGGCCACGAGCTGGTGATCGTGGTTTCCGCCATGGGCCACAGCACCGATGAACTCACCGCCCTGGCGCGGGCGATCAGCAGCGATCCGCCCCGGCGGGAGCTGGACATGCTGTTGGCCACCGGGGAGCAGGTGTCGATTGCGCTGCTGTCGATGGCCCTGCATGCCCAGGGGGTGCCGGCGGTGTCGATGACCGGCGCCCAGGTGGGGATCATCACCGAATCGGCCCACGGCCGCGCCCGGATCCTGGAGATCCGCACCGAGCGGCTGGCCCGCCTCTTGGCCGAGGGCCAGGTGGTGGTGGTGGCCGGCTTCCAGGGCACCAGCAGCGGCGCCGCCGGCACCCCCGAGATCACCACTTTGGGCCGCGGCGGCTCGGACACCACGGCGGTGGCCCTGGCGGCGGCCTTGGGGGCCGATGCCTGCGAGATCTATACCGATGTGCCGGGCGTACTCACCACCGACCCGCGCAAGGTGGACGATGCCCAGTTGATGGCCCAGGTGAGCTGTAACGAGATGCTGGAGCTGGCCAGCCTGGGCGCCGCCGTGCTGCATCCGCGGGCGGTGGAGATCGCCCGCAACTACGGCGTACCGCTGCTGGTGCGCTCCAGCTGGAGCGATGCCCCCGGCACCAGGCTCACCAGCGGCAGCCCCCGACCGATCGGCAGCGCTGGGCTGGAGCTGGGGCGGCCGGTGGATGGGGCGGAACTGGAGGGCGATCAGGCGGTGCTGGCCCTCTCCCATGTGCCCGATCGGCCGGGGGTGGCCGCGCTGCTGTTCGAAGCCCTCAGCGCCGCGGGGCTGAATGTGGACCTGATCGTGCAGGCCACCCAGGAGGGCAGCAGCAACGACATCGCCTTCACGCTGGCGGCCGCTGATTTGGATCGGGCCCAGCTGGTGTGCCGCGAGGTGCTGGCCGGCATGGGGGCCGAGCTGGATGCCGGCGGCGCCCAGCTCTCGGCCCAGGGGGCCATGGCGAAGCTGAGCATCTCCGGGGCCGGGATTTTGGGCCGCCCCGGAGTGGCCGCCAGGCTGTTCGACACCCTGGCCCGCGCCGGCATCAACCTGCGCCTGATCGCCACCAGCGAGGTGAAGGTGAGTTGTCTGGTGGCCGGCGAGCAAGGGGCCAAGGCGCTCAGGGCCACCGCCGAGGCCTTCGAGTTGCAAGAAAGCCAGCTGCGCCACGATCCGCTGGTTTGTCAGTTGGGCGAACCGGCCGTGCGCGGCGTGGCCCTGGATTGCGACCAGGCCCAGGTGGCTTTGCGGCGATTACCCGATCGTCCCGGCACCGCCGCCGCCGTGTGCCGGGCCCTGGCCGATGCCGGCATCGGCCTCGATGCGATCGTCCAGTCCGAGCGCACCCATGGCCTCGGCGATCAGCGCAGCCGCGACATGAGTTTCGTGCTCAAGCGCGATGAGCGGCAGCGGGCGGAGCGGGCCCTGGCTCCCCTGCTGCGCCAGTGGCCCGGCACATGTTTTGAAGAGGGGGCCGCCATCGCCCGGGTGAGCGCCGTGGGGGCGGGCATGCCCTGCACGCCGGGCACGGCGGCCCGCATGTTCCGCTGCCTGGCCGATGCCGGCATCAATATCGAGTTGATCGCCACCAGCGAAATCCGCACCAGTTGCCTGGTGGCCGCCGCCGATGGCCTGGCGGCTCTACAAGCGGTGCATGCCGCCTTTGACCTGGGCGGGGCGGTGCAGCACCGGGCCGAGGGAACCGCCGCACCGCTTTAGCGTGGCTGATTCCTTTAGCGCGGCTGATTGCTGTAGCGCGGCTGATTGCTGTAGCGCGGTTGATTGCCGTAGCGCGGCTGAATACTTTGGCGAGGCTGGCCTGGGATCTCTGGATCGCAACATTTGCGCAGACGTAGATAGTGATTTAGAATAGTGATTCAGAGCTAAACAAAATGCACAGGAAGAAAGCGATTACAGATTTTGGCTTCACTTCTTCCGTACTGGGAGACTACGACAGCCGCAGCCGCTTGCGGCTGGGCGGCATAGACGCCTTCAGCTCGGACCAGTAACAGCTTCCCGCCTGGCCATCACCCCATGCTTAAACCATATTGACCTGCTACAAATTGCCCCAAGAATTTCAGTAAAATTGCGCAATAACAACGGCCAGGCGGCTCCGAAAGATAATCGCCAACAGGTTCTACGGGCAAATTCAATCATACAAATTGCCTGGCGCAAACTGTTGATGGCATAGCCCCATCTTGCGGAAGTAGTCGGCATCGGAGCTGGGGTGGATTAGTAGTTCTTCTCCCGCAGCAATCATGCGGCAGGCCACGATCACCGCCTCACCCCCTTTGATCTGATCGCTGGGAGTGGCATTGGCGGGCTCACCGGGCAACGGGAAATTCCAGAAGCGGGCCTGATCGCCGCAGACCACCACAAAAGCGGGTCGTGCAGGGTTCACATAACCAAAGTGCAGCAGCTCCGCCCGCTGGTGGGGCTCCAAGTTGCGGAGCGGCAGACGCTGATCAATGGCCGGTTCAAAGCACCAGAGCACAGCACCGGGCTGCAGGGCGATGGACGCGAACAAACCCATGCCATGCCTAGGGCTGGGAGCCGTAAAGTGGGGAATCATCATGCTCATCAACCACTGACGGGCAGGCTTTCGCTATATTTACCGATCAACTGCTTCAGATAAATAGGCTCTTCCAAGCCAGGCTGAATTGACTGCAGCAGGGCAAGGGCCTCTTCGGGGTGTCCTGCTTGGTGGGCCCGCTGGGCTGCATTGATGGTGTCGGCGAACAGCAGCTGCTGCTCAGTTGCCCCATGGCGACGGGAGATCACCTCGAACAGCTCCATCGGCTGAGTGAACCCCTTTAGCCGGGTCTTACCCACCTTGACAATCAAATAGTCGGCAGCGGCTGGGCCGAGCGCCTGCACCATGTCAGCGCTGGCAAGAATGCGGGTGCCAAATATACGGTTGCTGAATTCAAGGCGTTGGGCAAGATTAACCCGGTCACCAATAATAGTGTAATTAACTCGTTCACGAGGGCCAATGTTACCGACCACCACAGAGCCGTAGTCGATGCCAAAAGTGGTATGAAAAGCAACGGAACGCCCCTCTTCCTTCCACTGGACGTTCAGAGCATCAAGCCGCTCGCAGCAATCCAAGGCAGCCTCCACACAGGCAACAGCCGGATGATCAACGCTATCTGGGGCGCCCCAGAAAAGCAAAGCACTATCGCCAATGTACTTATCAAGTACCCCCTGGGTGGCCGTGGCCACCTCGTTGATGATGGCGAAGTACTGATTGAGCAGCTGTAGCACTTGCTCCGGGTCAAGGCTCTCGCACAGGCCAGTAAAACCACGAATATCGGTAAACATAATAGCCAGAGGCCGTATTTCACCACTCAAATTCAGGGAAGACCTATTAAGCACCAACTTGCGCACAAGGGCACTTGGTACATAAGAATTGAACTCGGAGAGAGCCGATTGAACCGTGTCTAGCGAGCTGATGATTTGATGGACTTCATGAATCCATCCTGCGGCAATTAGCCGGTCCTTCAAGGAGCCAAATTCAAGGCGTGAGATGGCCTGCAGGCTCTGATGTATGTAGCGCAGCGGATCACTTATTTGACTGCCTACATATGCCGCCAGGGGCAGGGTAAGCAGCAGGCTCAACAGATAAGACTGGACCAGATAACTTAAAATACGGTCTCGATCAATGATTACCTGCTCAGCAGATATATCAATACCGAGCACCGCCTCAAAGCTGCCATCGCGGCGGTACAGCGGAATATAGGCAGACATCCAGGTGCCCCACTGATCACTCACAAATTCGCGGTCCACCTCAAGGTGGCCAGTTTTCCAGACGCGATGCAATGCATCAGTGCTACTACTAGTGGGCATTACCACACCGGTGTCAGTGAACTCCCTGCTGCTGTAGGGTGTTCCATCTACGATAAATATATAGCGGGAGAAAGGATCCTTAACCGGCTCCTTTGCCTTGCGGAGAGTATAGATAAAGCGGATGCCACGGATGTCCTGCAGCGCCGAAGTGAGCACAGAGTGGACCTGCCGAAATGCAGGCGTTTTCATCTGGCTTGGACGCTGTAGCATGGCAATTGAATCGGCATCCAATCTGGAAGCCACCAACTCAGCGGAGTCCCGTAGCCGCAGGGCAGTATTTTGATTGGCGATCTCAAGGCTGCTACGCAGCACGAATAGACCCGTCACCAGGGTGGTAAGGGTGGCGGTGCCGGCGAACACCACCGCCAGCGTGGGGGCAATGTAGGGCCGACGGAACCGCAGGCGGGGCCATGGCAGTAGGGGCATGGCCATCAGCAGGCGCTGGCGAACAGGCGATCCCAAAAGGTGAGGATCAGGCCGAAGTTGCGTGAGGGATTGCTGTGGTGACGCAGGTGGTAGTCACCCCAGGCGAACACCCGGGTGAGCGGACCAGAAAGGCTGGGGTTGTGATCGAGCTGCGAGTCGCTGCAGAAGATTTCATACAGGTAGTGGAACACCAGCAGCGCGGCCCCCTGGACCGGTAGCACCAGGCTGATCACCAAAAGCGGCAGGGTGAGGGTGAACCAGATGTCAAGAGTCTCGCTGACGCTGCCGAAGCAGAGCAGAAAGTGGTGCCATCGCAATCTGCGCGCGCGGCTCAAGTAACCGGGCTGATGGTGGACGGCGTGCAGTCGATGCAGCAGATTCCAGGGAGCTGACCAATGGGCCAGCCTGTGAATGCCATAGGCCATCCCGAGCCAAACCATGAACACCATGGCGAATAAAAGAATCCCTTGCACCATCGGCATCCCAGGGCTTGACATGCAACGATAATAAACTATAGGAGTATTATTCGAAACCAGCAAGGCCGCTCGCCGATTTCCAGGCCTTGAAGGTGCGGCGGCCCCAGGGGCCGAGACTGGCTGAGCAGGGTCAGAATAGCCCCCGTGGAAGATTAACTCACCAAATTCGACGAAAACGAAGGTTACTGCGGCGGAGCAAATACAATGCCCAGCGCCTAATGAGACACAATTACAGGGCTATCAAAGGCCACATACCACAAAAACACCTCAAAAAATTGCCTCCGGCATGGCCTCGGGCTTCCTCCACTCCAGTTACCGCAGTTGGTCTACCTGGCCGACCCGCACGGAAAATGGAACACCCCTCCGGAAACTCTATATATCTTAGCTGTTATTTCAGGGGCTATATCCTAAGCACCTGGTACCAAATCAATCCAGCAGCCGCGGTTCAGCGGATCTCGCCGATAGCACTATGGGCATGCCGCCGCCAGTTCAAGGCGGCCCGAAAGCGTCCGCCTTGAACTGGCGGCGGCGGCGGGTGGCTGTCAGAGTGGCTATGGCTCAGCCCTCCCCATGCATCTCACCCCCCAGGAGAAAGACAAGCTCCTGATCGTGACCGCCGCCCTGTTGGCCGAGCGGCGCTTGAACAGAGGCCTGCGGCTCAACCATCCAGAAGCGGTCGCCTGGCTCAGTTTTCAGGTGCTGGAAGGCGCCCGCGATGGCAAGAGCGTGGCTGAGCTGATGGCAGAAGGCAGCACCTGGCTGCGCCGCGATCAAGTGATGAGCGGCGTGCCAGAGCTGGTGGCGGAAGTGCAGATCGAAGCGGTATTTCGCGATGGCACCAAGCTGGTGACCCTGCACGAACCGATCCGCGCCTAGGCCCGCCCCAGCCAGTGGCTTGTCCCCCAGTCGCTTTTCCCCAGTCGCCTCTCGCCCCCATGTCTTCCCTGGCCACCGGCGATCCCTTCGCCCAAGCGCTCATCCCCGGTGAACTGATGCCGGAGGCCGGCGAGTTGGTGCTCAATGCCGGCAGGCCCGTAACCACGATCACCGTGGCCAACACCGGCGATCGGCCGGTGCAGATCGGCTCCCACTTCCACTTCTACGAGGCCAATGGGGCCCTGGAATTTGAGCGCGAGGCCGCCCGCGGCCTGCGGCTCGACATCCCCGCCGGCACCGCCATGCGCTTTGAACCCGGCGATAGCCGCTCGGTGAACCTGGTGCCCTACGTCGGTGGCCGCCGCGTGGTTGGCTTCAACGGACTGATCAACGGCCCCCTCGACTGAGTTCGGCCCGCCGCCCTGCTCCCATCCCCGCCTCCGCCATGCCCTACCGGATTTCCCGCCGCGCCTACGCCGAGACCTACGGCCCCACCACCGGTGATCGGCTGCGCCTGGCCGACACCGAGCTGATATTGGAGGTGGAAAAAGACTTCACCAGCTACGGCGACGAGGTGAAGTTTGGCGGTGGCAAGGTGATTCGCGATGGCATGGGCCAGGCCCAGACCAGCCGGGCGGAGGGGGCCGTGGACACGGTGATCACCAACGCCCTGATCCTGGATTGGTGGGGGATTGTCAAGGCGGACATCGGCCTGCGCGATGGCCGCATTGTGGCGATCGGCAAGGCGGGTAACCCCGATATTCAAGACGGCGTCGACATAGTTGTGGGTCCCGGCACCGAGGCCATCGCCGGCGAGGGCCACATCCTCACCGCTGGCGCCATCGACACCCATATCCACTTCATCTGCCCCCAGCAAATTGAGACGGCCCTGGCCTCCGGGGTGACCACCTTGCTGGGGGGCGGCACCGGCCCCGCCACCGGCACCAACGCCACCACCTGCACCCCAGGCGCCTTTCACCTGGCCCGGATGCTGCAGGCGGCGGAGGGTCTGCCGATCAACCTGGGCTTCTTTGGCAAGGGCAACGCCAGCACCCCAGAGGCCATAGAGGAACAGATCCGCGCCGGAGCCTGCGCCCTCAAGTTGCATGAAGACTGGGGCACCACCCCGGCGGCGATCGACTGCTGCCTCAGCGTCGCCGATCGCTACGACGTGCAGGTTTGCATTCACACCGACACCCTCAACGAGGCCGGCTTCGTGGAGGACACGATTCGGGCGATTGGCGGCCGCACCATCCACACCTTCCATACCGAGGGGGCCGGCGGCGGCCACGCACCGGACATCATCCGCATCTGCGGGGAGGCAAATGTATTGCCTAGCTCCACCAATCCTACTCGGCCCTATACAAAAAACACCCTGGAAGAACACCTGGATATGCTGATGGTCTGCCACCATCTAGATCCCAAGATACCGGAAGATGTGGCTTTCGCTGAATCGCGTATTCGCCGGGAAACGATCGCGGCAGAAGATATCCTCCACGACCTGGGCGCCTTTAGCATCATCGCCAGCGACTCCCAGGCGATGGGCCGGGTGGGAGAGGTGATCATCCGCACCTTCCAAACTGCCCACAAGATGAAGGTGCAGCGAGGCCCCCTGGCAGAAGATTCCAGTCGCAACGACAACAACCGCTTAAAGCGATATATCGCGAAAGTAACAATCAACCCGGCGATCGCCCATGGCATTGAAAGCCAGGTGGGCTCCGTTGCCGTGGGTAAATTGGCCGATCTAGTGCTCTGGAAGCCGGGGTTCTTTGGGGTGAAGCCGGAGTTGGTGCTCAAGGGCGGTTCGATCGTCTGGGCCCAGATGGGCGATGCCAATGCCTCGATCCCCACCCCCGGGCCGGTGCATGGCCGGCCGATGTTCGCCGCCTTTGGCAAGGCCCTGGCCCCCAGCTGCCTCACCTTCTTGAGCCAGGCCGCCCTGGATGCGGATCTTCCCCGCAAGCTGGGCCTCAGCCGCCCCTGTGTGCCGGTGCAGCACACCCGCGATATCGGCAAGGCGGCCATGCGCAACAACAGCGCCCTGCCCCAGGTGAGCGTGGATCCCCAAACCTATGAGGTGTTCG
Source organism: Prochlorococcaceae cyanobacterium (assembly GCA_044356735.1). Lineage (GTDB taxonomy): Bacteria > Cyanobacteriota > Cyanobacteriia > PCC-6307 > Cyanobiaceae > UBA5018. The sequence goes on from JBIKVR010000056.1 coordinate 14,176, forward strand.
CCGATGGCCAGCTGCTCACCTGCGAGCCCGCCGAGGTGCTGCCCATGGCCCAGCGCTACTTTCTGCTCTGAGGAACGGTTCAGGCGGCGCTTATGTAGCAATGGCCACGGGCTCTGGCGCCGTTGCTCTGCATGATCCCGTAGATATCAGGAGGCCAGCCGGGAGGCCGCCATGTTCACCGAGTACAAACCCGACCGGGGCTACGACGAATACTTCAGCGCCAGCAACGAACCGCGCCAGGCCCTCAAACCACTGCTCTCCTCCCTGGGGCGGCTGGGACTGGAGGAGCTGAACCGCAACCATGCCGCCTCGGGCATGTTGCTCAAGCGCCTGGGGGCCACCTTTCGTCTCAATGGCTCCGGCTCCCGCGGCGCAGAGCGGATACTGCCCTTTGATCCCCTGCCCAGGTTGATCAGCAGCAGCGATTGGCAGCGGCTGGAGAGGGGTTTGATCCAGAGGCTAGAGGCGATTGATTTATTCCTCGCCGATGTCTATGGCGAGCAGCGGATTTTGCGCGATGGCTTAATCCCCCGTGAGGACCTGGAAAGCTCCCAGGGCTGGCGGCCCCAGTTGCAGGGATTCAAGCCGCCCTTGGGCCGCTGGTGTCACATCTCCGGATTGGATCTGGTGCGGGACGGCCAGGGCACCTGGCGGGTGCTGGAAGATAACCTGCGCTGTCCTTCTGGGGTGGCTTACTTCCTGGAGAATCGGCGGGTGATGAAGCGCATCTTCCCCAGCCTCTTCGCCGGCCGCACCGTTCAGCCAATCGACGACTATCCCTCCCATCTGCTGCAGACCCTGCGGGAACTAGCCCCCTGGACCGAATCCCCGAAGGTGGTGCTGCTAACGCCTGGAGTATTTAATAGCGCCTACTTCGAGCATTGCTATCTAGCCCAGCAGATGGGCATCCAGCTGGTGGAAGGGCGCGACCTGATCTGCCAGGATCAGAGGGTGTGGATGCGCAGCACCGCCGGCTTGGAGCCGGTGGATGTGATTTACCGCCGCATTGATGACGACTTCCTCGATCCATCCGTCTTCCGCAGCGATTCAATCCTGGGGGTTGCTGGCCTGATGGACTGCTACCGGGCCGGTCGGGTGGCGATCGCCAATGCCCCAGGCACCGGCGTGGCCGACGATAAGCTGATCTATGCCTATGTGCCGGCAATGATCCGCTACTACTTAGATGAAGAGCCGATCATCGAGAATGTGCCTACCTATCTGTGCCAGCGGCCCGATGACCAGGCCTATGTACTGGAGCATTTAGGCGAGTTGGTGGTCAAGGCAGTGGCAGAAGCCGGTGGTTACGGCATGCTGATCGGCCCCCATGCCACAGGGGATGAGATCGCCGAATTTGCCATCAAAATCAAGGCAAATCCGCGCAATTACATCGCTCAACCCACCCTTGATCTGTCTACGGTGCCCTCGCTGAGCAACGGTGAGCTCTATCCCTGTCATGTGGATCTGCGGCCCTATGTGCTGCGCGGCAAGGAAGCCTGGGTGAGCCCCGGTGGCCTCACTCGAGTGGCCCTGCGCCGCGGCTCTCTGGTGGTGAATTCATCCCAAGGTGGCGGCTGCAAAGACACCTGGATCGTCAGTGACACCCCCGGGGAGCAAGACCCATGCTGAGCCGGGTTGCCGATTCGCTATACTGGATCAATCGCTATGTGGAGCGGGCGGAGAACATCTCCCGCTTCGTGGAAGTGAGCGAGGCCATGGCCCTGGACTGCCCGCCGGGCAGCGCTGAGCCCTGGCTACCTCTAATCGATGCCAATGGCGAGCGGGAACTTTTCGATCAGCTCTATCCCACAGGCAACTCCGAGGAGGTGGTGCGCTTCCTGGTCAGGGATGAAAAAAATCCCAGCAGCCTGGTGAATTGCATTGGCGTCGCCCGGGAAAATGCCCGCCAGATTCGCGATGTGATCACCACGGAGATGTGGGAGCAGATCAATGATCTGCACTGGAGCATCCAGGAGGGTGAAAGCTTTTGGGATCAGCCTCCCCAGGAGCAATTGCGGGAGATTCGTCGCGGTTGCCAGCTGTTCTATGGCATCACCGATGCTACTTTAAGTCGAGATCACTCCTGGCAATTCAGTCGCCTCGGACGCCTGCTAGAACGGGCTGACAAGACGACAAGAATCTTGGATGTTAAGTATTTCCTGCTGCTGCCAAGCCCTGAGGATGTGGGTGGAGTACTCGATGAGTTGCAGTGGATTTCGTTGCTGCGCTGTGCCGGTGCCTATCAGATGTTTCGCCAATCGCGTCAACAGATGATTGAACCAAAGGCGGTGGCCAGTTTTTTACTGCTCGATCCCAGCTTTCCCCGCTCGGTGCGCTACTGCCTGGAGCGGATTAAGGAAACCCTCAGGATCGTCAGTGGTCGCTCCCTGCCCGGTGCCCCCGATGCCTTGGAGTGCCTCAGCGGCCTGACGCTGGCACGCTGGAGCTATACCAGCATCGACGAGCTAATTGCCGGCGGTCTGCACGAGGCGATCGACAGCCTGCAGAGCGACCTCAACAGCCTGCACAACCTGATCGAGCAGCGTTATTTCGTGGCCGCCAGCCTCTCCCCCCCTGATCTCTTCCCGCCCATGGCCGCTGGCCAGGCAAGTTTTCCTGCCGCCAACCGGCTTTCAACTAGCCAGCTGTCAACTAGCCAGCTCTCAGCCAGCCAGCTCCCAGCTAGCCAGCAGCCAGCCAGCCAGCCCCCAGACGGCCCCGCTGCCGATACCATCACCCCGGCGAACCCCACCCCGGCGGAGCTCTCCCCGGCAAACGCCACCCCTGCGGAGCCGACAACTTCTAACCTCACCCAGACGGCTTCATTGCATAACTGATCCCTTTACTGAGAAATCCCTGTCATTAGCCACCTCCCCAGACAAAATCCCCTAGCCAGCCCGGTTCCGGCATGCGTGCCCGCATCACCCACTCCTTTAACTATCTCTACAGCGCGCCGGTCCTGCTGGGTCCCCATCGCTTCTGTTTGAAACCTCGCGGCCATGGCTTCCAAAGGCTGATCGACTTTCAGTTGCACATCAGCCCCGTTCCAAATTACCTCTATCCGTTGGTGGCGGCCAGTGGCGATGAGATCATGCGGGCCCGCTTCTTGGGCAGCAGCGATCGCTTCCAGGTGATTTCCACCAGCCTGGTGGAATCCGAGCTGGCCCCGCCGCTGCAGTGCTGCCTGGAGGAGGCGGAACCCCAGCTGCCCTATCCGGTGGGGCGGCTCAATGGCGACCTGGTGGGGGCCCTGGAGGGCTGGCTGCCCAATGGTCAGCACGATCCGGCGGCGGTGGATATGGCCCAGGAAGCGCTGATGGGCAGCGACCAGCGGGCGCTGATGTTCCTGCAACAGCTGGTGGAGATCATTCAAGATCGGGTGAAGTACACCCAGCGGCACGGCGGTCCCGCCTGGCCGGCTGGCCGCACCCTCAAGGAGCGGGTGGGCTCCTGCCGCGATCTGGCGATGTTGATGGTGGAGGCCTGTCGCTGCGTGGGGCTGCCGGCGCGCTTCGTGAGTGGCTATCACCTGTTGGAGCCCAGACCTAGCCACTACGACCTGCATGCCTGGACGGAGGTGTACCTGCCCGGGGCGGGCTGGCGAGGCTTTGATCCCAGCGGCATGGGCAGCATCGATGACCGCTACATCACCCTGGCCACCTCCTCCAAGCCTGAACTCACCGCCGCCGTCTCCGGTAGTTTCTC